>JBBRZD010000227.1:0-5029 GCA_038237055.1 Lysobacterales bacterium | reverse complement strand
GGCGTGACCGCCACCGATCTCGTGCTCACCGTGACCCAGATGCTGCGCAAGTTCGGTGTGGTCGGCAAGTTCGTCGAGTTCTTTGGCGAAGGTCTCAAGCACCTGCCGCTCGCCGATCGCGCAACGATCGCGAACATGGCGCCGGAATACGGCGCGACCTGCGGCATTTTTCCGATCGACCAGGAAGCACTGAACTACTTGCGCCTCTCGGGTCGCAGTGAAGATCAGATCAAGCTGGTCCAAGCCTATGCGAAGGCACAGGGCATGTGGCACGACGAAAATTCGATCGAGCCGACCTTCACCGCGACGCTGGAGCTGAACCTTGCCGACGTCAGGCCGTCGATGGCCGGCCCGAAGCGCCCGCAGGATCGCGTCCTGCTCGAAGGCGTGCAAAAGAGCTACAAGGATGCGGTCTCGGTGCTGACCGCATCGCGCAAGCCGCGCACGCAGGAAATCGAGGAGTTCGCCAACGAGGGCGGTTCGACCGCGGTAGGCAATCCAGCCAACGCAATCACCAACGGCGGTGTGCGCGTCGAGAAGGACGGCCAGACCTTCAAGATCTGCGACGGCAGCGTCGTCATCGCCGCGATCACCTCATGCACGAACACGTCCAATCCCGCCGTGATGATCGCCGCCGGCCTGCTGGCGAAGAAAGCGGCTGCGCGCGGGCTGAAGTCGCAGCCTTGGGTCAAGCCTTCGCTCGGCCCGGGCTCGCTGGTCGTGACCGATTATCTGAAGAAAACCGGCCTGCTTGAGGAACTCGAAAAGGTCGGCTTCTACGTCGTCGGTTACGGCTGCACGACCTGCATCGGCAACTCCGGTCCGCTTCCGGCGGAAATCAGCAAGGGCATTGCCGAAGGCGATCTCGCGGTGGCATCGGTGTTATCCGGCAATCGCAACTTCGAAGGCCGCGTCCACCCCGAAGTAAAAATGAATTACCTCGCCTCACCGCCGCTTGTAGTCGCCTATGCGCTGGTCGGCACGCTCGATATCGACATGACCAAGGATTCGCTCGGCATCGGCAGCGATGGAAAACCGGTTTACCTGAAGGACATCTGGCCGAGCAACAAGGAAGTGTCGGACACCATCGCAGGCGCGATCAATCCGGCCATGTTCGAGAAGAACTACGCCGATGTGTTCAAGGGCGACAGTCGCTGGAACCAGATCGCATCGCCGGACGGCGCGCTGTTCAAGTGGGACGACTCCACCTACATCAAGAATCCGCCCTACTTCGACGGCATGAGCAAGGAACCCGGCAGCATCGAGGACATCCACGGCGCGCGCGTGCTGGGCTTGTTCGGCGACTCGATCACGACCGATCACATTTCGCCGGCCGGTTCGATCAAGAAGGACAGTCCGGCAGGCCGTTTCCTGGTTTCCAAAGACGTCGATCCGAAGGATTTCAACTCGTACGGCTCACGTCGCGGCAACGATGACGTGATGGTGCGCGGCACCTTCGCCAATATCCGCATCAAGAACCTGATGCTGGATGGCGTGGAAGGCGGCTACACCTTGCATGTACCGAGTGGCGAACAGCTAGCGATCTACGACGCAGCGATCAAATACAAAGCGGAAAAAACGCCGCTGGTGGTGCTCGCCGGCAAGGAATACGGCACCGGTTCGTCGCGTGATTGGGCAGCCAAGGGCACACTGCTCCTCGGCGTCAAGGCGGTTATCACTGAAAGCTTCGAGCGCATTCACCGCTCGAATCTGGTCGGCATGGGCGTGCTGCCGTGTCAGTTCCTCGATGGCCAGAACGCGCAGACCCTTGGTTTGAGCGGCAAGGAGACCTTCGACATCACCGGTCTAAACGGCGGCGAGTCGAAGGAAGCGAATGTCACGGCAACCGCCGCCGACGGCAGCAAGAAGACATTCAAGGTCAAGGTGCTGTTGCTGACGCCGAAGGAACGCGAGTTCTTCCGACATGGCGGGATTTTGCAGTATGTGCTGCGTCAGCTGGCCGCGAAGAAAGCGGCATAGGCCATCGTCACGCGCGTCGAGCGTGCACGTGGGCAATGAACGGCGCGGGAAACCGCGCCGTTTTTGTTAGCCGATTGATGGCTATTATTGGCCCGATTTATCACCGATGCGCGTGGCATGCTGCAAGTTGCACGGACGCGGGTCAGCCTTGCGTCCACTTCGCGTTATAACAACGCCATTGGCGACCCTCGTGACGCCAGCCGGATTCGAATTTCAGCGTCACAGCGCGATCGGGTATCCAACGCCCGCTTGAATCCGTTATGTTCGCTTCGAAACTTGCCGTCGCGCGATCGCCTTGCACGTCCACCCGGATACCATTGACGCTCACGCCGATCGATTTCGCGCCCATCATCTGCATACGCAGCATCCTGTCCAATTGCGCGCGATCAAGGTCATCATTGCCGATGAAATCTTCACTGATGTGCTCAAGCAGATCCGCACCACGGCGGCCTTCGACCGCTGCGGCTGCCTCCGCGATTGCGCCGCGAATCGCCTCCGCATCGGGCTGATGGGCACACGAGAGACATAGCAGGAACGACGTGGCGATCAATAACCGACGCATGGCATCCTCCTCGACAACCGATTCACGTTGCATTGCGGCTTGCCGCTTGTTCCGGGCTTGTGCTGCAATCGACCGGAGCGCCGTCGCAATTCGCGTGCAGCGTAATGGAACGACACCGATCCCGCCCAGTCGCAGCAATGCGCTGCCGCTTTCGGCCACAGGGGAACACGCATGACGACCGTACAACGTCCTTGGCTGGCCAGTTATCCCGCAGGCATTCCAGCCGAGATTGATCCGGGCCAATACCGCTCCGTGGCCGCGTTGCTCGAAGAATGTTGCGACCGGTTTCGCCACCGGCCCGGGTTCGCGAACATGGGTCGCACCATCACCTACGGCGACCTCGATCGACTCAGCGCGACGTTTGCGGCATTCCTGGTCAACGACCTCAAACTTGCCAAGGGTGATCGCATCGCGATCATGTTGCCGAATGTACTTCAGTACCCCGTGGCGATCATGGCAGCGCTTCGCGCCGGCCTGATTGTCGTCAATACCAACCCGATGTACACGCCGCGCGAGCTGAAACACCAGTTGTCCGATTCGGGTGCCAGCGCCATCCTGGTGCTGGACAACTTTGCCGGCACGGTGGCGGAGGTTCTCTCCGATACGCAATGCAAGCACGTCATCTGTACCGGTCTCGGCGACATGCTCGGCTTTCCGAAATCGGCGATCACCAATTTCGTCGTGCGTCACGTGAAAAAGATGGTGCCGGCCTATTCGATTCCCGATGCGATCCGCTTCAATGAGGCGCTCGGGCGCGGCACCCGCTCGAAACTTCCGAAGATCGACGTCGGTCCCGACGATCTGGCGTTCCTGCAATACACCGGCGGCACTACGGGCGTCGCCAAGGGCGCGATGCTGACTCACCGCAACATGGTGTCGAACATGCTGCAGGCATTCGCATGGATCAGCCAGAACACGCGCGAGGGCGAAGAAATCGTCATCACGGCCCTGCCGCTATACCATATCTTCGCATTGACCGCGAACTTCCTGACCTTTGCACGCATCGGCGGATTGAACCATCTCATCACCAACCCGCGTGACATGCCGGGCTTCGTCAAAACGATCCGTTCGTTGCGCTTCACCGCCTTGACGGGCGTGAACACGCTGTTCGCCGGGCTCCTCAATACACCCGGCTTCGACCAGGTCGATTTCTCGCAATTGCGCCTGACGCTCGGCGGCGGCATGGCCGTGCAACGCGCGGTTGCGGAACGCTGGAAAAAGGTTACTGGCTGCACCGTGGCGGAAGCCTACGGATTGACCGAAACAAGCCCAGCCGCGTGCATCAATCCGCTCGATATCCCCGAATACAACGGATCGATCGGATTGCCAGTGCCTTCGACCGATGTCGCTATCCAGGACGACGACGGCAAGGTACTGGCCATCGGCGAAGTCGGCGAGCTTTGCGTGCACGGCCCACAGGTGATGAAAGGTTATTGGAATCGGCCGGACGAAACCGCGAACGTTCTTTCGAACGATGGGTGGCTGCGCACCGGGGATATTGCGCGCATCGACGAAAAAGGTTTCGTCTATATCGTCGACCGCAAGAAAGACATGATTCTTGTGTCCGGATTCAACGTATATCCAAACGAAATCGAGGACGTCGTAGCCCAGCTTCCTGGTGTCCTCGAAGTCGCAGCCGTCGGTGTGCTGGATGAGAAGTCGGGCGAAGCGGTGAAGCTCGTTATCGTGAAGAAGGACCCCGATCTCACCGAAGAAGTCATCCGCGCCCACTGCAAGGCGAACCTGACGGGCTACAAGTTGCCGCGCTATATCGAATTCCGGGAGTCGTTGCCAAAGACCAACGTCGGCAAGATTTTGCGCCGCGAATTACGCGACAACGTCGCGCCCACACAATAGAAAACCGGGATGGTCGGCGCTCTAGGCGGCGTTGGCCAGGACGATCAGGAAGAGTAAGGTTCGAGCCGGTCTGCGTAACCGCCGAGCAGGTTCCAGAGAGGAATTTCCTTGTTCTCGGGAATGCGCGCATAAGCGAAACCGAGCTGGCTCTCGGTGATCCGGGCGAGGCGCGCCTCGACATGGATGTCGAGAGCATCGCCAATCAGCATGTCGAGCGAAAACAGGTCGCCGACGACACCGTTCCAGTTCTCGGGTTTGCCGACCAGAACACCGGTCGCGGAAATGTCCGCGATATCACTGCTCCATGCGTTGTGACCGCTGCTGATGAATACGGCCGAGTGAATCGACATCCGCGCCGGACGGAGTCCCGCATTTTCCGGGCTATTGCTGGTCACACCTATTCCCCCCTGGGAAGGCCGCCTGATCGGCGGCTGAAATAAGTATGACCACTATCTACTTGCAACGCACGTTGCCAATTTCACCGCACTAGGTATCTTGAGAAAGCGCCCGGCCTCGCCTTCGCCGCTTCAAGCCTCCGGGCGCATGTACGGAAACAGCAGCACATCGCGGATCGAGGGTACATCGGCGAGGAACATCACAAGCCGGTCGATACCGACGCCGAGGCCTCCG
>JBBRZD010000226.1:0-5064 GCA_038237055.1 Lysobacterales bacterium | reverse complement strand
GCTGCTGCAGATCATCCTGCTCGGCCAGCCCGAACTGCGCGAGATACTCGACCGGCCGGAGCTGCGCCAGCTGGCCCAGCGCATCACCGCGCGCTACCACCTCACGCCGCTCGATGCGGCCGAAACCGAAACCTATGTGCGCCATCGCATGGCGGTCGCCGGGTGCGCGCGCATTCCGTTCTCGCGCCTGGGGCTGAAGGCGCTGTACCAGCGTTCGAGCGGCATTCCGCGCCTGGTCAACATCATCGCCGACCGCTCCTTGATGGCGGGCTACGCGCGCGAGCAGGACAGCCTTGGCGAACGCCTGGTCAACCGCGCTGCGGACGAGGCGCTTCCCGGCCATGCGCTCTACTGGATGCACCGCTACGGGCGTATGGCCGCGATCGTTTTGTTGGCCGCCGGCGTCGCCAGTGGCGCCGCATGGTTGTTTGCGCACCAACAGACAGAGCCGACACGCGCACCTGCGCCTGTCGTTGTCGCACCGCCTGCGGCCGACGCCGAAGCGACGCGCCTCGAGGCGCGCCTGGCCGAGGCCCCGGAAACGGAGCTGACCGCGTTCACCCAGCTACTCGCACGTTGGCAGGTCGACGCAAGCGCGGTATCTGTGCGCGACGCCAGCCGTTGCCCGACGATCATCGCGCCCGGTATCGCGTGTTTGCGTGGCCATGCAGCCCTTGATCAGGTCACCCATTTCGATCGCCCGTTGATCCTGCGGCTCGGTTCCGCCGAACACCCGGCCTATGCACTGCTGCAAGGTGTCGGCAAGCAGCGCGTGCGCATCGATCTGGCTGGCGCGCGCTATGAACTTGCGTACCCTTCGCTGTCCAAGGTGTGGAACGGTGACTTTATCGCGCTGTGGCGATTGCCGGCGGACATCCCCGCAAGCCTGCAGCGCGGGGAGACGGGTCAGGGCGTGGCCTGGGTTACGGATCGACTGGCCACATTCGACAACGGCATCAGCGCGAAAACGCGAGCGCCGGCGTTCGATGCTGAGCTGGAGGAACGTGTGCGCAAGCTGCAACAGGCGTACGGCATCAAGGCCGATGGCATCATCGGGCCGGAAACCCTGTTCGCGCTGTCCGCGCTCGATGATGCCGGCCCGCATCTTGCGCGCACGGTCGAGTGAGCAATCGTTGCCCGTTACACAATTCAATATGTGCGCCGCGCGCTGCTCTTCTGCAGTCGCGGTGCTTTAGTCAGGAATCGCAATGTCGTTGATCCTCGAAGCACTGAAGAAATCCGAGCAGCAGCGCCGTCTCGGTGAAGCGCCGACACTGGGCTCGCCAGCACTCGCGTCGCGTCGCCGTCGCAGCGCGTTGCCGTTGCTCGCTGTATTGATCCTGATTGCCGGCGGTGTAGGCTGGTGGCTGCTGCGCACGCCCGCAGCACCGAGTGCGAACACGCCGCTTGCGCAATCCAGTCCAGCGGCAAAACCCGTCAGCACACCGGTTGCAACGAAGGCACCCACACCGCAAGCGCCAGAGCATCGCAACGCTGCGAGCGAGGGAACCGCGCGGACAGTCGCGCCAACTCCCACAAATCAGGCCCCCGCTGCAAAGCCTGACGTCGCCAGCGCAAACGACCATGGCAGCGTTGCACCGAAAAGCGTGATGCTGCCGCTCGGCGACCGTCCAGGATCGGTAACGCAACTGCCGATCGCGCCGCCGACGCTGGCCGGACCCCGCGCTGCAGCGGAGCCATCGCGCAAACCCGTTGGTGCGCCGGTCACGCCCGTCACGCCCGTCACGCCCGTCACGCCAGTGCCCAAGCCCGAGTTGCCCGCAACGTCTGCAGCGCCTGCCTTAACCACAACGCCGCCGCCGGCTGCTGTGGCGGCGCCGAAAAAGGAGCGCGTGGAACCCGCCCTGCCATCGGTGTGGGAGTTGCCCTATGCGACACGCAAGGATTTGCCCGATCTCACGTTGACGATGCATGTGTACAGCGATGATCCGCACCAGCGCTTCGTCGTGATCAAGGGTGAGCGCCACGTGGAGGGCGACGATGTCGGCGGAGGCCTGATCTTGCGCGAAGTCCGCCCGGACGGCATCGTGCTCGAACTCAAAGGTCAACGCTTCGTGTACCCGCGCGACGGCCGCTAAGCGGCACGCTCGTGTTCGTCCACCTGCCCAGTCGTCGCAAGCCGACACCGCCGTGGGCGACTTTGCTGATCGTCGCGGCGTGCGTGTTCATATTCCTCTGGTTTGCAACGATGCCGATCACGCAACGCCTTGCGCTGCTGACGCGCTGGGGCACCGTGCCGTCGACCCTGCTTGATGCGAATGTGCCATGGCTGCAACAACTGACCGAACTGCGCGCGGCGCGCTTGGTTACCGCGATCTTCATTCATGCGGACTGGCTGCATCTGACCGGCAACCTGCTGTTCCTGATCGTGTTCGGTGTCTCTGCCGAACGTGCGCTCGGTTCGACACGCTTTCTCGCCATGTTCGTGATCGGAGGCGCACTCGCGAACCTTGTCGGCGCGTTGACGCTGGCCGGGACGAACGCACCGATCATCGGCTCCAGTGGCGCCGTGTCGACGATCGTTGGCGCCTATCTCGCGCTGTTCCCACGCGCACGCCTGGGCCTCGTACTGCCACTCGGCGTGTTCCTCGAATTCGTGCGCATTCCGGCGCCACTGCTGATCGGCTTCTGGGCCGCGCTGCAACTGTTGTTCACCTACGTAGGCCCCGCGTTCGGCGCGGTCGCATGGTGGACGCATATCGCCGGCTTCCTGATCGGCATCGTGCTCGCGCTACTGTCGAAGCCGGCGGTCGCGCGACGGTTACGAGGCTGACGGCCTACAGCTGACAATACTGCCGGGGGGGGAACGCAACGCGCGCTCACCCCCTACAATGCGGCGCATGCGCAAGAACAAACTCTACAAGGTCAGCTTCCTCTCGCAAGGCAAGAGCATCGAGCTCTATGCTCGTCACGTCGCGTCGAGCGCGCTGTGGGGTTTCACTGAAGTCGGCGAATTGGTGTTCGATCCGCCCGGCGAAGGCCTTCTGGTCGATCCGACTGAAGAACGGCTGCGCGAGGAGTTCAAGGACACCACGATGCTGCACGTGCCGATCCAGGCAATCGTGCGCATCGAAGAGGTCGTGCGTCGAGGTCCGCTCGCCATCCGCGATGCGGTCAGCGGCGACAAGATCATGCCGTTTCCGATCTCACCGCCGCGTCCGGCCAACAAATAGGCGGCGCCGAACTCGATCAGAGTACGGCTACCCGAATTACTCCGGCGGCCGAACCATGGTCAGGCTATGCACGTTGTCGCGGAACATTTTTTCGTATTCCGCACGGAACAACAGCGCCGCCTCATCCAGCGTCTGTTCCTGCTGTTGGCTGCGGTTGACCCAGTTGAACGCGTTGAATCGCGCAGCGGCAAACAGCAGAGAGGCGCTTACGTGCGGCGGCGCGAATTTCTTGCTGAAGTCGTTGGCTTGGGCAATGTAGCGATCGACCATCTCGAAAAACTGCGCTTCGGTAATGTCTCGCGGGACGTTCATGGAATCTCCGGGTTACAAGATGATCGGCATGCAATAGAAGGCGAGCCGTTGGCTTTGGCGCCAAAAAACGGGGAGTTTACTAGCCAAGAGGCAGCATCGTCTTCGATGCGAGAAGCGTCGAAACCACGGATTTAACGGAGAAATTCGCGCGGACTAGCCTTTTTTGTTTTCGGCAGGCGAAGCCGGACTCGCCGCCGGCTTGCTGCGCAACGCCAACGCTTTCAGCGCGTTCAACGCTTCATTCAACGCGTAGTCCTGATGCAGGTCGAGATTGGCCGCGCTCGGCTTGGTCGGGCCATCGGTCTCGTCCGCGCCCTTCAGATGATTGCGCAGATCACGCTCGCCGAAAGAAGGCGACGGTTCGTTGTCGCGCTGACTCAATGCGAAATCGCCAAGTGCAATGTCCGGCTGGATGCCGGCAGCCTGGATCGAGATGCCGCTTGGCGTGTAGTAGCGCGCCGTCGTGAGTTTCACCGCGTGCTCGGCATCGAGCGGCAGCACTGTTTGCACCGAACCCTTGCCGAAGGTACGCCGACCCATCAACAACGCGCGGTGATTGTCCTTCAGTGCGCCAGCGACGATCTCGGCAGCCGATGCGGTGCCATTGTCGACGAGCACGACGAGCGGCGCGCCGTCGAGCAGGTCGCCCGGGGTTGCGCGGAAGGTCATGTCCGATTCCTTGAGGCGGCCGCGCGTGCTCACGATCACGCCATCGCTGAGCAGCTCGTCGCTGATTTCGACGGCAGAGGTCAGCAGGCCGCCGGGGTTGCTGCGCAGATCGAGTACGGCACCGCGCAACGGGGCCTTGTTGTCGGCGATGAGGCGTTCGATGCGCTTGCGCAATTGACTGCCAGTTTCAGACTGGAACTGGCTGACGCGCAGATACGCATAGCCCGGGTCCAGCAGTCGCCCGCGCACGCTGGCGACGCGGATCACTTCACGCTTCATGCGGATGTCGACCGGCACGCTCTGCTTTTCGTGCAGCACGTTGAGCACGATCTCACTGCCGGGTTTGCCGCGCAGGCGCGCGACAGCGCCGTCAAGATCGTCTGACTGCACCGGCTTGCCATCAATGCGGACAATGATGTCGCCAGCCTTGACACCTGCGCGCTCGGCCGGCGATTCGTCGATCGGCGCGACCACACGCAGGGTGCCTTCGACCTGCACCACCTCGATGCCTAGGCCGTCATAATTGCCGCTGGTGTCTTCGGAAAGGTCCTGCATCTGCTCCTTGCCGAGGTATTCGCTGTGCGGATCGAGGCCGGCGAGCAGACCGTGGATCGCCGACTGCATCAGTCGGTGATCGTCGACATCATCGACGTAGGCTTGCTTGACCAGACTGTAGACCGCGGTAAATGCGCGGATGTCGGCGAGATCGACGGTGTCTTTTGCAACGGCCTTGGCCGGCGCAGTCGCGGACACCGGAGGTTCCGCTGCGAGAGGCGGATCAGCGGCGAACACGGACGCGCTGGTCAGCGCGAGCAGGAGTAGGACAAACAAACGTGTGGACATCGGAGCAACCTCACAGGGACGCGACAAGTGTAATGCGTGCGACGCG
>JBBRZD010000225.1:0-5079 GCA_038237055.1 Lysobacterales bacterium | reverse complement strand
CGTTGTGCTTCCCGTACATTTTCCGCGGCGCGCTGGATGTCGGTGCAACGACGATCAACGAAGCGATGAAAGTCGCCTGCGTACACGCGATCGCCGAACTGGCGCGGCGCGAAGCCAGCGACGTCGCCGCGCGCGCGTACGGCGGCAAGACCATGAACTTCGGACCGGACTACATCATTCCGCAGCCGTTCGATCCGCGTCTGATCGTGCAGCTTGCGCCCGCCGTCGCGAAAGCTGCGATGGAATCGGGTGTGGCGACGCGGCCGATCGAGGATTTGCGCGCCTACACCGAAAAACTCAACGCGTTCGTGTTCCGCACCACCTTGCTGATGAAACCGGTGTTCGAGCGCGCCAAGGCCGATCCGAAGCGCATCGTGTTTGCCGAAGGCGAGGAAGAAACCATTCTGCGCACGGTCCAGCACATCGTCGACGAAGGCATCGCGCGGCCGATTCTGGTTGGTCGCCCGTCGGTGATCGAATCGCGCATCCAGCGGCTCAGTTTGCGCCTGAAGCCCGGCATCGATTTCGAGCTGTGCAATATCGAAAACGATCCGCGCTTCAAGGACTACTGGACGCTTTACCACGAACTGATGCAACGCCAGGGCGTGACGCCGGACAGCGCCAAGCAGATCGTGCGCTCGCGCGCGACGGTGATCGCAGCGTTGATGCTGCGTCGGGGCGAAGCCGATGGCTTGATCTGCGGTCTCGTCGGGCGCTTCCACAAGAAGCTCGGCTACCTGCGCGGAATCATTCCGCTGGATCCGGGCGTGACGGCCTTGTCAGCGATGAGCGCGGTGTTCAACGAACGCGGCGTGTTCTTCTTCCTCGATACGCATGTCGCACTCGACCCCGATGCCGAGCGCATCGCCGGGGCGGTCGCGCAGGCAACGCTGCGCCTGAAACTGTTTGGCATCACGCCGAAGGTCGCGATCTTGTCGCATTCCAATTTCGGCAGTCACGAAGACGCGAGCTCACTGAAGATGCGTCGCGTAGTCGAGCTTCTGCGCGAGCGATTGCCCAAGGTCGAGATCGAGGGCGAGATGCACGCGGACACCGCAATGAATCAGGAAATACGTGATCGCCAGTTCCCCAATTCACGCTTGACCGGCTCGGCCAATGTATTCGTCTGCCCGAATCTGGATGCCGCCAACATCGCGTTCAACATGACGCGCGTGATGACCGATGGCGTCGTGATCGGTCCGATCCTGATGGGATCGTCGAAGCCGATGCACGTGCTCACCCCGGCGGCCACCGTGCGCCGCGTCTTTAATATGACAGCGCTGGCGGTAGTGGAGGCGCAGATCCGCGCGCAGGCTGCTACTTCGCGAGAATAGCGGCGCGGCCGCTTCCGCGAGGATGCTGAGGAAGTTCGAGCCGCCACTCTCGAATTGGATCGGTCACCGAATTCGAACGCGCCACATTCGATCTTGTCGAGTGCAGCGCGTTCGCCGACTGCGTCGTTACGGCAGAAATGCCGTGCGCACGGCATCAAGCAACGGATCGCGCTGGCCGACGGGCTTGTTCGCGAAATGGCCCTGGCTGATCGTCCAGATGATCAGGCCACCGAGCCCCTGATCGCGTGCGTAGGCACCCTTGTCGGCTAGCGATTGCGCATCTTCATAGGTGACGAAGTTGCACTGGGCGCTGCCAAAAGCAGTTGCAGATGACAGATACGGTACATGAGCCGTTGCATCCCATACACGCCGAGCGGGATTAGGAGCGTAGTAATTAGTGATGATGTTCGCGTAGCTCATCGTGCCGTCGCTGGTGCTGATGCTGCCGCCATCCTGGTGCGGCGCGGTCACGCCTTGCCAGCAGTCGCCATAGAACGCGGAGCCAATGCCGAGCTTTGCCGCTGGCACGCCGGAAGCGAGGAAATAGGCGACGCTGCTCGACACCGAGGAGGGTGTGTTCGCAGTTTCGCCGTGCAGGGCTGAGTTGTGCCAGCTCTTCCAGCCCTCCCATGCGCCGGCCATGTCGTAGGTCATGATGTTGATGCGGTTGAACAGCGGTGCTATCTGGCCGAGGAACGGGTTGGGCGTGCCCGCGACGTTCGAGTTGATCCAGTTGAGGGGTACCGTCAGGATCAGGTTGGGCCGGGCGTTGTGCAGCGCTTGTGCGAGCGCGATAAAGTCCGCGTGATCTCCAGCTTCCAGCGGCTCCCAGTCGAGATCGAAGCCGTCGAACTGATAGTCCTCGTACATTTCTATCAGGTTTATTACAAACAACGAGCGGTTTGCCGCGCTTGCCGCACCGCGCCAGCCGTCGATCTCGCCGGCGCCGCCGAGCATCAGGATCGCCTTGCGGCCGGCCGCATGCGCTGCAGCGATGGCGGCATGCGCCCAGACCGGGCCGTTGGTGTTGTCGATATCGAAATCGTAGGTGATGTTGCCGTCGGCCAGCGGTCGCACACGCCCGACCATCAGGTGCGTTATCGCGGAGAAATCGACTTCGGCAATCGGATACAGGTCGTGCTCGTAGCCGACGTAGTACCCCTGGACCCAGCGTGGATTTTCGAACCCGCTGGCAAAAATCCGGTCGATGGCTTGCGCGGGCGTTGGGAGGGCAAGGCAGATCCAGCAAATGGCGAAAGCAACGAAAGTGCGCATGTTTATCCCCAGGATGTATGACACCACTCTATACGTGAAGTGGCGTCGCGACCGGACAATACGCGAGCCGAGGTCAATTCCGCAGGATCCCATGCAGATTTGGCTGAGGCCGACTAAACTTGACAGCCCACACGGGCGCTGCGGCGATGGCGCCGCACCACGCATCGCCGTTTGCGATGCCATTGAGAGGATCGAATGAACCAGCTCAAGGACATTCTCGACCAGGACCTCGATCCCGTCGAAACCCAGGAATGGACCGACGCGCTCAAGGGCGTGATCGGCGCCGACGGCACCGACCGGGCGCATTTCCTGCTCGAACGCATGGTCGACGAGACGCGTCGCGCCGGTGGCTATCTGCCGTTCGCGCCGACGACGGAATACGTCAACACGATACCGCCGCAGCTCGAAGCGCACATGCCGGGCGACTCCGCGATGGAATGGCGCATCCGCTGCCTGATCCGCTGGAACGCGATGGCGATGGTCGTGCGCGCAAACCGCAAGCCGGGCGAACTCGGTGGACATATCGCGAGTTTCGCGTCGTCGGCAACGTTGTATGACGTCGGCTTCAATCATTTCTGGCGCGCGCCGAGCGACGAGCATCCGGGCGACCTGATTTTGCATCAGGGCCACTCGAGCCCGGGTATTTACGCCCGTTCGTTCCTCGAAGGCCGCATTGGAGAGGACCGGCTCGACCTGTTCCGCTGCGAAGTCTCGGGCAAGGGTAATGGCCTCAGCTCCTATCCACATCCGTGGCTGATGCCTGATTACTGGCAGGTCCCCACCGTGTCGATGGGCCTCGGTCCGTTGCAGGCGATTTACCAGGCGCACTTCATGAAGTACCTGGAAAACCGCGGCCTGATCCCGAAAAGCGATCGCAAGGTCTGGTGCTTCCTCGGCGACGGTGAAACCGACGAGCCTGAATCGCTCGGTGCGATTTCGCTCGCTGGCCGTGAGGGGTTGGACAACTTGATCTTTGTGGTCAATTGCAATTTGCAGCGTCTTGATGGCCCGGTGCGCGGCAACGGCAAGATCATCCAGGAGCTGGAAGGCAACTTCCGTGGCGCCGACTGGAACGTGCTCAAGGTGGTCTGGGGCAGTTACTGGGATCCGTTGCTCGCGCGCGACACAACCGGTGCGCTGCGCAAGGTCATGATGGACACCGTCGATGGCGAATACCAGAACTGCAAGGCATTCGGCGGCGCCTACACGCGCGAGCATTTCTTCGGCAAGACGCCGGAAACGCGCGATCTGGTCGCGAACCTCTCAGACGACGACATCTGGCGTCTGAACCGCGGCGGCCACGATCCGCACAAGGTGTATGCGGCGTACCACCAGGCCGTGAACACCAAAGGCATGCCTACGGTGATTCTGGCCAAGACGGTCAAGGGCTACGGCATGGGTTCGGCCGGCGAATCGCAAAACCCGACGCACCAGCAAAAGAAGCTGGACGCCGATTCGGTGCGCCACTTCCGCGATCGCTTTCAGATTCCAATTGCCGACGACAAGCTCAAGGAAGTGCCGTACTACCACCCGGGCACGGATTCGCCGGAAGTGCAGTACATGCTGGAGCGGCGCAAGGCGCTCGGCGGCTTCCTGCCGCAGCGCCGCCAGAAGAGCGCGTCGATCGCAGTGCCGGATCTTTCCGCATTCGAGCAAATCACCAAGGGCAGCGGCGAGCGCGAGATTTCGACCACGATGGCGTTCGTGCGCGGTATGAACCTTCTCTTGCGCGACAAGCAATTGGCGCCTCATCTGGTGCCGATCGTCGCCGACGAGGCGCGCACGTTCGGCATGGAAGGCATGTTCCGCCAGATCGGCATCTATGCGCCGTTCGGCCAGAAGTACAAGCCAGTTGATGCCGACCAGCTGATGTATTACCGCGAGGATCAGAAAGGTCAGGTACTGCAGGAAGGCATCAGCGAGCCCGGTGCGATGAGCGCATGGATGGCCGCGGCATCAAGCTATTCGATCAGCAACATGCCGATGCTGCCGTTCTACATCTACTACTCGATGTTCGGTTTCCAGCGAGTCGGCGATCTCGCCTGGGCCGCCGGCGACCTGCGCTGCCGCGGCTTCCTCGTCGGCGGAACGGCCGGTCGCACGACGCTCAATGGCGAGGGTTTGCAGCATGAGGATGGCCACTCGCACCTGATGGCGGGTGCGATTCCGAACTGCCGCGCCTACGATCCGACATTCTCGTATGAAGTCGCTGTGATCCTGCAGGACGGCTCGCGTCGCATGCTGCAGAAACAGGAAGACGTCTACTACTACGTTACCGTAATGAACGAGAACTACACGCACCCGGATATGCCGGCCGGCGTGGAAGCCGACATCATCAAGGGCATGTATCTGTTCAAGGACGGTGGCAAGTCGAAGAAGAACGAGCCGCGCGTGCAGCTGCTCGGCTCAGGCACGATCCTGCGCGAAGTGATTGCGGCGGCGGAACTGCTGGAGAAGGAATTCGGTGTCG
>JBBRZD010000224.1:0-5107 GCA_038237055.1 Lysobacterales bacterium | reverse complement strand
ACGCCCGTCCCACAGACCTCCTGGCTCAGCGCAGTTGCGCTTGGCGTGGTCTGCACCGGCATCGCCTATGCGTTCTTCTTCCGCCTGATTCAGCGCGTCGGCGCGGCGCGCGCCACGACCTGCACCTATCTCATTCCTCTGTTCGGTGTGGTCTGGGGTTGGCTGTTGCTCGACGAAACACCGACCTTGACGATGCTGATTGCCGGCACGCTGATTCTTGGCAGCGTGATCATCAGTCAGCAGAAAGTCGGGAATGGGGAATCAAGAGTGGGGAATCGATAGAGCGCAGTATCGCGAGCTGTAGCGTTTCGGAGTTCCCTGCTCATCGGTTGGTCAGCTGGATTTCGATGCGCCGGTTTTTCGCATCGCCTTCCGGGGTGTTGGAGTTGTCGATCGGCTGGAATTGACCGAAACCATTCGCAGAGACGCGGTGTGCGGGAATGCCCTGCACGACGAGGTATTTCACGATCGCGACCGCGCGCGCGGTCGACAATTCCCAGTTCGATGGGAATTGCGCGGTGTGGATCGGCCGTTGATCGGTGTGTCCGTCGATGCGCAGTACCCAATCGATGCCGGATGGAATTTCCGACGCGACTTCCTTCACCGTTTCCGCCAGCACCGCAAGGCGCTGCTGCGCGGCAGGACCGAGTTCCGCCGCGCCGGAATCGAACAACACGTCGGTCGGCACCACGAAGCGGTCGCCGGCGACACGTACATCGGTGCGATTGCCGAGCGCTTCGCGCAGGCGTCCGAAGAATTCCGAGCGATAGCGCTCGAGCTCGCCAACCCGATTGGCGAGCGCGATATTGAGTTGCTTGCCGAGGTCGGCGATCTTCACGTCCTTCGCCAGTACGCTCTTGTTCGTGATGTCGAGTGCGGTCTGGATCTTGGCCAGCTGTTCGTTGAGCGCAGCCAGCTGCCGATTGAGCAACTCGACTTGCGCGGTCGCGGCTGCAGTCAATGTGGTCTGCTTGACCGTATCTTCTTTGGAGCTGTCGAGTTGACCGGCGAGGCTCGCGACCTGCGCTTCGAGCTGCTGCTTCAGCGCGGTCAGCGCAGCGATGTCGGTATTGAGCTTCGCCGCGTCAGTCGTCGCGGCATCGAGTTCGGTCTTGAGCTGATCGCGTTCTCCGCTCGCTTTGCCGAGCGACCCACCCAGCTCGTTAACGCGCAGATCGAGGGCGTGCTTGCTGTCCTCGGCCAGCGACAGACTCTTCGCCAGTTCCGCGACCTTCGAATTCAAGGCATCGAGCGCGCGATTTTTGCCGGCCAATGTGTCGGACAACACGAATTGGCCAATCGCGAAGATCAGCAACACGAAGATCATGACCATGATCAGCGAAGTCAGTGCATCGACAAAGCCAGGCCAGATGTCGAACGTGCGACGTCGGCGCAGCATGCTCATCGACGCGGCTCGCGCTCGGCTGTCATCGGCGCCGCCGCGCGCGGACGTTGTCCATCCATTGCAGCGGCGATCGTCCGCGAGAGCAGGCGAAGTTCGTTGCGCAACTCATCGGAAAACTGTGCCGCCGGTTGCGTCTGGTTGGCGAGCTGGCGCAACACCGTCTTCAACTCGTCTTGCACGTCCGCGGCGGACTGGCGTTCGCGCGCGTCGCGACCGAGCAGATCGGCCAGGCGGCCCAGTTGCGTACTGAATTCGCCGAGTTGTTCGTTGCTGCCGCGGCGCTCGCGTTCGCTTTCGACGATCGCGCGCTGCATGCGGTCCAGTCCGTCGGCGGTCTGTTCGAGCAAGGCCTGCACGTAGGCTGGCACCGAGGAGTCGCTTTCGAGCGCCGAACCCGAAGCGAGCCGCGTCATGCCGGACAACCACTCTTCGAGTTCGTTGTAGAAGCGGTTCTGGGCATGGCCTGCCTGCAAGTCGAGGAAGCCGATCACCAGCGAGCTGGCAAGCCCGAATAGCGAAGTCGAGAAACTCGTCGACATGCCGCTGAGCGGCTGCTTCAGGTTCTCCTTGAGCGCGCCGAACATCGTCACTGCGTCGTTGCCGACATTCAGCGTGCCGATGACGTCGGATACCGAGCGAATCGTGACCAGCAGACCCCAGAACGTTCCGAGCAGGCCGAGGAAGATCGCCAGGCCAATCAGGTAACGCGAAAGGTCGCGCGATTCCTCCAGACGCGATTGCACGCTATCCAGGATCGTGCGCATCGACGGCGCCGACAAGGCAGCGCGACCGCGTTCGCGTCCATCGAGCATGCGCGCCATCGGTGCCAGCAGGCGCGGCTGACCCACCGGTTTCTGTTCCGGATTGGAGCGACGGTACGCGTCGATCCATGCGACCTCGCGCGACAACATGAGTACCTGACGCAGATTGACGATGACGCCGGCCGCGAGCACGGCGAGGATCACACCGTTGAAGAAGGGATTCGCCGCAAAGATCGTCGCCAGGCGCGACGCGAGCAACACGCCAAGCACGCCGACGGCAGCAAGAAACGCGATCATCCAAGGCAGCACACGTTGCGGATTGTTCATGGCAATACTCAATTCTTTGGATTTGGATGCATCCAGTCTGCGACTGGTTGCATGTTCGATTGGTTCCGATGCAAGCGGTATTCGCTTAGCGAATACGTACGCCAGCAAGGGATTCGGAGCGATCTCAGCGTCTCGGCTTCGCTCGATGCGTAGGCGTCGCCGTCCACGGATCGTCCGGCCATGGATGTTTCGGGTAGCGGCCTTTCATCTCCTTTTTTACTTCCGGATAGGTGCGTTCCCAGAAGCTCTTCAGATCCTGCGTGACCTGCACTGGTTTGCCGCCCGGCGAAAGCAGATGCAGAGTCAGCGGAATGCGTCCGTTCGCGATACGTGGCGTGTCAGCGAGACCAAACAGTTCCTGCAGTTTCACCGCAAGCACCGGTGGCGCATCCCTCGAATAGACGATGCGGCGCTCCATTCCACTCGGCACATGGATAGTGTTGGGCGCCTGTTCGTCGAGCGCGCGGCGCTGCGTGAAATCCAGCTGCGCCGACAAGGCCTCGGAAAGTTCACTCGCTTGCAGCGCATCGAGGCGGCGCTTGTTGTCGAGGTAAGGGGACAGCCAATGTTCCAGCGTTGCGAGCAAGACCGTGTCCGAAAAATCCGGCAGGCCGAGTTCGGGACACCAGATGCGCAGCGAATCGACGCGCAGGCGCAGTTCGCGCGCATGATCGCTCCACGGCAACGCATCGAGGCCGAGATCGCGCACCGCGGCGATTAGCGCAGGTACCGCATCTTCCGGCCGCGCCGGCACAGCGTGGCGTTCGAGCACGATGGCGTCGAACCGACGTTCCTCGAACGCCTCCACTGCGCGCTTGTCGCGGTTCCAGCGCACGCTGCGCAGACGTGCGAAACGCGGCGCGAAATCGCGCTCGAGGACGTCGGGGTCGAATGGCGTTGCAGCTAGAATCAGGCTGTCGCGTTCGTCGTAGCGCAAGTCGACGATGAGCAGCCAGGGCTCGCCGAAGAGAGAGCTCTCATCGAGCAGGCGCGCGCCACGGCCGTTGGCCAGCTGATAGCGGCGCAGGTTGTTCGGGTCTTGGCGCGCGATGCGGTCCGGGAAGGCGTGGATCAGCACATTGCCCGTGCTCAAGCCCTCCCCTTCAAGGGAAGGGCTTGGGTGGGGATGGTGTCCGTTGTCACGAGGTTGTTCGCGAGCACCATCCCCTCCCCAGACCTCCCCTTGAAGGGGAGGGAGCAAAGCGCTGCGTCGCCGCCATGCATCGGCGGCTTGCGCGATCGTCGCCAGTGCGCCGACGTCCGCGCTGAAATCGCGCGTACCAGCGCGATCGCGTGCACGCCAGGCGTGAAGCGCGGCAACGCGCTGACGAAAATCATCATTGCGCCCCGCGTCGCCGCGCAGCGGATTGCGTGCTTCGATCAGCGCAGCGAGTTCGCAGGCGAGTCCTCGCTGCGCAGGAGTCGCGCGCAGCACGGCAGCCGCCAGCCGCGGATGCGCACCCAACGCGAGCATGCCGCGACCGAGCGCGTTGATGCGCCCATCGTCGTTGAGCGCGCCGAGTCGACGCAGCAGATCGCGCGCCTGCGCAAGTGCGCCAGGCGGTGGCGCATCGATCCAGCGCAGGGCATCCGAACCCCAAGCGCCGAGTTCGAGAGCGAGATGGGACAATTCCACCTGTGCGAGTTCCGGCGTGCGTTCGGAATCCAGGCGTCGACTCTGCGGCCACAACCGATAACACACGCCGGGACCGAGGCGGCCGGCGCGGCCGGCGCGCTGATCGGCGGAAGCTTGCGAAATATTCGTCGTGTCCAGTCGCGTGAAGCCGGAATTCGGGTCGAAGCGCGGTTCGCGCGCGAGGCCGAGATCGACGACTGAGCGGACTCCGGGCAAGGTCAGGCTCGATTCGGCGACGTTGGTTGCGAGCACGACGCGGCGCGTAGCGGAGGTTGAAGGCGCCAACGCTGCATGTTGTTCGGTGAGCGATAGTTCGCCGTGGAGCGGCACGATCTGGATTTTTCCTTCTCCCGTTGGGAGAAGGGAATCGAGCGCACGTCGCGCGATTTCAATCTCGCGCTTGCCCGGCAGGAATACCAGCACATCGCCGTCGTTTTCCGCCAACGCAGTTTCAATCGCGCGGCGCAAATGAAACGGCCATCCGCGTTCGGGCCACGCTTCGTTGGCGCGGGCGAGCGGATGCGCAACGCGAACGGGAAAACTGCGGCCTTCGCTCGCCAGCTGCGCGGCATCGAACCAGCGCGAGATGCGCTCGCCATCGAGCGTCGCCGACATGATCAGGAGGCGCAGATCCGGGCGCAGGTTGGTCTGTATGTCGAGCGCGAGCGCAGCGCCCAGATCGCCGTGCAAATGGCGTTCGTGGAATTCATCAAAAATGATCGCGCCGACCTGCGCAAGTTCGGGGTCGTCCTGGATCATCCGCGTCAGGATGCCCTCGGTGACGACTTCGATGCGCGTTGCGGCCGACACCTTGGACTCGAAGCGGATACGGTAGCCGACGGTTTCGCCGACGCGTTCGCCTCGTTGCGCGGCCATGAATTCCGCTGCTGCGCGCGCGGCAATGCGGCGCGGTTCGAGCAACAGGATCTTGCGTCCGGCAAGCCATGCCGCATCAAGCAGGGCGGGCGGCACCTGGGT
>JBBRZD010000223.1:0-5149 GCA_038237055.1 Lysobacterales bacterium | reverse complement strand
CTTTGACAAAACAGATGATTCAATGAATTACATTATCATTGTCAATATGTATTCCAATCCCTTGATTTGATATGGCACAAAAGACTCCAGCGGTGCGGCGCCCACTGAAAAAACCGGGTGAAGAGGGCGCGACGCGGCGCGCCGAGAAACCTCTGGCGGCGGAGAAGACGCCGCGCTTCTACTACAAGGGCAGCCGGCTCAAGCAGCTGCGCGCGTTTTGCATGATCGCCAAACTCGGCACGCTGTCGCGTGCGGCAGAGGCGCTGTTCTTGTCGCAACCATCGATCAGCCTGCAGCTGCGTGCGCTGGAGGAGGAGCTCGGCGCACACCTGATCGAGCGTCGGAGACGTCGCGTTGCGCTCACGCGCGAAGGTCAGGCGCTGTACGAGCTTGCGCTGCCGTTGGTCGAGGGGCTCGAACAACTCGACCAGCGGTTTCGCACGCTGCGCGCAGGGCTCTCCGGCGGCGAGCTGCACATTGCGGCCGGCACATCGACGATCCAGTACCTGCTACCGCCGTTTGTGGCAGCGTTCCGCGAGAAGTACCCGAGCGTGAAGCTGCAGCTGCACAACGTGACCGGCAAGGACGGGCTCGCCCTGCTGCGTTCGGACCAGGTCGACTTTGCAGTCGGCTCGATGCTCGATGTGCCCAACGACCTCAGCTACGAACCCGTGCAGTCGTACGATCCGATGCTGATCGCGCCGCGCGATCACGCGCTGGCTAAATTGCGCGAAGTGCGTCTTGAGGATCTGTCGCCGTACGGGCTGATCCTGCCGCCGCAGCGCCTGACCACCTATCGGCTCGTGGATTTGATCTTCCAGCAGCGCAAGGTGCCGTTCCACGTCGCGATCGAGGTCGGCGGCTGGGAAGTGATCAAGCACTATGTCGCACTGGGGCTCGGCATCTCGATCGTGACCGGCATCTGCATCAGTGAAGAGGACAATGCGCGTCTCGCGGTGCGCAACATGAGCGCGTACTTCCCGCAGCGCAGCTACGGCGTGGTCGTGCGCAAGGGCAAATACCTGAGCCCCGAAGCACGCGCTTTCATCGACCTGGTGCGACCGGGTTTGTTTGGCCGCCACGGCTATTGGGAAGCAGGTCACTCCGAGCGCTGATGCCCGAGCATGGCGCAGAAAATATCCAGCACCGCCAGATCGAGCGACCCGTCTCCGAAAAGTGCGTTGCAGGCCGCTAGAGCTGTGAAGACGGCAGTGTTTCGATCGTTCTTCCGCGCAATCGCCGGAAAACGCGCGCAAGAAAACGGAACAGTTTCGGCACCAGCCAGATCAGCGCGAGCAGAAATAGCGCCAGCGCGACCAGGAACACGGCGGGATGGGTCAATGCGAGCGCAAGACCGCCGATCACGAGACCGTCTTCGCTCACGCTCGCGGTCCAGTTCGTGAACGGTTCCGGCGATGTGTTGATCGCAGCGCGAGTGCTGCTTTTCGCCAGATGTGTGCCACTGGTGATCATGCCGCCGACCAAAGCAGCCGCCATCTGCGCAGCGGGCGTCGAATCACCCATCGCGCCCCAGGCAAGGAAGGCTCCAGCCGGAATGCGGATGAAGGTATGCAACGCATCCCAGACCGAATCGAATCCTGGCACCTTGTCGGCCAGGAATTCGCCGACGCCCATCACGCCCGCCGCTGCCAGCACCCAGGTGTGCTGCAGCACGATGAGTTGCTCCGGCAGATGCAGGTAACCGTAGCGGCCAAGCAATCCAACAATCAGGATCGTGGCGTAAAGCCGGATGCCGCTGGCCCAAGCGAGACCTCCGGCCAGGGCGAGTTGCGATAGCGAGACCATGAATTCCTCCGCGCCGCCATCGTACTGCGATCGACGGCGATGATGCAGCCTGTGCCGGCCACCTAATCGGCACCGATCCCCCGACCGGCGGCCGCGCTCAAATACCGCAATTTCTGCTAGCGTGACGTCCTTTCATTCAGCTGTTCGAAGGTGTGCCATGGCTCGCTGGATCATGCTTGGCCTGACGATACTCGGCGCGGCTCTGATGTTCAGCACGAAGAGCGTTGGTTTGCTCTCAATCGGCCTGCTGTGCGCCGTGGTCGGCTTCTTCGGCTTTGTGTTCGTGGTGGTCGCCGACCGCGTCTCGGCCAGCGCCCGGCCCGAAACGTCGATGGCCGCTGCCGATGACCTGGCCGCGCTGCGCAAACGGGCGACCCTGCCTAGACCACGTCCGTCCAATGCTGGCTCTGCATTGGCCAGACCAGGCGCCGATGCTGCGCCGACCAGTCCTGCGAACGAAGCGCTCTCGATCGACGCATCCGACTCGTCGGTGCGTCGTCAGACGAGCTGACTTCGCCGCGGCGCATCATGCGGTGACTGCCCGCGTGCTGCACAATCGGATCGTCGCGCACCGCGACGTTCGGACTGGGAGGCGTTCATGGATCCTCAACTTCAGGCAATTATCATCTGGTGCATCGTGGGTGGCGTAGCGGGATGGCTCGCGGGACAGATCGTCAAAGGTCATGGCTTTGGTCTGGTCGGCAACATCGTTGTCGGCATCGTTGGTGCGTTTCTCGCCGGCTGGCTGCTGCCGAGTCTGGGCCTCGGCCTTAGCGGCATCGCCGGCGCAATTATCTATGCGGCGATCGGCGCAATCATCCTGCTGTTCCTGATCGGCTTGTTCAAACGAGCCGCCTAGCCATTTTTGAAAATGGCAAAGAAAAAGGGCCGGATTTCGATCCGGCCCTTTTTTCATTCTGCGACAACAGCGCAGCGCTACTTCGAGATGTCCACATCCTTGGTTTCACGCAGGAAGAACGTGCCGATCACGAACGTCATCGCGGCGATGATGACCGGATACCAGAGCCCCGAGTAGATATTGCCGGTCCATGCCACCAGCGCAAATGCCGTGGTTGGCAGAAAGCCGCCAAACCAGCCATTGCCGATGTGATACGGCAGGCTCATCGAGGTGTAGCGGATGCGCGTCGGGAAGAGTTCCACCAGCCAAGCGGCGATCGGTCCGTAGACCATGGTCACGTAGATGACCAGGATGGTCAGCAGCAGGATCAGCATCGGCATGTTGATCTGGTCGGGATTTGCCTTTTCCGGATAGCCCGCCTCCTTCAGCGCCGCCTTCAATTTCGCGCCGAATGCATCCGCCTCTGCCTTGAACGCAGCCGGATCCATGCCGCTGCCCTCAAAGGATGCGATTTGGGTGCCACCGATCTTGACCGAAGCGACATTGCCCGGCGTCGCAACCTGGTTCGAATACGGCGTACCGCCCTTCGCGAGCACGCTCTTGGCGATATCGCAGGAGCTGGTGAAGGTCTTCTTTCCGACCGGATCGAACTGGAAGTTGCAGGTGGCCGGGTCCGCTACCACCACGACGGGACTGTTCGTGCTGGCCGCCTCGATCGCGGGATTGCCGTAGTGCGTGAGCCCCTTGAAGATCGGGAAATAGGTGAACACGGCGAGCAGACAGCCAAGCATGATGATCGGCTTGCGCCCGATGCGATCGGAGAGGGCGCCGAACACGACGAAGAACGGCGTCCCGATCAACAGCGCCGCAGCGATGTACAGGTTGGCCGTGAACGCGTCGATCTTCAGCGTCTGCGTGAGATAGAACAGACTGTAGAACTGGCCCGCGTACCACACCACGGCTTGTCCTGCGGTCGCACCGAACAGCGCGAGCAGCACGATCTTGCCGTTGTTCCAGTTGCCGAATGAGTCCGTCAACGGTGATTTCGAACCCCTGCCCTCCGCCTTCATCTGCTGGAACAGCGGCGACTCGTTCAATTGCATGCGGATATAGACCGACACGATAAGCAGCAGCGAAGAGATCAGGAACGGAATACGCCAGCCCCAGGTATCGAAATCAGCTCCCAGCATCTTGCGACAGACCAGGATCACAATCAGCGACAGGAACAGGCCGAAGGTTGCGGTGATCTGAATGAAGCTCGTGTAGAAACCGCGCTTCCCGTGAGGCGCATGCTCCGCCACATAAGTCGCCGCGCCGCCATATTCGCCACCCAGGGCAAGGCCCTGCAGCAGCCTCAACGCAATCAGCAATATCGGCGCCGCGACACCTATCGACCCATAGCTGGGCAATACGCCCACAAGGAAGGTACTCAAACCCATGATCACGATCGTGATCAGGAACGTGTACTTGCGCCCGATCAGATCGCCAAGTCGACCGAAGATGATCGCGCCGAACGGTCGCACCGCGAAACCCGCGGCGAATGCGAGCAACGCGAAGATAAAGCCGCTGGTCGGGTTGAGAGCAGAAAAGAACTGCTTGGCGATGATCGCTGCGAGCGAGCCGTAGAGATAGAAGTCGTACCACTCGAAAACGGTGCCGACGCTCGACGCAATGATGACGCGTTTGTGATTCGTGGAGAGAGGAGCTGCGGTTGGAGCTGTGGTCGTCGCCATCTGCAATTCCCCTTAGAACGAGTATTTGGTGGTGACCTGCAGGCGCGTCAGATCGCCGTTGAGGCCGCTCTCGACCTCGCGACGACCAAACATGAGCTCGGCACCGATGTCGAGTTTTGGAAACGGCGAATAGAAGATGTTCGCGCGCAAGCTCTGCGCGGACTTCGTCGCCCCGAGGCCGGTCACCGTTATGTCGTTGTCGTACTGGCTGCGCGCGTACATCACGTTCGTTCGCAGTTGCGACGTGAACATGTGACGCCAGGCGACGTAGCCTGCGATTCCGCCGAGGGAGTCGAGCGAGCCATCCGCTTCCAGGCCCGCATCGGCGGTGATTCCGAGCCCGATGTACCGGCTGAAACCGCTGCCGAAGGTGAGCTGATAGCGCAGGTCGTCGCTCTTGCCGAGGTTCCATTTGCCGCCGACCGTCACCGCGCCAGCGAACGAGCTGTCCTTGATTGCTGCATCGGTGGCGGTCGCAAGGCGATCGATCCTCAAATCGCGCACCAATGCGCCGACACCGAACGTACCCCAATCGCCCTTCCAGCCGTAGCGCGCCGTTACGTCCGGCATGGCACCGCGATCCGATTGCACCGTTGCGCCGCCGTTGTGCGGGGTGATCGTGGTCTCGGGGTTCTCCAGCGAGACGGAGAAGCCGCCATCGGTGTAGCGGATTTGCGACTGGCGCACGAAGATCACGCCATCGGTCGGGCCAATGAAATCGACCGCTTCGGGAAACGCGGAAACATCCATG
>JBBRZD010000222.1:0-5270 GCA_038237055.1 Lysobacterales bacterium | reverse complement strand
GTTGTCCTGCGCGTATCGGACCGGACAGCGATTCGGCGCGACGCATTTGATCGCCGTTCTGCGCGGTGAAGCGGACGAACGCATCCGCGCGCTGCGTCACGATGAACTCAGCACGTTTGGACTTGGCGCCGATCTGGACAAGCAGCAATGGCGCGGCGTGTTCCGCCAGCTCGTCGCGATCGGGCTGCTCACGCCTGACGAGGAAGGTTACGGCACATTGCGGCTTACCGAAGCGAGTCGCGCGGTGTTGCGCGGCGAGACGCCCGTGCTCCTGCGCCGACAGGCCGACAGCGGCGAGCGTCGCGTAAAACGGCAGAAATCACGCACCGAACGCACACGTGCGAGCCTCGATATCGCGCCGCACGAATCCTCGCTATGGAATGCCCTGCGCGATCTGCGCGCGCGACTCGCAAAAGAGCAGGGCGTTCCTGCCTATGTAATTTTCCACGATGCGACGCTGCTCGCGATGCTGCGTGACCATCCGCAGACCCTGCGTGCGCTTGGCGCGATCAGTGGTGTCGGTGAGCGCAAGCTCGAACGCTATGGCGAAGCGTTCCTCGGTGAATTGATGTCCTCGATGAACGTCTGATAAGCGGCCGCCAATCGACACCCTCCGGATAATGATCGCTTAAGTATGCGTGGCTACGCTGCGTATGGTCCAACTAGCGAGGTACCACCATGAATATTCGCCACATTGCCACCAGCGCATTCGTTCTTGTCCTTGCAACATCAAGTGCCATCGCAGGTCAGTCTCAACGAAGTCTCCTTGCGCAAGCCAAAGTTTCCGAAGCCGACGCGCGCACCACGGCATTGCAGAAAGTGCCGGATGGGGTCATCAAAAGTTCTGAACTGGAAAATGAGCATGGGAAGTTGATCTGGTCGTTCGACATCGCGCGTCCGAACTCGAAGGACATCACCGAGGTGCAGGTCGACGCGAAGACCGGTGCGATCGCAGCGACCCAAGTCGAATCGCCCGCCGATCAGGCGCGCGAGACCGCTGCCGACGCGAAGCCGAAATCGAAGCACTAAGCTGATGGCGATGTGCCGGGTCGATCGTCATTGACCCGGCACGGTTTTCCATCATTTCGCCGCTGCAGCCGAGGCGGCGGCCACCGCAGCGCATCCGCAACCGGCTAAACTTGGCGTTGGCCCGTGCGATCGGGCCGTCAACTGGATCGCGCGACCACTATCACGCATGGGTATCCGCACTGCACATCCGACCCGGGCCAAACCGCTTGGGGCCGCCGGGCACTCGTCGCAGCGTCTGTGGCGCGTGGCATTGGCGTGCGTCATTGCATGCTTGGGGGGTTGCGCTGCACCGACGGTGCCCGAACTCAAGCCGGACATGCCGGCCGCGTGGCGACACGCTTCCGCATCCGCCAGCGCGGCGGCGCCGGATCTGCGCAGTTGGTGGACGGCGTTCAATGATCCCGTGTTGGATGGCCTCATCGAGAAGGCGCTTGCCGACAACCTGACGGTGCGCCAAGCCGAGTTGCACATCAAGGCTGCACGCACTCTGGCGCAACACGCCAGTGCTGAATTTCTTCCACAGATTGGTTTGCATACGTTTGCCGAACCCACGCCCGACAGCGCTGCGAGCTATTTCCAACTGGGCTTCGACGCCAAATGGGAGCTCGGTTTTTTCGGGCGCGCGAAGAGTCATGCTCGCGTCACCAACGCCGATCTCGGCATTGCTCAGAGCGACACGCAGGCTGCGCGCGTTAGCGTAGTGGCCGAAACTGCGCGCGCCTACATCGAATTGCGCGCTGCGCAGCAACGCCTTGGCTTGCTCGATCAGCTGGTTGCGAGTGCCGCCGAGAAGGTCGCATTGACGGCGACGCGCGAGCGTTTGAGACTCGCATCTGGGAACGAGCTGGCTCGCGCCGAGGCCGAACAGTCAACCGCCCAGGCTGCGTTGTACGAGCCCCGTCTGGCGATCGATCGGTGCCGGCAACAATTGGCAATTCTGCTTGGGCGCAGCGAGCCGGACGCGATCCCGGTTGCAGACGGTACCGCTCCACAACTGGGTGACTTGCGCATCGACAGTGTGCCTGCCGACCTGCTGCGCACGCGTCCCGAAATACGTCATGCGGAAAACGACGTACTAAAGGCTGCCGGCCAAGCCGGGCTGGCGCGTTCGGACATGTTTCCGCACCTGGGCCTCGGCGGCTCGTTGACCTATTCGGCGAAAGTCATTGGCCACACAAAACTGAACGATGCCGACGGCATCGTGACGTTCGGGCCGGTCATCGATATTCCGCTGTTCGACTGGGGCGCGCGCGAGGCGATTTTCCACGCGCGCCAAGCGGAGTTGTCCGCCAGCGTGTATGCGTATCGACAGGCCGTGCTCGATGGAGTCGCCGAAACCGAGACCGCAATGGCGACGCTGGAACGGCAGCGCGAGCGCGCGGTCGCGTTGCGCGGAGCGCTCGCCGCGGGTGAGCGTGGGGTGGCGGCGACCACAGCGCTGGCTCGGCTCAGACTTGCCGATGGTTTTGACCGCGCTGCGTCGAACGTCGCGCTGGTCCAGGCACGATTGGAGATGGCGCAGGCGGAGCAGGCGCGCAGCATTGCTTTCATCGCGCTGTACAAGGCGATGGGTGGTGCGCCGCTGCCTTCCGGCGATACCGCTACGCCTGCGGAAAACGATCGGGGCAAAGAGGCATCGACGCCAATGATGCCGACCCCGGAGCGGTCTGGTGCATACGAGCACAATGGGATGGCGCACTGATGGTGCCGCTCGCGCGCAAGACCCTGCTGTACGAATGGCGACGCTTCCTTCCATCCGCGCTCGCGGTCGCGTTCTCCGGCTTGCTGCTGCTGGTGCAGGCAGCGCTTGTATTCGGCATCTTCAACAGTTCAGCCGTCTATATCAAAGAATCCGCGGCTGACCTGTGGATCGGCTATCCGGGCACGCAGAGCATTGAGCTCGGTCGGCCGATTCCGCACGAAGCCGAAATCAAGGCCTTGATGGATCCACAGGTCGAGCGCGTCGAGCCATTCAACTGGATAGACGGCGACTGGCGCGGGCCGGTCGACAAGGGCGGTGTTTCGGTTTTCATTTCCGGCATCGACACACGCGCCGATGGCCTGATGTTCGCCGATGTTCTGACGCCGGCCTTGCGCGCCCGGCTCGACGAACCCGATGGAGTCATCGTCGATCGCGCGGATCTGCCCAAGCTCGGCCTGGACGTTGGAGGCCAGGCCGTGGTGAACGGTCATCGCGTGCGCATCGTCGGCGTGGGCAACGGCTTGCGCGCACTGGGTGGTGTCAACATCGTGACCTCGCTGGCGACTTCGCGGCGCCTGGACAACGGCGACAGCCATGGTGAAGTCGCCTACTACGTAGTCAAGCTGCGCGATTCAGCGCAGGCGGATGCGGTCGCCGCGCGGCTGCTGCAATCCAATTCAACCACGCCTCGATTCGGTGTCTGGACCAAGTCTGCGTTTGGTCGCCGCGCTGTCCTGTACTGGATGTTCGAGACCGGTGCGGGCCTTGGCGTTCTTTTTCTGGCGATCGTTGTATTCATCGTCGGTGCCGTCATCACCAGCCAGACGCTGATGAGCGCGGTCGCCGGTTCCATCCGCGAGTACGCGACCCTGCATGCGCTCGGCGTCGGCTTCACGCAGTTGCGTCGCGTGGTGCTGGCGCAAGCGGCATGGGTCGGTGCGTTCGGTCTCGTAGTCGGCGGCATCGCGACGGCACTGCTGATTTTTCTCGCGCACCGACGCGATGTGCCGGTACAACTGGATCTTGCGACAGTGGTGATCTGCGCGGTGCTGGTCATGGGAATCGCCTTGTTGTCCGGGCTCGCGGCCGTGCGCACGCTGCGTCACGCCGATCCGGCTCTGCTGTTGCGCTGATGCCATGTCCTTTTCGTTGATCGCCGATTCACTGGACAAATCCTTCGTCTCGGGTGCCGTGCGCACCGACGTGCTGCGTGGTCTTTCGATCGAGATTGCAGCCGGCGAGCTGACCTTGGTATCGGGCCCGTCCGGCTGCGGCAAGAGCACACTGCTCGCAATTCTCAGCGGCTTGCTGCGGCCAGATGGCGGCCGCGTGCATGCGCTTGGTCATGAGCTTGCGCGCCTGACCCCCGTCGAGCTCGAACAGTTCCGTTTGCGCCATACGGGCTTCGTCTTTCAGGGCTTCAATCTTTTTCCGGCGCTGACCGCGCTGGAGCAGGTCATGTTGCCGCTTGGCTATCTCGGGCTTGGCAACGAGGCTGCGCGCAAGCGCGCTGAAGCGGCGCTGGAAGAGGTCGGTCTTGCCAGCCGCATGCAACTGAAACCGGCCGAACTTTCCGGTGGCGAAAAGCAGCGGGTCGCGATTGCGCGTGCGCTGGCGAAGGAACCGCAGTTGTTGTTTGCCGATGAGCCGACCAGTGCGCTCGACGCGGCGAACGGGCAGATCGTCATCGATACGCTGCACCGTATCGCACGCACGCACGGAGCAACCGTGCTATGTGTCAGCCACGATCCGCGCCTGACCACGCATTCCGATCGCGTGCTGGCGATGGAGGATGGCCGCATCCTTTCGGATCAGCGAACGCAGCGACCGGTATCGGCATGAGAGCGGTCGGCATGCTCGGCGCGGCACTGTACGATCCAGTCTGGACCAGCGCCGTCATGGATGCTGGCGATGTGCTGGTGGCTGCATCAGGATTCGTGCTGCTGCAGCGCTGGAAAGTCGCGCCTCTGGCAATCGTCGTGTCTTGTGTCACTGTCGCGCTCCTGCGCCAGTGGCTCCATTGAGCGACGCACGGCTTTCGATGCGCGCTTGTGGAAGCTGCGGCGCGTTGCTGCGTGAACTGCGACGATAAGCTACGGAACGTTTTCAATGATCAGGCGACGCATGAAATTTCATTCTCTGATCGTGCCGCTGCTTGCGGTGCTGGTCGCGTGCTCCGATGGCACTCACGACAAGCCGATGGCGGCTTCCGCCTCCGCAGGCACCGCCGCTTCTGGCGCGTACCTGGCGATGGCGCGCGGTCAGGTGGATGTCGAAGGGGGACTCATCCGCATTGTCGCCGCTCGCGACGGGCGCGTCGTCGAGGTCAAGGTCGAGGATGGCGACACGGTCAAGCAGGGCGATGCGCTCGCGCGGCTCGATCCGCGCCAATCGCGCATCGGCGTCGGCATTGCGCAGGCCAGCGTCGCCCAGGCACAGGCGCAAGTCGAAGTGCTCAGGGCTCGGCTGCGCCCGGCACAGGTGCAATCTTCGCGCACCGCCGAGGCTGCGGGCGCCGGCGCCACGACAGGACAGTCTG
>JBBRZD010000221.1:0-5271 GCA_038237055.1 Lysobacterales bacterium | reverse complement strand
GCGTGCGCGGCTCAAGAAACGTGCGAACGAACAAGGCGTTTGGAAACGCGTGTATCCGCATCTGATGCGCCATTCCTGTGCGAGCCATTTGCTCGAATCCTCAGGCGATCTGCGCGCCGTGCAGGAATTGCTCGGGCACGCGGACATAGGCACCACTCAAATCTATACGCATCTGGATTTCCAGTATCTGGCCAAGGTCTACGACGCCGCGCATCCGCGCGCGCGACGCAAGCGCGAATAGTCGGCGCCGGGACCTCTCACGCGCTTGCAATCGTATTTGCTAAACCCCAAATCGCTGACTTCACAACGGATTTGACGCTTATGGAAAGCTTCCACGCGACCACCATCGTTTCCGTTCGTCGCGGTGATCGCGTCGTGATCGGTGGCGATGGCCAGGTCACGCTCGGCAACACGGTCATGAAGGGGAATGCGAAGAAAATCCGCCGCCTCGGCAAGGGCGATGTGCTCGCCGGGTTTGCCGGTGCGACCGCAGATGCATTTACCCTGTTCGAGCTGTTCGAGCAGAAACTTGACAAGCACGGCGGCAATCTCACGCGCGCGGCGGTCGAGTTGGCGAAGGATTGGCGCACCGAGCGCCGTCTCGGACGTCTGGAAGCCTTGCTCGCAGTTGCCGACAAATCGACGTCCCTGATCATTTCCGGCAACGGCGACGTGCTCGAACCGGAGCAGGGCCTGATCGCGATTGGCTCCGGCGGCCCGTTCGCGCTCGCTGCAGCGAAGGCACTCCTTGAACACACCGATCTGGATCCGCGTGCGATTGTCGAGAAGGCATTGAACATTGCCGGCGACATCTGCATCTATACCAATCACAACGTCACCATCGAAGAACTTTAGCCTTGGCCCGTCATTCCGGCGAAAGCCGGAATCCATGGTGCTCTTGAATGAAGATCAGAATGGATCCCGGCTTTCGCCGGGATGACGACGAAGAAAAAATCCCCTTGATCGCCAGTGCACATGTCCGAACTCACTCCCCGCGAAATCGTCAACGAACTCGACCGTTACATCATTGGCCAGAATGCGGCCAAGCGTGCGGTTGCAATTGCACTGCGCAACCGCTGGCGACGCATGCAGCTAGATCCCGCATTGCGCGAGGAAGTCACGCCGAAGAACATCCTGATGATCGGCCCGACCGGCGTCGGCAAGACCGAGATCGCGCGGCGCCTTGCCGCGCTCGCGAACGCGCCGTTCATCAAGGTCGAAGCGACCAAGTTCACCGAGGTCGGTTACGTCGGCAAGGACGTCGAGCAGATCATTCGCGACCTCGCCGACAGCGCGGTCAAGATGATGCGCGAGCAGGCAAAATCCCGCGTCCGTTCGCAGGCCGAGGATCGTGCCGAAGATCGCATTCTAGACGCGCTGCTGCCGCGCCGGCAGGGTGTCGGCTTCGCCAACGAGCCGCAACCCAACGATACGCGTGACGCAGACACGCGCCAGAAGCTGCGCAAGCAGCTGCGCGAAGGTGCGCTCGACGAGCGCGAGATCGAACTCGACTTCGCCATGAACGTCGGCGTCGAGATCATGGCGCCGCCGGGCATGGAGGACATGACCAACCAGTTGCGCGGCATGTTCCAGTCGCTTGCCGGCCAGAAATCCCAGTCGCGCAAGCTGAGCATCGCGCAGGCGCGCCCCCAGCTGATCGAGGAAGAGGCCAGCAAGCTGGTCAACGACGAGGACATCAAGACGCAGGCGATCACCAACTGCGAACAGAACGGCATCGTCTTCATCGACGAGATCGACAAGATCGCACAGCGCGGCGAATTCAGCGGCGCCGGCGTCTCGCGCGAAGGCGTGCAGCGCGACCTGCTGCCGCTGGTCGAAGGTTCCGCCGTGTCGACCAAGTACGGCATCGTCAAGACCGACCACATCCTGTTCATCGCCTCGGGTGCGTTCTCACTCGCGAAACCTTCGGATCTGGTGCCGGAACTGCAGGGCCGATTCCCGATCCGCGTCGAGCTTTCCGCACTCACTGCGGACGATTTCAGGCGCATCCTGAGCGAACCGCAGCACGCGCTGACCAAACAGTACACAGCCTTGCTTGCGACTGAGGGCGTCACGCTGGAATTCGCGGCGGACGGCATCGTGCGCCTCGCCGAGATCGCATTCCAGGTCAACGAGCGCACCGAGAACATTGGCGCGCGTCGTCTGCATACCGTGCTGGAGCGCCTGCTCGACGAAATTTCCTATGCTGCTTCGGACCAGGGCGGCCAGCACCACCATATCGACGCGGCCTATGTCGATGCGCGTCTGGGCGAACTGGTCAAGGACGAGGACCTTTCGCGTTACATCCTGTGATAAAGCCGCACCGAGCCCTTTTCCTTGCACCTTCGAGCCGACTGCCCGACCATACGCACATGAGTACTGTCGTTCCCTTCAAAGCCCGTGGCGTACGCGCCGAATTGCGCGAGGCATTCGAGCAGCGCATTCCGCTGCGCATCCTGCGTGAACGCCTGCAACCTGGCGTCATCCATGGCTACGTTATTGCGCTGTCGCGTGATTTCTGCCTGATTGCCGAAGTCGGCGACACGATCCGTTTCGACGGCTACATCGTGATCGGGGTGGCCGACATCAGCGCGCTCGAGGTGGATCCCTCGCGCGAATTCGTCGACAAGGCGCTCGCGCTGCGTGGCGAGGAGCTGCGCATTCCGGCGGATTTCCAGCTCGACGACTGGGGCTCGATCGCGCGCTCGGCCGCTGCGTGCGCGCCTCTGATTTCGGTCAACATGCTCGAAGACGACGAAGGCGAAATCAGCTACGTCGGCCAGCTCGATACGGTGGATGCGAACGCGCTGGTGTTGCGCGAACTCGATCCGAATGCGGCCTGGTATCCGGACACGGGCGTGTACGAATTCGAGGCGTTGGGTTCGATCGGTTTCGGCAGCGGGTATCTGGATGCGTTGTGGCAGGTTGCCGGTTCGCCGGCCGATCCGCTCGCGCCGCGCGCGCCGGTTTCAGACACCTTGCACTGAAGCCGGCAGCGTCGTAGGAACGGCTTCAGCCGCGAGGCTTCTAACGGTGACTCGCCGCACCATCCCCACCCAACCCTCTGCTTGAAGGGAGGGCTAAAACACAGCTGCGCAATGGCCTACCCGAACCCCACCAGCATCATCCTGCATCGCGCCTCGCACGCGCTGGAAGTCGCGTTTGACAGCGGCGAGACGTTCCGCCTGCCCGCCGAATACCTGCGTGTGCATTCTCCCAGCGCGGAAGTGCAAGGGCATGGGCGCAGCCAGCGCGTGCTGGTACCGGGCAAGCAGCACGTCAACATCGATGCGGTTGAGCCTGTCGGCAACTATGCCGTCCTGCTGCGATTCGATGACGGCCACGCCACCGGTTTGTTTTCGTGGAGCGTCCTGCACGAACTCGGGCGCGATCACGCGAAGAACTGGCAGGCCTATCTGGACGCGCTCAATGATGCCGGTCTCGCGCGCGCCTAATCACTGCACGCCTGATCACCAACCGCCCCCGCCACCCCCGCCACCCCCGCCACCCGAAGAACCGCCACCGCCACCGCCGGACGACGATCCAGGTGCGCTCGACGACGACGAAATCGCGTTGCTCAACGAGGAACCGAGGCTGTTGGTGAAACCGCCGAGGTTGGTCATGCCTGTGTTGCCCTGATACCAGCCGAGCGAGCTTGCGGCAGCGGCTGCTGCAGCCGGTCCAACGGCGGCGGCGAAGCGGTCGGCCCAGGTCTTCTCGACATCGAGCGCGAGTGCATAGGGCAGGAAGCGCTGGAATTCGTCCGCAGTCATCGCGGGCGCCTGCTGTGCGGCGAGCTCGTCGCGCTCAGCGACGCCGAGGTAGAGACGCAGGCCTGCAATCTTGTCCAGCAAGGCCCGTCCTTCCGGCGTTGGCGCCTTGAGCCAGTCGAAGAAGGCGATATTGGTAGCGATCAAGGCGACGACCACCGCGGCGAACCCGGCGCCAACTGCGGCGACGAATATGCCGAGGCCGAATAGCTCGCCTGCGACGAACGGCAGCGAGAACAACGTGAGAAACAACGCGCCGCCGTAGCCGGCGATTCCGCTTGACGTGCGCCACGCCTTGATCGCCGTGCCGAGTAACGAAATCACGGCCAGGCTCCATATGCTGAGCCAGGCCAGCATGAAAAAACCCGCCGGCGCCATCGGGCCCGTCGCTGCGGAGCGCATGCCGAGCAAAAGAGCACCGACACACACGACGACACCCGGAATCACCAGGGCGCTGTTCTTCTTGAAATAGTGACCAACATCGGCCTTGTCGAGCAGAGCGCTGTGCGCGACGCGTGCCGCCGCGATGCGCGTATGGTTTTCCTGTTTCAACTCAAGCACGCCGCTCGAATCGAGTGCGCCTTCAAGCAGGGTCGTCTCCGCGGTTGGAATGGGATCGCTGCTGCTGCCGCTGCTTGCGCGATGCAGGCTGTAGACCTTGTCGACCTCCTCGATGCGAAGCTCGCCGCGCACGGCGAGGTCGACGATGTCGGCAGCGAAGCAGCGATCGTCGTAACGCATCTTCTCGATGTGGCGCAGCGTGCCGGGTGAGAATCCGGCCGGCGCTTCGTATTGCGGGATGATCACGCCGGGTTTCGGATCACGACCCACGCGCAGCCACTGCAGCAGGTAATAGAACCACGCCAGCAGGAGACCGATCGTGCCGATGAGAATGCCGCGATTGTCCTGCATGAACCAGTTCGCACGCGTGTTGCTGCTCGGTGACGCGATCAAGCCTTTGGGGAAACCCAACACGATCGTCAAGCCGTTGCGCGGCGGCAACGTCCGCGTTGCCGTGAACGTTGCATGTGAAGGCGCATCGGCCTTCGCGGTATACGCTTTGCCTTTTTCTCCTTGCTCACCTGTGTAGGCTTCGACGCGAAGATCGTCTTCGGCGATCGAACCTGGCAATGTCACGGCGGCGCTGGCCGTGTCGATCGGAAAATCCCAGCCGTTGCCGGTCGCGTTCCAGTACAGCTCATCGTGGTCGGCAAAGAAGCCAAGCTGGCGCGTGGTCCGGTACGTAAATGCATAGACGTGCTCGCCGTTGTCGAGGGTGACACTGGCCGAACCGAAATAGACTCGCACGCCGTTGCCCTGCGCTTCACTGTGATAGGCCTCGTCGTTGCCATCGCGGGTCAGACTTTGCGGCTCGAAGGTCACGTGCACGCGATTACCGTGGCCATCGCGGTAATCAGTCGGAAAGTCCCGATAGATGCCGTGGCGGATGTGATCGCCCTCCGCGCGCACCCGTATCGTCTCGGTGACCAGCATGCTCGCG
>JBBRZD010000220.1:0-5367 GCA_038237055.1 Lysobacterales bacterium | reverse complement strand
GACAACAGCGCGAATCAGGCGGTCTACGGCGACGGCGTCACCGTACGACGTATCTTCGACGGCGGCGTCAACAATGTCCCGAACGCGGTGGTCGACTTCCGCGACCGCCTCGAGGAGTACACTACACAGCAATAGCTGGGGCGCCTGCTGAACTTGGTTTCTCGACGTCTGCGACGACGTCGGCCTGTTGTCCTGCGGCGCCCGTCGAGCAAGTGGCGTACAAAGCAGCATTGATGCCGCTCTGGCGTCGATATCGCGTTCAGAGGAGAGCGTCATGGGTGCATTTAGTATTTGGCATATGCTGGTTCTGCTCGCCATCGTGGCGCTCGTCTTCGGCACCAAGCGGTTGCGCAATATTGGCGAAGATGTCGGTTCTGCGATCAAGAGCTTTCGCAAAGGCATGCAGGACGGCGACGGCGATCCGCAGCCGCAACTGAAAGCCGATCCGCCGCCGGCAACGCAGGCGACCACCGACAACAAGTCCGACCGGGTCGGCTGATTATCATTGGCATGATCGGCATTCGATCGCAGCACCGTCTTTTCGGAATACACCCATGTTCGACATTGGCTTCAGCGAAATAGCGCTGATCGCAGTCGTTGGCCTGCTCGTACTCGGACCGGAGCGCCTGCCGAAAGTCGCGCGCACGACCGGGGCGCTGGTGAGGCGTGCCCGATCCAGCTGGCAGAACGTGCGCAACGAGATCGAGCGCGAGTTTGCGGCCGAAGATTTGAAGAAAACGGTGGACGACACCCGCAAAGCGGCGGACCTGCGTGCGGATTTGAGCGCCGCGTCAGCGGACATCGAAAATTCACTGCAGGGATCTGCCGTGCCGCCCCGGACCCCGTCGACCGATGAGCGAAGCTGATCGCCACGAGGAGGGTGGCGAGCAATCGTTCTTCTCGCACCTGATCGAATTGCGCGAGCGCCTGCTGAAGGCGGTTGCGGCCGTGTTGCTGGTCTTGCTCGCGCTGATGCCTTTCGCCAACAAGCTTTATGCCTGGCTCGCGCTGCCGTTGATCCGTCATCTGCCCCAAGGCGGAATGATGATTGCGACCGAGGTCGCGTCGCCGTTCCTGACACCACTCAAGCTCGCATTCTTCGTCGCGCTGTTCATCGCGATCCCGGTCGTGCTGTATCAGCTGTGGGCGTTTGTTGCACCTGGCCTGTATCGCAACGAAAAACGCCTGGCGGTGCCGATTCTGGTATCGGCAGTCATCCTGTTCTACATCGGATGCATGTTTGCGTACTTCCTGGTGCTGCCGGCGGTATTCACCTTCATGACGGCTGTGGCGCCAGTCGGCGTCGCGGTAATGCCGGATATCGGGCGCTATCTCGATTTCGTGCTGATGCTGTTCCTGGCCTTTGGACTTTGTTTTGAGGTGCCGGTGGTGCTGGTCATCCTGGTTGCCCTTGGCGTGGTCAGCACGGATCAGCTTGCGCAAAGTCGGCGCTATGCGATCGTCGGCTCGTTCGCCATCGCCGCGGTACTGACGCCGCCGGACGTGCTGTCGCAGACCATGCTTGCCATACCGATGTGCGTGCTTTACGAGGTCGGCATCATTGGATCCCGCATGCTGACCCGGGACGATCCCTCAGCGCGGCCTGCCCCGAGCGAGCGCGTTGACACCTGATTCCGCTCCAACTTCCGGGAAAAGATAGGAAAATTTGCATCAGGCGGTCACAAAACGTCACACTGCCCCGTACTGCGCGGTATCGAATGCAGTGCTCCGCACAGTTACACTTCTGCAGGAGGCAGAATCGTTGCCGTTTTGCAATATTTCGGTGGGAATAACATGAAAAAACATATAGTAGACAAAGACGACGCACGCGATGCCAGCCTGCGTGTATCGAAGCAAGTGCGCGACAGCCTCAAGGCCGCCGCGGCGGTTATGGGTCGACCGCTTTACGATGTCACCAACCAGGCGATCAGCGATTATCTTTCCGGCTTGAAGCTGGGCGATCCGCTGGCCGCGATCCGCCGTGCTGCGCGCGCGCGCAGAGGCTGAAGAAGTTCGAAGAAGTTCGAAGTCGCGCTGTTGGCGCGATGTGTCAAGTGAACCGCGCCATCCCTGTGCGCGCGATTTCGCGAAAACGACGCAATAATTGTCGTGCAGCAGGCGCCGGCGCATCGGCGCGATCGAGACAGCAACCGGCTGGACAGTCGCCATTGGCGGCCGCGCGTCGACGACGCAGATAGCCGCGCATGACCTCGACACTGAATTCCGGATGGAATTGCAATCCCCAGACGCGTGGCGCGTAACGCACGGCGTGATGCGGATCGTGCGCCGAGCGCGCCAACGTGACCGCGTCTTTCGGCAGTTCGAGCACGCTTTGCTGATGCGAGGCGTGCGCCATGAAACTCGGCGGCGAAGATCCCAGCAGTACATCGTCTGCCCCGGCGGCGAGGCGTTCGATTCCGACCGTGCCAACCTCGCGCCCGCTAGGGTGATAGTCGACGCGCCCACCGAGTGCATGCGCGAGCAGTTGGTGACCATAACAGACGCCGAGAATCGGCGTTTCCGTCTCGATCGTCGCACGCAGCCATGCCGCCGTGTCTTCGCTCCAGCGCAGACGCTCACTGACCATCGCGGGTGAGCCGGTTACGATCACGCCGGCATAACCACGTGTGTCGGCGGGCAATTCCTCGCCGATATCGACGCGCGCTACGTCGACGTCCGAGCGATGCAGTCCAAGGCCGCGCTGGAACCAGTCAGGAAAATCTCCGCGCCGCGCGCGCAATTCCGGCCAGGTGCTGCCGGTCTGCACGATCAGGAATCGCCATGCAGTTCGTGAATCAATCCGTCGGCGGAAGGACATGGATGACTTCGGGTATGGTTGTGACGCCGCGCGCAACCTGCGCCGCGGCAGAGACACGCAACGGCCGCATGCCTTCCTCGAACGCAGTCCGGGTCAGCTTCTCCAGATCCATGTTCGGCTGGATCAGCGCGCGGATGCCCGAAGAGATGCGCAGCATTTCATAGATGCCGGTGCGGCCGAGAAAGCCGGTTTTGCGACATTCGACACAACCTTTTGGACCATAGGTTTTCGTCGGCGGAGCCAGCGGCCAGTGATGCGTCAGTGCCGCCCACGCCTGCACATCAAGCGGGGCTTCCACCTTGCAATGCGGGCATAGCGTGCGCACGAGTCGCTGCGCGACGACGCCGGTCAGGGTCGACTGGATCAGATAGTTCGGCACGCCCAGATCGAGCAGGCGGGTCAGTGCACTCGGCGCATCGTTCGTGTGCAGGGTCGACAGCACCAGATGTCCGGTCAGCGAAGCCTGCACCGCCATCTGCGCGGTCTCAAGATCGCGGATTTCGCCGACCATGATAATGTCCGGGTCCTGGCGCATCAGCGTGCGCACGCCGGCCGCGAAATCGAGGTCGATCGCGTTGTGCACCTGCATCTGGTTGAACTCGGGCGAAACCATTTCAATCGGGTCTTCGACCGTGCACACGTTGATGTCCGGCGTCGCCAGCACCTTCAGGGTCGAATACAGCGTCGTCGTCTTGCCCGAACCCGTGGGTCCGGTGACGAGCACAATGCCGTGCGGACGATCGACGAACTCGCGCCACATTTTCTCTTCGTCCGGCGAGAAGCCGAGCTGACGAAACTCCTTCACCACGATATCGGGGTCGAAGATGCGCATCACGATTTTTTCGCCAAACGCGGTTGGCATGCTCGACAGGCGCAGTTCGACTTCGCGGCCGCCCTGCGAGCGCGTCTTGATACGCCCATCTTGTGGACGCCGTTTTTCGGCGACGTCCATGCGACCAAGGATCTTGATGCGTGACGTCACGGCAGTCATCACCGGCGTCGGCAGGTCGAACACCTTCTGCATCACGCCGTCGATGCGGAAGCGGATATTGCTGGTGTCGCGGCGCGGTTCCAGATGGATGTCCGAGGCGCGCTGGTCGAAGGCGTATTGCAGCAGCCAGTCGACGATATGCACGACATGGCGATCATCGACACCGACGTCCCCGGTCTTGCCCAGTTCGACCAGCTGCTCGAAATTGAGGATCGCGCGACCATCGCTGAGGTCGTTCTTGGCATCCTTCGCGCGCTGGATGGAACGCTGCACGCTCCACCATTCGGTGAGGTAGCGGCCGACATCGAGCGGGCTGGCGACGACGCGCTGGATATCGCGGCGCAGGATATGACCGAGATCGGTGATCCAGCGCGTGTCGAACGGTTCCGAGGTCGCGAACACGACCTGCATCTCGGTAACGGCAACCGGAAGGATGCGGTAGCGCTGCGCGTAGGCATGGCTCACCACCTGGGTGACCGCGCCAACATCGATCTTCATCGGATCGATCTTGAGATAGGGCAGGCCGGCGCGGTCGGCCAGCCACTGGGTCAATACTTCGAGACTCAGTGGCTTGTCCGGATGGCGTGCATCGGTGAGCTTGAGATTTGCAACCAGCACCAGCGGATGCAGCTCGGTGCGACCGCGCGCAGTGCGCACGTCGGCGCGCACGCGTTTGCCGTCGGCGTCGCTCAGAGCGCCATCGGCGATCAGAGCGGCAAGTGTCTCGTCGAGGTCTAGTCGACGATGCAGCCCGAGCGCTGGCGCCGCTGCCGGCTTCGAATCCGGCGGAACCTGGGTCACGCTGGCCATATCGTTGAGTCTGCCTTGCGCATCGACCGTTATACTAGCGCGCTTTTCACGTGCAACTTTGTGAGCCGGCGCATGCCAGGACCGACATTCCAGGAAATCATTCAGACGCTCAATAGCTATTGGGCAGGCCAGGGCTGCGTGCTGATCCAGCCACTCGACACGGAGGTCGGCGCCGGCACCTTCCATCCGGCGACGTTCCTGCGCGCGATCGGCCCCGAGCCGTGGGCCGCCGCCTACGTGCAGCCGTCACGACGGCCGACCGATGGCCGCTACGGCAACAACCCGAACCGGTTGCAGCATTACTACCAGTATCAGGTGGTGATGAAACCGAACCCGGACAACATCCTCGATCTGTATATCGGCTCGCTCAAGGCGCTGGGCGTTGACCCGCTGGTGCACGATCTGCGCTTCGTCGAAGACAACTGGGAATCGCCCACGCTTGGTGCCTGGGGTCTCGGTTGGGAAGTCTGGTTGAACGGCATGGAAGTCACCCAGTTCACCTATTTCCAGCAGGCGGGCGGACTTGAATGCCGGCCGGTCACCGGCGAGATCACCTATGGCCTCGAACGTCTCGCGATGTACCTGCAGAATGTCGACAACGTGTTCGATCTGGTTTGGGCGAATGCACCGCACGGCACGGTCACCTACGGCGATGTGTTCCATCAGAACGAAGTCGAGCAGAGCACATACAACTTCGAGCACGCGAACGTCGCCGAGTTGCTGCGCTGGTTCGATGTCTGCGAAGGCG
>JBBRZD010000219.1:0-5444 GCA_038237055.1 Lysobacterales bacterium | reverse complement strand
GTGCCGTCAAACGATTGATCGCGACCGGATAGTTTCTGCGCATGACCTGACCGAAGTTGCCCGAGGCTGCGAGGTGGTGGTGCATGCCGCCGTCGACGACGAGGAAAACCTGGTCGTGCGAAATCTTGCGGTCTATCACGCGTGAAACGTAGAGGCCGGCTTCGCCAACCAGATAGCGACCTAGTTCGATCACCAGCTGCGCACCCGGCACATCGCGACGTGCGCGCTCGGCCAGCGTCGCGAGATTGTCGCCGATCGGACGCACGTCGAGCGGGAGGTCAGTCGGCGTGTACGGAATACCGAAGCCGCCGCCAAGATTCAATGTGCGCAGCGGTGCTGGCATGCGATCGAGCCATTGCAGCGCCAGTTCGTAGCAGCGCGTCTGCGCATCGATGATCGCCGAAGACTTGAGGTTCTGCGAGCCGGCAAACATGTGCAGGCCTTCAAACGCAAGTCCGGCCGCTCCGATCTCGCGCAACATGTCCGGCACCAGGTCGGCGTCGACACCGAATTGACGCGCGCCACCGCTCATCTTCATGCCCGACGCTTTCAGTTCGAAGGGCAGATTCACGCGCACTGCGACGCGCGCAGGTACGCCGCTGCGTGCACTGGCGCGCGCGAGAACGCCGATCTCGCGGAACGATTCGATATTGATCAGGATGCCTGCAGCCAACGCCTGCTCCAGTTCCCGCTCTGATTTCCCCGGCCCGGCAAAACTGATGTGCTGGGGCGACATGCCGCTGTCCAGCGCCGTGCGCAGCTCGCCTCGCGAGGCAACGTCGAGACCATCCACCAGGCCGGCCATATGGCAGACCAGGGCGGGCATCGGATTCGCTTTTATCGCGTAGTTCAGCAGCACGTCCGGTGCAAGCAATGCGCGCAGCTCGCGTGCACGTCGGGTCAATCGTTCGCGGTCGTACAGGTAGCACGGCGTCGAACCGGCTACCGCGACGGCGCGCGACAACGGCATGTTGCCAATCAGCAGCTCGCCGGAGGATGTGCGCTGCCATGGCGAGCGACCGGCCCAGGCGAGCGAGTCGGTTGTTGCAGAAGCATCCAATGCGACCTCCGGAATCGAGCGACGGTGTGGCAGGGTTACGCGCGCGTTCACGCGGCGAAATAGGCTCGATACCAGGTAACGAACCGATCGATACCCACTTCAATTGTTGTCGAGGGCGCGTAGCCGGTATCGGCGTTCAGTTCGGTGACGTCGGCGTATGTATCCGGAACGTCGCCCGGTTGAAGCGGCAACAGGATTTTCTCCGCCCTGCGCCCGAGCTTTGCCTCAAGCACTTCGATATAGCGCGCCAGCTCGATCGGCTGGTTGTTGCCGATGTTGTAGACGCGATAGGGAGCGGACGAGGACGCCGCGTTCGGGTTCAGCGCGTCGAACGTCGGATCGGGTTTTGGCGTGCGATCGAGCGTGCGAATCACCCCCTCAACGATGTCGTCGATGTAGGTGAAGTCGCGCGTGTGCTTGCCATGATTGAACACCTCGATCGGCTCGCCAGCGAGGATTTTTCGCGTGAAGAGGAACAGCGCCATGTCCGGTCGGCCCCACGGCCCGTACACGGTGAAGAAGCGCAGGCCCGTGGTCGGTAGCGCGTACAGATGGCTGTACGTATGCGCCATCAACTCGTTCGCTTTCTTGGTTGCCGCATACAGACTCACCGGATGGTCGACCGGATCGCGCACCGAGAACGGCAGCTTGCGGTTCGCGCCGTAGACCGAGCTCGAAGACGCATATACGAGGTGCTCAACCTTGCCATGCCGACAGGCTTCGAGCACGTTGATGAAGCCGACAATATTGCTCTGGATGTACGCGTACGGATTCTCGATCGAATAGCGCACACCCGCTTGCGCGGCGAGATTGACTACGCGCTGCGGCCGAAAGTCGGCGAAGGCGTTTTCCAGCGCAGGCCTGTCCTCCAGCGAAGCGCGAATGAAGCTGAAATTCGCATGCGGCGTCAGCTTGGCGAGGCGCGCCTCCTTCAACAATGGATCGTAATAATCGTTGACGTTGTCGTAGCCGAGCACCTCGTCACCACGCGCGAGCAGACGTTCGCTCAGACTGGAGCCGATGAAGCCGGCGGCGCCGGTGACAAGAACACGCATTCCATTCTCCGAATTGTCGAACTACAGGCGGTCGTCGACCTTGTCGCGCGGCAACACCTGTTGGACGTCGAACAGCACGCTACCCGGCTTGCCGAGCGCGCGGATGCGATCGACCCCGAGCTCGATGAATTGGCGATGGGCGACGGCCAGAATCACCGCATCGTAGCTCCCGGGCACCAGCTCGGAAACGAGATCGAAGCCATATTCGTGGCGCGCTTCGTCCGCGCTGACCCACGGGTCATGGATGTGGACGTTCGCGTGATAGCTCTTGAACTCGCTCACGACATCGACAACGCGGGTATTGCGCAGGTCCGGACAGTTTTCCTTGAAGGCGAGACCCAACACGAGGATGTGCGCGCCCGCCGTGTGGATGCGCCGTTGCGTCATCAGCTTGATCACGCGCTGGGCAACGTGCTGGCCCATGCCGTCGTTGATGCGCCGACCCGACAGGATCACTTCCGGGTGATAGCCGATCTGTTGCGCCTTGTGCGTGAGGTAGTACGGATCGACGCCGATGCAATGGCCGCCCACCAGACCCGGTCGGAACGGCATGAAATTCCATTTGGTACCGGCCGCCGCGAGTACCTCGCTGGTATCGATGCCGAGGCGATGGAAGATCAACGCCAGCTCGTTGATCAGTGCGATGTTGAGATCACGCTGCGTGTTCTCGATGACCTTGGCGGCCTCGGCCACGCGGATGCTGGATGCCTTGTGCGTGCCGGCGACAATGATCTGACGGTACAGCGCATCGACGAAATCGGCGGCTTCGGGCGTGGAACCGGACGTCACCTTGACGATCGTTTCCAGCCGATGCTGCTTGTCGCCCGGATTGATGCGTTCGGGGCTGTAGCCGGCGTAGAAATCCACGTTGAAGAGCAGACCCGATTCGCGTTCGATGATCGGTACGCAGACCTCTTCGGTCGCGCCCGGATACACGGTCGACTCGAACACCACGACGCCGCCGCGAGCGATAGCACGGCCCACGGTTCGGCTCGCTGCCTCGAGCGGCGTCAGATCCGGACGCTTGGCAGCGTCGATCGGCGTCGGTACGGTCACGATGAACACGTTGCATTGCTTGAGGTCGGTGGCGTCGGCGCTGAAGCGCAGTTGTGTTGTCGCCTTCAGTTCTTCCGGCGAAACTTCCAGCGTGTGGTCGCGATGCTCGCGCAACTCGGCGATGCGGGCCGCGTTGATGTCGAAACCCAGTGTCGACAGCTTGCGCCCGAAGCCGACCGCGAGCGGCAGGCCCACATAGCCGAGGCCGATGACACCCACGCGCATGTCGTCGGAACGGGGCAGACCAACAGCGTCCATTGAAGGCTCCTGATGCAGGGAGCACGAGTTTAGCAAGACCGTATTGCGTTCGACGCCAAAAGGGCCGCGCCTTGCTGATTGAATGCGGGATCAGGCAGCTCCAGCATCACGACATCAGAACGATGGCTGGCGGCATACGAACGCGACCGCCGCGATACGTTCGGGATCGAAGCTGGCCACGCGCCAACCCTGTGCATCCTTCATCAGGCGCAAGGCGATGATTTCTTCACCGATCGCGCCGGCCGGTAACAATGCCAGGTCGAAGCTGGATGCATCGTGCCAGCCCTTGAATTGCACGATAGCCGGACTATCCGCTTTCACCGAACAGGTGAGCGCGAGGCGAGGCCCGGCTGCATCCAGCGCGGCAACACGCAATGAAAAAGGCGGGTTCAAAGCATTGAAGGTGAGCAGATGCATGCCATCCGGTGCGGGCGTCACGATATCGCTGCCGCTGTGGACGAAGGCGGTGGCGCCCGTTGCCGGATTGATCAGGAAATCACCGGGGGCATCTTGATCGAACTGCACTTCGACCCGGTGATAACCGCTGCCCTTCAAGCGGCCTAGATACGCGTGCGTCGTCCGGTCGCCGTCGGCGGTTTTCGTTGTCGCCATCATCCAGTCGACAAAAATCGCCGGCATCCCCGACGTTGGCGTAATCGTCAGGCGCTTGCCTTCACGTTTGACGGCAGCCTCAGTTGCGTCGATGAGTATGCGTTCGTGCGCCAGCGAACATATGGGCGACGGCGGCTTGCAACCGAATTCGTCGTCCGAAAAACCGAGGGCTGGAGTGGTTTCGTCCAACGTTGGAGCGGTCAGGATCTTCTTCGACTCCGCTGCACTGAGCGAGGTCGCTGGCGCGTCGCGACCGGCCTTGAGGGTTTGTGTGCGGTCGGCAAGATTGAACACGTCACGGCTGTCGAAACGCAAGCCCGCATGCGGCGCGTCTTTCGCATGTGCAGTGCCGGTGCATGAAACGCACAGCGAAAGCAGGAGAAAGTGTTTCGTGACGAAGCGATTCATGCAGCCGAGATTTGAGATAGGCATGGAGGTTTTCCGTGTGCGGACCAGTGCGAGAAGCGAGAGTTTCCGGGCACGCAACGTCGGCTGCAATTGGAGTTTGTGGAGCGCCTTGTTGTAGATGTGCCCGCTTGTCGGCAGTCACACCGTTCGGCAAATGAGTGATCCACTTGAGGGATTCGGGGCTCAACGTCATCCACGTCGACATCAGAACAGACAGGGTCATGGATTCCCATGTCGGGTCGAGCGGATCATCTAGACCTTCTTCGGTCTCTTCCATCCGGCCACTGTCGTCTGTCGCACGCGCGCGACCGTGAGCTCGCCAGCAGGCGCTTCCCTGCCAATGGTGGAACCAGCGCCGACGGTCGCGTTCTTGCCGATCTTGATCGGTGCGATCAATGCGCTATTGGAGCCGATGAACGCGCCGTCCTCGATGATGGTGACGTGTTTGTTCGCGCCGTCGTAGTTGCAGGTGATCGTCCCCGCGCCGATGTTGACGTCGGCCCCGATCTCGGCGTCGCCGATGTAGCTGAGGTGATTCGCCTTCGAGTTCTCGCCGAAGTGCGCTTTCTTGGTTTCGACAAAATTTCCGATGCGTGAGTTCGCGCCGAGCTCGGTGCCCGGGCGCAGGCGCGCGAACGGTCCGATTTCGCAAGGTCCGTGGGTGACTACGCCGTCGAGATTGCAGTGCGATCGCACGACAGTGCCGGCCGCGAGAGTGGAATTGCGCACGCGACAGAACGGGCCGATGCGTACTTCGTCGCCGAGCTCGACCAGCCCTTCAAGGATCACGTCGATGTCGATCTCGACATCGCGCCCGACGCGCACGTCGCCTCGAACGTCGAAGCGAACCGGATCGGCAAAGCGCACGCCGGCGGCTGCTAGATGCGTCGCGCGCATGCGCTGGTACACGCGCTCGAGGCCTGCGAGCTGCCATGGATCGTTGGCGCCAAAGACTTCCTGCGAATTGATGCAAAGGCTGGCTTCGGCGGGACCGC
>JBBRZD010000218.1:0-5511 GCA_038237055.1 Lysobacterales bacterium | reverse complement strand
CACCCTCACCAGCGAACGCCTGAAAGCTCAAGGCAAGAGCATCAAGCGCGTGGTATTGACGGGAAGTCTCCTAAGGAGTAGTTAGACCGGAACAACCAAGAACCGAAACGACACTACCGAACCGAAAGACTGCCAGCGAAGCGACGCAAAGGCCAGTGCTTTCACGATGCGATGAAACGGCGATGGAAAACGGAACGCGCTGTGATGCAGCCGAAGCGACGCGCGCGCAACGTGTGCAGAAAGCTCCGTGAAGCAACGCCAAAAAATAGAGCTTCGTTTGTGAAGGTATAACTACTATTCGATTGCGAAGTGAGATGTATTCCTGCAGCCTATCACGGCTATTTCGACATGCGTAGATGAAAGCTTCCCAAGCAAATCAATCGATTGCAGCAATCGTGCCGTGTATTCCCGCAGCCTAATCCTGCAGCTTTTGGCGACCGACTGGTCGTCATGCGGTCGGCAGATGGTGCGACGGATAACGCAAGTGCATTTGCTCTCAACATCGGCATCGCTCGTTGCTGGGTTGTGACGACGAGCGGCGCGACTGCCTATTCGCGTCCGACATTCCCGCCAACTACCCCACCGCATCGCCCGACCGATGCGCAATCCATGCGCCGATCATCGCCGACGCATACGGGATCGCTTGCGCGGCGAGGATCGTGATCCACAGGCGGCCTTCGATGTAGTTGATGCCGCTGGAGTTGATCATGCCGACGACGCAGGCGACGAGGGCAAGGAAGAGCAGCATCTCCTCGCTCACGGCGGTGAATGGATTCGGCTTGGCGCCGATGCGGCGGCTTTTCGCGGTGCGGATGAATTGCGCTTTCTTGCGCGACAGGCCTTCGAAGATGCCGCGCGCAATTGCGTGCGAAAGCCCCATGCTCGCGACCGATGCGGAGATCGTGTCCTTCCAGGAGCACGGTACGCGTACGCGATAAAGAATGATTCCGAACGCGGCCTTGAAGATGAAGAAGCCGATCAGCGGCACCAGGAACAGATACATCGGCAAGGTGAAATACTTCGGTGCGAGCACCATGCCCAGCGTCCACAGCATTGCCATCAGCGTGAACACCAGATGCAGTGCGTCACCGAACCAAGAGAACCAGCCGGTGAGAAAATGGAAACGCTGGCCGCGGGTCAGGGTCGAGGTTTTGGAGACCATCCATCCCAGGCGCGCCTTCATGATCTGCATTGCGCCGAACGCCCAGCGATAGCGCTGCGACTTGTACGCCTTGAAGTCGGCCGGCGTCAGGCCCTTGCCCATCAGTTCGTCGACGTAGACGAGTTCGTAACCGGCTTTCATTAGGCGCAGGCCGAGTTCAGCGTCTTCGCAGATGGTCCACTCCGACCATGCGCCGGTGTTTTCCAGCGTTTCCCTGCGCACCATCGTCATGGTGCCGTGCTGGATGATCGCGTTGCGTTCGTTGCGATGGTGCATGCCGATGCGGAAGAAGCCATCGTATTCCCAGTTCGTCATGCGACGGAACGCGTTGTGTTCCCAGTCGCGGTGCGCTTGCGGGCACTGCACCACGGCGACCTTGGGATCGACGAAATAACCGGTGAGCGCGCGCAGCCAGTCGCTGCGCACTTCGTAGTCGGCATCGACGACGGCGACGACTTCCGCGCGCGGATCGGTTTCCTTCAGACCGAAGTTCAAGGCGCCTGCCTTGAAGCCGGGCCATGGTTCGAGGTGATAGAAGCGGAACTTCGCGCCGAGCCTTGCGCAGTATTCTTCGACCGGCTTCCAGACGTTCGGGTCCTTGGTGTTGTTGTCGAGCACGATCACTTCGTAGTTCTCGTAGTCGAGCGCCGCGAGCGAATCGAGCGTGAGCATCACCATTTCCGGCGGCTCGTTGTAGCAGGCGAGATGGATCGACACGAACGGCTGCGGATCGCCTTCCGCCGGCGACAGCAGCTTGAACTCGCGTAGCCAGTGAGGACGCCACAGCACTTCGGTGAATTCAAAACCGTTGATGAGCAGGATCAGGATGATCGCGAGCTGCGCCGGGAACAGCAGCACCAGCATCGCCCAGTCGAACGGATCGAGGTAGAAGTCGTAAGGCAGCGTTGCCATCCACACCAGAATCGATGCGGACAACTGGATCAGGGTGAGGAAGAACGCAAGCCCCATCGCGCGGAAGCGGATGAAGTAGCGCGCAAACCAGAACATCGGGATCAGCGCGAGCAGGGACGCGACGCCCGCTTTCCACGGCCAGATCGGGTCCTCGATCACGGTGCCGGTGAACGCGAATTTCAGTTCGCGGCTCGCGTTGAACACGCCCCAGTACGCCTCGACGCGGCCGGCGAGCACTTCCTTCCACGGCTGGTCGATCGCTTCCATCACGTAGTAGTCGATCTTGTTGCCGACTGCGACATTGAACCAGTCGCGCAGGAAATGCGCTTCGTTGGCGATCGAGGGTTGCGCGTACTCCTTGCGGTCGCCGTTCGACGGCCAGCCGATCTCGCCGATCACAATGTGCTTGCCGGGAAACAGCTTCTGCAGCTCGCGATATTGGCCCAGCGCGAAGCCGACCGCGTCCTTGCGTGGGATCCTTTCCCAGTACGGCAGGATATGCATGGTGATGAAGTCGACGTGCGCGGCGAGTTCTGGGTGGCGCTGCCATGTGTCGAGCGGTTCGGCGGTGGACACTGGAATTTTCAGTTGCGCACGCGCGCGATCGAGGTAGCCGATCAGATCCTTGACGCTGAGATCGCCGCGCAGGATCGCCTCGCTGCCGACGATCGCGCGATCGATGTTGTCGTTCTTGCGACTCAGCGCAATCAGCGCGCTGAGTTCGCGTTCGTTGCGCTCTGCGCGGCCCTCGATCCAGGCGCCGGCCATCACGGTCATGCCATAGAACTTCGCGATGCGCGGAACCTGTGGGGCCTCGACCGAGGAATATGTGCGCAGGCGCTTCGTGTACTGCGACAGCAGGCGGATGTCGCTGTCGACTTCCGCCTCGTTTGGGTAGATCTGACGGGTCGGGTCCTGGTAGCGCTGGAACGGGTTGAACGCGAAGCCGCCGATTTCGCCGTGCCAGTCGGTGATATGCACCGGCCGGTTGAGGAAGCCCCACAAGCCGACATTCAATGCCGCCACCAGCAAGGTCAGGGCGAGCGCGCGCCAGAACGATGTGCGCACGACGGGGGGCTGGGTGCGGCTCAAACGGGCCTCGGGGATTCTGCAGCGGACGTAGCGCGGCAGCATAGCGGAACGCTGCGCGCGGGCTCAATGAATTAGACGACCCGTTAGCGGCGGGAAACTGCCCGAAAGCCTTCTGATTCGTGGCGCTCCGTCCGCTCTTGCCGCCAATGAACTGCTCGGGGGCGGGCGGTCTATTTCCCTTCTCGGCGCTTGCGTGAGAGTCGCCGCAGCTGGCTGAGGACCACCGGCGCCAGCGCCAGCACGGCCATGCCGAGCACCGGCAGCAGCACGCGTTTGTGCGCGAAGATGTTCAGCGAAACGGCACCCTCGCGTGCGATGGTTTCGGTCAGCCCGGCGCCAAGCGCCGTCTCGAACGCGATCATCACGGTGCCGCCGAGCACGGTGGCGGTCAGGAAAAGCCAGAGCGGGCAGCGCAGCCACGCCAGCGCGACCGTAACTCCGCCGAACGGGAAAAACGGCACCAAGCGCAGGAACATCGCAAAACTGATCGGGTAGGCCTGATAGCCGGCACGCAGGCGTTCGACCAGGGCGGGGGCCGGTCCGCTGCCATGCTCGAACGCGGAGCGGCTGGCGAGGAACAGGATGGTTGCGCCCAGCGCGGTGCCGATCGCGGACAGTATCGTGCCGGCGACGAAGCCGAACAGCATGCCGCCCGCGAGCACGATCACGATTGCGCCCGGGATGCCGGTTGCGATGGCCAGCATCATCAATCCGATCTGAGCCAGCGAAGCGAGCAGAGGATGCGCAGCGATGCTCGCCTGCAAATCCACTTGCTCTTGCGCGATATGCGCCGGGGCGAATTGGTCCAGCGCACCGGAGAGAAGCAGGCCGATGCCGATCGCGACCAATATCAGCAACGGCAGGAAGGAGCGCAGGAGTTTCATCGATTTGCGACCACGCAAGGCATGCGCTGCCCGCGGCGGCGTTGCGCGCAAGCATAGCCGCTCAGCGTTGCGCGACAAAGGCTTGACGCTGCCGTGCGGATCGGTGCGTCCGATGGCACGATTTCCGGGTAACGAACGTGCTGGCCGAGCGAGGACGGATGCATCAGGTGGCGCGAGCGAACACCGTGATTTCCTCGCGATCGTGGTACAGCTGCTTCGCGCGCAGCTCGATCCGACCGGGAAGTGCGGCACGCACGATCGAGAAGCACAGCTGCACTTCGTCGTAGCGCTTCTTCATCGGCAGCTTGAGGTTGAACACCGCATACCGACAGCAGCCTTCGGCGAACCATTGCGCCATGAGCTCCGCGACGCGGCGGGGCTGTTCGACCATGTCGCAGACCAGCCAGTCGACCGGCTTCTGCGGCCGATAGCGGAAACCGTCCGAACGCAAATGGTCGACGAGGCCCGAGGCGAGCAGGGTCGCGTCCATCGGTCCGTTGTCGACTGCAGTCACGTGCAGTGAGCGGTTCACCAGCTGCCAGGTCCAGCCACCCGGCGACGCGCCGAGATCGACGGCGCGCATGCCCGGTTTGAGCCAGCGTTCACGCTCGCCCTCGTCGAGCAATACCATCAACGCTTCTTCGAGTTTCAGGGTCGAACGACTGGGCGCCGCATGCGGAAATTTCAGGCGCGGGATGCCGCCGGTCCAGGGTGCCGCCGTATTGATGTTGGCGGCACAGACGAATGCAGCGTCGGTCGCGGTCATGCAGATGTGCAGACGCCAGGTTGAACTGCGATCGATCAGCTGCTTCTTCTTCATTGCCGCAATCAGCGCCGCGTTGAGGCCTCGGCACAACGCGGCGAGCTCGCGCGCAGCGTCGCTGTCCGGCGCTTCGACCCAGGCGTCGCACCAGCGGCGGGGGTCGGTTTCGATGATAGGCAGCAGCACCGACAGTCGGTCTTTCGCCGGCAAATCACGCGCTTGTCCCAAGATACGGAGCAACTGGCGCGCGAACACCAGGTTGCGCCAAGGCGCTGCCTCGCCCAACTCATCGGCCGCGACACGATTGGGCGTCACGAATTCGATGAAGCCGCTGCCACGTGCGGCGCGCGCATAGCCGCCACCACCGATCAGCGCGTCGTGTGCGGCAAGTTCCTGCGCACATTCGCCCTCGAATCCGGGGCGACAGTAGGCGAGCAGGCTGGCGGAATCGCTGGCGGACATCGGGCGCAAAATGGGGGTGGCGCCGCATCATGCCTGCCGACGCCAACAATGACGAGTGTGACCGCGTAGCCGAACGCGGCCGCGCAGGTCCGCTAGGGTTCGCCCATACTTACTCTCGGGGTTATGCCATGGCAACGATACTCGTCCGAACCTTCGCGGTTTCCTTGTTGGCGACCCTGGCCACTGCGCTGCCGGCTGCAGCGAACGCCGCGGTCGCGGTGAGCGTGAACGCGAAT
>JBBRZD010000217.1:0-5526 GCA_038237055.1 Lysobacterales bacterium | reverse complement strand
TAGTCGAGCATGTTGATCAGGGTCGTGCGCATGTTCGAACTCATGCTGCCGTAGAGCATGCGCGCGTTGGCCATGTCGACCATCGTCGCGGCGTTCGCGACGTTGGCTGCAAGTGGCGCCAGATTGATCAGCGGGCGATCGATGGGCAGCGTCTGATTGTCGGGCGGCAGGTTCACGCCTACATACGCGCGACGGGTGAAATTGTAAAAAAGGTTGCCGGTCGAGTACGTCGACGCTTCGTTGGTGATCTGCAGCTCCGGCGAGTACAGGTTCTGGTCTGCAAACGGTCCAGGTTGCTGATAGTCGGGTTCGTAGAAATTGAAAACCGTGGGCGAACCCAGCGGCTTCTCACCCATCGTCGAAAGGAAGGAGTTGCCCGCGATCATGACGATTTCGCCATACGCGTTCGGCGCCTGCGGCTGCGCATCCCAGGCACGCCATAGTGCGGTCAGGCGCAGCAGCGGTTCGCGCAGCTTGCCATAGCTCACGTCCGCCGGCGGATTGCGTGCTTCGGAGTCGAGCAGGATCGCGCGCAGGACCGCGCCCATGTCGCCGCGTTCGTGCTCGGGTGCACCGTTGTCCTCGAACACGTTCGCGATACGCTCGATGTAGGCCGGCGAAGGATTGCTGGTGACGAAACGCTGGATCAGCTGGCGCGAAACGAACGGCGCAACATTCACATGGCCTGCGATGATGTTGAGCTCGTCGAGCACATCCGTTGCGCAGCTCTGCCCTGCCGGAATGGTGAGACCGGCAAGCACGGTCTTGGGCGTGTTCGTGGTGCCATCGTCGCCAGTGATGTCGTGGCGCATGTTGCTGCCGCTGGGGAACAGCTCGGTACCCCAGCACGCCATCCGATTGAAGGAACCCGCTGCGGTGATTCCACCCCCGTAGAAGTTCGCCGGATTGGTCGGCGCGTCGCTGTAGGTGAACCCCGTGAACACCTTCGCGGTATGTGTGATGACGGTCTGGTCATAAGTTGGAATCGGGTTGCCCGCGTCGAGCACCGGAGAGAAATCCAGATTGAGCTGGATCAGCCCCACCGAAAACAACTGCATCACCTCACGCGCGTAGTTCTCGTCGGGTTGTGTCGTTGAACTCGGCTTCTGGTTGCGAAAATGGCTAAGGTATTTGCCCATGGTCGGGCTGTAGGTCACATCGCCGAGCAGTCCGCGATAGAGGCCGAAAGCATCGCGCGCGAGCAAGTCCTGATACTCGGCCATCGGAATAAAGTCTTGCGAGATCGAGCTGCTCTGGTCGGAAACCACGAAAATCTGGCTCAGCGCGAATGCCATGCGCTGACGCAGCTGGTCATTCGCATAGGCCCCCGTCCAGAACCATCGATCCAGGCGCTGGTTCTGGCTGATGTTCTGTCCGGCTGCGGTGCGCGCCGCAATCACCTGCTGCACGAAAGGACGCGCAAGCGTGGTCGGCGCGGAGAGTTGCTCGTCGATCCATTCGCCATAGCCGAGCCCGCGCAAACGCGCGATTTCAGCTGTAGTCGGACCGAACGTGGCCTGAGTCAGGAAGCGTGCCGCCTCGGCGTCGGTGGCCGGAGCATCGGCCGGCACGTCAAAGCCGTTCGCGTAGACATGATCGTAGACGTGGGCATGGGTCACTCCCATGGCCAGCAAGCTGCCCGTCGAAAGCAGCCATAGCAAAACCTGTCGTGCGCGCATCAGCAGTCCCCGGCAATCAGCGGGCATTCTAGCTGCGCGCATCGGGTCCAAACGTGACGACGGGCTCACCTGAGATGCGTGCACGCACCGCTCAGCTGCCGGCCATGTCCGCGCGTCAGCTGGAAGCTCGTTGTACCGCCGTCACGCTGCGGCCACGACCAATGCCGTAATAAACCAATCCTGCCTCCTCAACCGCCTTCGGCTCGAAGATGTTGCGGCCATCGAAGATCACCGCTTCCTTCAACGATGCACGCATGCGCTCGAAATCCGGGCTGCGGAACGTCTTCCATTCGGTCACGATGACCAACGCGTCGGCGCCTTCGAGTGCTGCGTATTGTTGTTCGCACAGGACCAGGTCCGCGCGCTGGCCGTACAAGCGAATGGTTTCCTGCGCCGCCTCGGGATCGTAGGCGCGCACGTTCACGCCAGCCGCCCATAGCTGTTCCAGCAAGATCCGACTTGGCGCCTCACGCATGTCGTCGGTGTTCGGCTTGAAGGCGAGCCCCCACAGTGCAATCGTTCTCCCGTTGAGCAAGCCATTGAAATGACGCTCGATGAGCGCGAACAGCTTTCTCTTTTGCGCTGCGTTGACCGCCTCGACCGCCGTCAACAGGTAGGGCTCGTAGTCATGCGCACGCGCGGTGTATTCAAGCGCCTTGACGTCTTTCGGGAAGCACGAGCCGCCATAACCGGCGCCCGGATAAATGAAGTGATAGCCGATGCGCGGGTCCGAGCCGATACCGCGACGCACCTGCTCGACATCGGCACCGACCTGTTCGGCGATGTTGGCAATTTCGTTCATGAAGCTGATCTTTGTCGCGAGCATTGCGTTCGCGGCGTATTTGGTCAGTTCGGCCGAGCGCACGTCCATCAGCACGATGCGTTCGTGGTTGCGGTTGAACGGTGCGTACAGGGTCTTCAGCGCTTCCACAGCGCGCGCACTGTCGGCACCGATGACGATGCGATCCGGGCGCAGGCAGTCCTGCACCGCATCGCCTTCTTTCAGGAATTCGGGATTGGACACGACATCGAACACGACCTCGCTGCCACGTGCAGCCAGTTCACTCGCTAATGCAGTCCTCACAGCGTCGGCCGTGCCGACCGGCACCGTCGACTTGTTCACGACCACGACGTACCGTGAGAGCGATTTGCCGATCGTGCGCGCGACTGTCAGGACATGCGAGAGATCCGCACTGCCGTCCTCGTCGGGCGGCGTACCGACGGCGATGAAAATGATCTGCGCATGCGAGATTGCCGCGATGGCATCGGTAGTGAACTTCAGATGCCCATTCGCATGGTTGGCGCGTACCAGCGGTTCAAGGCCCGGCTCGTAGATCGGGATCTCGCCGCGCTCTAGGCGCGCGATCTTTCCCGCGTCGACATCCACGCAAACCACGTCATTGCCAACCTCGGCGAGACAGGTGCCGGTGACGAGACCGACGTAACCGGTTCCAAAAATCGTGACGCGCATGCGAATTTTTCCTGTTTTTCAGACGCGTATTCTAACGATTGCGAAAAACCACGAGATTGCTCCTGCATTTCGACCCACAGGGATGTGGCGAGTGTCTGCTGGCGTCGGGAACGCCAGCGGACCCGGCATACCGCCCATCCATGGCCATAAAACGCAAAAGGCGCGCCGGTTCGCGGCGCGCCTTTGCAGAACGACAGATGTCGATTACTTCTTGTCGGCAGCCTTCATTGCCGGCTTCGCGACCTTGCCGGAATCGGGAGCAGCCTTGACCATCGGCTTGGCGCCCGGCTTGGCCGCTTCGGCTGCCGGCTTGTCGGACGGCTTCTCGATGTCGAGCAGCTCGACTTCGAAAATCAGCGTCGCGTTCGGACCGATCGGACCCGGACCGTTCTCGCCATAGCCCAGATCCGCCGGGATGAAGAGCTTGTACTTGGAACCAACCGGCATCAGCTGCATGCCTTCGGTCCAGCCCTTGATCACGCCGTTGAGCGGGAACGTGGCCGGCTGGCCGCGATCATAGGAGCTGTCGAACTTGGTGCCGTCGATCTTCGTGCCGAGGTAGTTCACCTTGACCGTGTCGGTGGCCTTCGGCTTGGCGCCGGTGCCTTCCTTTTCGACCAGGTACTGAAGGCCCGACGCGGTCGTCTTCACGCCCGGCTTGCCCTTGTTGGCAGCAAGGAACGCGACGCCGTCGGTCTTGTTCTTGTCGGCAGCAACCTTCTGCTCGGCAACGCGCTTGGACTGCATCTGCTTCATGAACGTCTGGCGCACGGCCAGCGCTTCCTCCGTCGTCAGCGAGGTCTTGTCGCCCTTGAGCGTCTGTTCCAGCGCCTGCTCAACTGCCTTGATATCGATGTCGTCCTTGATCTGGGTCAGCCCACGGCCGATATCCATGCCGACCATGGTGCTGATCTTGTTTTTGTCGATCGGCACGTCGGCTGCCGGCTTCGCAGCTGCAGCGCCTGGGGGTGTAACCGGATCAGCGGCAACGGCACTGCCGATTGCGAAGCTGGCCGCGAGCGCGGCAACAAGGGTCTTCTGCACGAAACGCGTCATGTCTACTCCTGAAGGTTTTTCAAATGTCTTGCCGATCTGGCTGCCCGATGGCGATGGCCATACAGCCGGTAGGCCGTTATGCGGGGCCGCGTATTGTGGACGGGGCGCAAAGCGTTGGCAAACGCTGCTCCCCAGGCCCTAAACTCAACCCATGCTGCGCTTTGACAACATTCACCTGCGTCGGGGTTCCCGACTTTTGCTGAACGGGGCGAGTTTTCTCGTTCATCCGGGCTGGCGCGTCGGCCTCACGGGTCGCAACGGCAGCGGTAAAAGTAGCTTGCTCGCCCTGATCGGTGGCGAACTGGGCGCCGATAGCGGTGACTTCAGCCGGCCGCGCGACTGGACGCTGGCTCACGTGCGCCAGCAAGCCGAGGCTTACGGCCATTCCGCGCTCGATCACGCACTCGACGGCGATGTCGAGTTCCGCACGCTCGAACGCGAGCTGGCCGCAGCCGAAGCCGACCACGACGCAGCGCGCCTGGCCGTGCTGCACGAACGCATGCACTCAATCGGCGGCTACGCGGCCCGTGCCCGCGCGGGCGAACTGCTGCACGGCCTCGGCTTCGGTCCCGGCGAGGAATTGCGCGCGGTGTCCGAATTTTCGGGCGGCTGGCGCATGCGCCTGAATCTCGCCCAGGCGCTGATGTGCCGCTCGGATCTGCTGCTGCTCGACGAACCGACCAATCATCTCGATCTCGACGCGGTGCTGTGGCTGGAGGAATGGCTGCGGCGCTATACCGGCACCTTGATCGTGGTCTCGCATGATCGTGAGTTCCTCGACCATGTCGTTTCGCACGTCCTTCATATCGCTGACGCGAGCGCTGAATTGTTCGCCGGCAGCGTCAGCACGTTCGAGCGCAAGCGCGCCGAACGCATGGCGCAGCAGCAAGTCGCGCACGAGCGACAGCAGATCGAACGTGCACGCCTGCAACGATTCGTCGATCGCTTCAAGGCGCAGGCGACCAAGGCACGGCAGGCGCAGAGCCGGGTGAAGGCGCTCGAACGCATGACTGAAATCGCGGCCGTTCGCGTCGACTCGGGTATCGAATTCGAATTCGCTGCACCGATCGCCCTGCCCGATCCGCTGCTGACCCTCGATGACGCAACGCTCGGGTACGGCGAGCGCCGCGTGGTCGAAAAAGTCCGCTTGTCCCTGCGGCCGGGCGACCGCATCGGCCTGCTCGGTGCCAACGGTGCCGGCAAGTCGACCCTGATCAAGACGATCGCCGGCACGCTTGCGCCGCTCTCCGGCCAGCGGCTCGAAAACAAGGGGCTCGTGATCGGCTACTTCGCACAGCATCAGGTCGAACAGCTCGACAG
>JBBRZD010000216.1:0-5585 GCA_038237055.1 Lysobacterales bacterium | reverse complement strand
GCACGCGTGTTGCTGCTCGGTGACGCGATCAAGCCTTTGGGGAAACCCAACACGATCGTCAAGCCGTTGCGCGGCGGCAACGTCCGCGTTGCCGTGAACGTTGCATGTGAAGGCGCATCGACCTTCGCGGTATACGCCTTGCCTTTGTCTCCTTGCTCCCCCGTGTAGGCTTCGACGCGAAGGTCGTCTTCGGCGATCGAGCCTGGCAGTGTCACGGCGGCGCTGGCCGCGTTTATCGGGAAATCCCAGCCGTTGCCGGTCGCGTTCCAGTACAGCTCATCGTGGTCGGCAAAGAAGCCGAGCTGCCGCGTGGTGCGGTACGTGAACGCATAGACGTGCTCGCCGTTATCCAGGGTGACATTGGCCGAGCCGAAATAGACTCGCACGCCGTTGCCCTGCGCTTCACTGTGATAGGCCTCGTCGTTGCCATCGCGCTTGAGGCTTTGCGGCTCAAAGGTCACGTGCACGCGATTGCCGTGGCCATCGCGGTAATCAGTCGGAAAGTTCCGATAGATGCCGTGGCGGATGTGATCGCCCTCCGCGCGCACCCGTATCGTCTCGGTGACCAGCATGTTCGCGTCGATGTCGACCGTGATCTCGCTGTGGAATGCGAGGATGCGCTCATCGGCTGCGGCGACGCCGGCAAACAAAGCCAGCACGATGCAAAAACCATGCAGAAAACGCTTCATGCAGGAGCCTCTTGGTCATTGCCCTGGCGGAAGAATTCAGCCGGCTTGAAGCTCGCGAGCCGGGCGATGAACAATGAAGGAAATGTCTCGATGCGATTGTTGAGGTCGCGCACGGCGCCGTTATAGAAGCGCCGCGCGTATTGCAGGTTATCCTCGATGCCGACCAGGTCGCGCTGCAATTGCAGGAAATTCTCGCTCGCCTTCAGTTCCGGGTAACGTTCCTGCAGCGCGAGGATGCGATGGATTTGCTGAGCGAGTTCGCCTTCAGCCTGCGCCTTGTCGGTCATCGACGCGGCGGCCATCGCGCGCGTGCGCAACTCGGTAACGGTGGTCAGCGTCGCGCGCTCATAGTTCGCATAGCCGTGCACGGCGGCCACCAGCTGCGGCACGAGGTCATGCCGGCGCGTCAATTGCACGTCGATGTCGGACCACGCCGCGCGCACCTGATTGCGCGCGGCGACCAGGTCGTTGAAGACGAAGACGATTGCGGCGACTGCAACAAGCACGATCGCCCCGGTCCACCATACGGCCATGCCTGTCTCCCTTTCCTCCCGCTCATTATCGGAGAAATTTGCAGCGCGGCAATGGTGCAGGGCAGCGCGTCGTCATGTTTGCGCCAGCTGACGATTGCCGCATCAGGCGCGCATTTTCCGCCATGCCAAAACGCATGCACCAACGAGTATCAACGCCGCCAGCACATGGGTGCCCACGCCCAATATCGGCTGGTTGCAGCCGCCATCGCAACGGCCGCGAGGGCGGCTTGCGGTACGATGCGCGCCATGAACGACGCAACCGGCAAGACAGGCACCACCCATTTCGGCTATCGCGATGTGCCCGAGGGCGACAAGGCGCGCCTCGTCGGCGAAGTCTTCACCTCGGTCGCGCGCAAATACGACGTGATGAACGACCTGATGTCGTTTGGCGTGCACCGCCTCTGGAAACGCTATTTCGTCGGCACCAGTGGCGTGCGCGAAGGCGACCGCGTGCTCGATCTCGCCGGCGGCACGGGCGACATCGCTGCGCTACTGCTGCCCAGGGTTGGAAAGACGGGCAGCGTCGTCGTCGGCGACATCAACGGCGACATGTTGCGCGTCGGCCGCGATCGCATGCTCGATCGCGGCAAACTGCACGGTCTGGACTGGTCGCAGATGGACGCCGAGGCGTTGCCGTTTCCGGACAAGAGCTTCGACTGCGTCACGATGGCATTCGGCTTGCGCAACGTCACGCGCAAGGAAAATGCGTTGGCGGAAATCCACCGCGTGCTGAAGGTCGGTGGTCGCGCGCTGGTGCTCGAATTTTCCAGTGTGCGCGCCGAGTTCCTGAAGCCGCTGTACGACTTCCATTCGTTCCCGGTTTTGCCGCGCATCGGCAAGCTGATTGCCGGCGACGATACGAGCTATCGCTATCTGGCCGAATCGATCCGCAAGCATCCGGACCAGGCAACGCTGAAGGCGATGATGGAAAACGCCGGCCTAGCCAAGGTCGACGTTCGCAACCTCAGCGCCGGCATCGTCGCGATACATCGTGGCTATCGCGTCTGACCCCCAGGTTGCGCAAGTCCGCGTCTTTGCATCGCGTTTACATCACGGCAGCACTTTCGTCACAGGCGCCTGCGGGTAGTTCGGCGCAGTCTGTCGTATTTGCCCGCCGAGGAAATCGCGATGCGCACCCGATTGATCGATGTTCTGCTCGCCACGCTTTTGCTCGCCGCTTCGTCATTGGCCTGCGCGGCGGACGACGACAAGGACGCCGACGCGAGCGCGGACAAAGACGCGAAGTCGGCGAAAAAGGACGAGAAACCGATTCCGCCGGAAAGGACCCTGGTCTCGCATGGCAGTGCCGATATCAGTGAGCGCACGATTCACTACACCGCGACGGCGGGCAGTTTGCTGATCCGCGACGACAAGGAAAACAAGCCGAATGCGAGCGTGTTCTAGGTCGCGTACACGGCGGATGTCGGCAAGAACGCATCAACACGCCCGATCACGTTTCTCTAAAACGGCGGCCCCAGTTCGCCGACGATCTGGCTGCACATGGGTTCGATCGCGCCGATACGCGTCGAATCGGCGAGCGCCGCCGCCACTGCGCCAGCGCCGTGTCGTCTGGTGCCGAACGCGGACAGCCTGATCGACATGCGTGACCTCGTCTTCATTGATGCCGTCGGCACGGGCTACTCGACGCCGGTTGGCAAAGGCAAGGGCAAGGATTTCTGGGGTGTCGACCAGGATCTCAGCGCGTTCGCCGAGGCGATCTCGCGCTGCGTCACGAACAACCAGCGCTGGAATTCGCCGAAATTCCTGTTCGGTGAATCGTACGGCACCACGCGCTCTGCGGCACTCGTCAACAAATTGCAGGGCGAAGGCATGGCCTTCAATGGCGTCGTGCTGTTGTCGTCGATCCTCAACTACGGCGCGAATTCGCCGGGACTCGATCAAAACTTCATCGGCGCGTTGCCCACATTCGCTGCGATCGCGTGGTATCACGACAAGGTGCCGAACAAGCCGACCAGCATGCAGGCTTTCATCGAGGAAGCGCGCGTCTTCGCTGGCGGGGAATACGCGAGGGCGCTGGCGAAGGGACAGAATCTCACACCGGGTGAACTTGATACTGTTGCGACCAAGCTGTCGCACTACACGGGCCTGGCCGTGCAATACCTCAAGGAAGCGAACCTGCGCGTGAGTCAGAGCCGCTTTCGCAAGCAGCTGCTGCGCGACGAGCGGCGCACAGTAGGTCGCTACGATGCGCGATACGAAGGCATCGATCTGGATGCCGCCGGCGAGAATCCGGACTACGACGCGTCCGACACCGCGATTACGGGGGCGTTCGTTGCGGTGTTCAACGACTACCTCGCGGGTACGCTGAAATGGAAGAGCGACGAGCCTTACAAGATTCGCACCGAAATCAACCGCGAGTGGGACTGGAAGCACGAAGTCGCCGGCCAGCGTCAGCCGCAGCGCCAGCCCTACGTTGCCGCCGATCTTGAACGCGCGATGCGCGAGAACCCGAAATTACAGGTGTTGTCCGCCAACGGTTGGTTCGACCTCGCCACGCCGTTCTTCGCGACCGAGACCGATCTCAGCCACATGCTGCTCGATCCGTCATTGCGCGGAAATCTCTCGTTCACGTACTACCCGGCCGGGCACATGGTGTACCTCAACGTCGATGCGCTGAAGCAGTTCAAGAGCGATCTCGATGCGTTCTACGACCGCGCGTCCAGTGCGTCGGAGATCCCACACAAGGGACGCTCGTAAATGGCTCGGACGAGGAAAAGATTTGTTGGATCGGCGACAATCAACGCTCGTCCGCCGCGCCTCAATCCATTCGAGCTGATTCAATCGAGCTCATCCAATCGAGCTCATCCAATCAAGGATTCGCCGTGCTGCTTCCGCGTCTCGCTGTCTGCTCCGTCTTGCTGCTCACCGTTGATGCGGTCGCGGCCGATCCGCACAGTTATGCGAATACCGATCAGGTCAGCGTGCGTTCGCTGGCGCTCGATTTCAGCGTCGACTTCGGCAAGCGTGAATTTGCCGGCAGCGCCGAGCTCGCGCTCGACTGGCACGACAAGTCGGCGCACGAACTCGTGCTCGATACGCGCGACCTCACGATCGACAAGGTGGAAGCCGTCGATGCTGGCGCTGCCCCGCGTGCATTGCGCTGGACGCTGGGCAAGCGTGATCCGATCCTCGGTTCGGCCATTCGTATCGAATTGGGGAAACAGGCTGCGCTCGTGCGCATCCACTACCACACCGCCCCGAGCGCGTCCGGCCTGCAGTGGATGACGCCGGCGCAGACCGCGGGCAAGCAGTATCCGTTCGTGTATTCGCAATCGGAATCGATCCATGCGCGCAGCTGGGTGCCGCTGCAGGATACGCCGTCGGTACGTTTCACTTACATCGCGCACGTGCGCGTGCCCAAGCCGCTGCGTGCGGTGATGAGCGCCGACAACGACACACGGCACGCGCTCGACGGCGACTTCAGTTTCAAGATGGAGCAGCGCATTCCGTCGTATCTGCTCGCTATCGCCGTCGGCGATCTTGCGGCGCGCGAAACCGGACCTCGCAGTGCGGTCTATGCCGAGCCGTCGATCGTCGATGCGGCGGCGAAGGAATTCGCCGACACCGAGAAAATGATCGCGACGACGGAAAAGCTGTACGGCGCGTATCGCTGGGATCGCTATGACATTCTCGTGCTGCCGCCGAGTTTTCCGTACGGTGGCATGGAGAATCCGCGCCTGACCTTTGCGACGCCGACCGTGATCGTCGGCGACAAGAGCCTGGTTTCGCTGGTCGCGCACGAGCTTGCGCATTCGTGGTCGGGCAACCTTGTCACCAATGCCGCGTGGAAGCATATGTGGTTGAACGAGGGATTCACGACCTATGTCGAGAATCGCATCGTTGAAGAGGTCTATGGCAAGGTCCAGGCCGACGAGGAGTTCATCCTCGCGGCCGACGAGTTGCGGCGCGAAGTCGATGACACGGCCAAGCCCGACCAGCGACTGGTGCCGGACTTTGACGGCCGTGACCCGGACGATGCCGGTTCCGACTTCGCCTACACCAAGGGCGCGTGGTTGCTGCGCACGCTCGAAGCGCGTTTCGGCCGTGAAACATTCGATGCGTATCTGCGTGGCTACTTCGATCACTTCGCGTTCCAGAGCATCACCACCGAACAGATGCTCGCCTATCTGCAGCCGAACCTGCTCGACAGGTATCCCGGCAAGATGAGCCTCGCAGAGGTGAAGGCGTGGATCGACGAGCCGGGTATTCCGGCCAGCGCGACATTGCCGCAGTCGCCACGCTTCGACGCGATCGCTTCCGCGCGCGCCGAATGGCTGGCCGGTACGCGCCCGGCTGCCGACGTCGGCGCGAAAGACTGGAACACGCATGAATGGATGTATTT
>JBBRZD010000215.1:0-5609 GCA_038237055.1 Lysobacterales bacterium | reverse complement strand
GGCGCCGATATTCACTGCAGGTTCCCTCGTCGGCTCATACGACGTCGTAGCCGGTGTGTACAGGTCTTTTTATCCGGAGAATGCGGTCCTTGATGAATCCCTGATGGCGTCTATCCACATCAAGCAGCTCGGACTGGCCGCAAGAGTGCCGATAACAGCCGCTTTCACCGGCGCCTGGTACGACCCCAATCAGTCCGGCCACGGCATTCTCCTCGAAGTACTGCCCGGCAATCGCGTCCTCGCGTACTGGTTCGCTTACACGCCTGACGGGCGACAGGCCTGGTTCGGAGGCGACGGCGCGATCGCCGGCGACGTGGCCACGATCGATGCGGGTCAAGGGACGGGCGGCGCCTGGATTCCGAATTTCAATCCCGCGGAATATCACCTTGGACCGTGGGGAACGTTTGCGTTCTCCTTCAGCGACTGCAACCACGGACGCGTGGATTTCGCCTCTTATCTATCCGACTATGGTGCGAACCATATGGATTTGACGCGGCTGACACTACCGGCTGGCTTGACCTGTCCCTGAGGCATTCCCGGGATCAGCGCCGCGAGTCCTTATGCCCCACCACGTGAATGGGTGTGGGATCGCGAACGCAGCGCATCGTCGCGATGGCGATGCGAGGGGACGCACTTGGGCGAAACAGTGCGAGCCACCATGTGGTAGCCCTCGCCAGCATCGGTACAAGCGCCATGAATTCTGCGAACCCTCGCTTGCCTGCCGTGTTCATTCCGCATGGCGGGGGCCCGTGCTTTTTCATGGATCCGCCAGCGAACGCGCCGCAGCTGTGGGACGGCATGGCGGCGTACTTGCGCAGCATCGACACCGCCGTGGGCGAGCGCGCCAAGGCTATCCTCGTGATTTCCGCGCACTGGGAAGCTGCGCATCCGACGGTGAATAGCGGCGCGCACCCGGGGATGTTGTTCGACTACTACGGTTTCCCCGAGCGCACCTATCGTCTCAGCTACCCGGCGCCTGGTTCGCCCGACCTCGCCGCGCGCGTGCGCACGTTGCTCGGCGCGGGCGAAATCGAATCGGAGGAAGACGCGGAACGCGGCTATGACCACGGCGTGTTCGTCCCATTTCTTTTGATGTATCCGAACGCCGATATCCCGGTCGTGCAGCTTTCGCTGCAGGCAGGGCTCGACCCCGCAGCGCATCTTGCGATGGGTCGCGCGCTGGAGCCGTTGCGCGACGAAGGCGTGCTGATCATCGGCAGCGGGATGAGCTATCACAACCTGCGCGAATTCTTTGCCGCCGACGCGCGTACCGTGCAAGCATCGGAGCAATTCGATGCTGCCCTGACGCGGGCAGTCGAGGACGCTGACCCGGCGGCACGCGAGGCGCAACTGCTTGCTTGGAAACAGATGCCGGCGGCGCTCGCCTGTCACCCACGCGCCGAGCACCTGCTGCCGCTGATGGTCGTCGCGGGTGCCGCGGGAGCAGATCGCGGCCGGCGCACCTACAACGACCGCATTTTCGGCAAAGCGGTGTCCGCGTTCCAGTTCGGCTGACCGCATCGCATCGGGGGCCATCGCCCGGCCTGCTATAATCGACGGTTTAGCCAGCCCGGGACTTCGCTTCCGGCGGCAACTCATTGAACTTTGGAGTTTTCATGTCCGCCCAGATCCTGAAGGCCCTCGGCCTCGGCCAGACCAATTCCGGCACCTACCTCGGCAACGGCGAGTGGTCCAAGACAACCGACGCCGGCGTCGTGCAGGCGGTCAACCCGAGCACGAACGAAGTCATTGCCGATGTGCACGCATCCAGCGCAAGCGACTACGAGACGATCGTGCGCCACGCGCAGGCATCCTTCGCGGTCTGGCGCTCGACGCCGGCGCCGCGTCGTGGCGAGGCCATTCGCCTGTGCGGCGACGCGTTGCGCAAGCACAAGGATGCGCTGGGTTCGCTGGTCGCGCTCGAGATGGGCAAGATCAAGCCCGAAGGCGACGGCGAAGTGCAGGAGATGATCGATATCGCAGATTTCGCAGTTGGCCAGTCGCGCATGCTGTACGGCTACACCATGCACTCGGAACGTCCGGGCCATCGCATGTATGAGCAGTGGCATCCGATCGGCCTGATCGGCGTGATCAGCGCGTTCAACTTCCCGGTCGCGGTGTGGGCGTGGAATGCGTTCCTCGCCGCGATTTGCGGTGACATCACGATCTGGAAGCCGTCGCCGAAGACGCCATTGTCGGCGATCGCGTCGATGAAAGTCTGCAACGAGGCGCTCAAGGCCGCCGGCTTCCCGGACATCTTCTTCCTGTTCAACGATGCGGGTACGGATCTGGCGTCCACCTTTGTCGACGACAAGCGAATTCCTCTGATCAGCTTCACCGGATCGACCAAGGTCGGCCGCGCAGTCGGTGAGAAAGTTGCCGAGCGCATGGGTCGTTCGCTGCTCGAACTGGGCGGCAACAACGCGATCATTGTCGATGCGAGCGCGGACATGAAGATTGCGATTCCGGCAATCGTGTTCGGCGCAGTCGGCACCTGTGGCCAGCGCTGCACTTCGACGCGTCGCCTGTTCGTGCATGAATCCATCCACGACGATGTCGTCGCAACGCTGGTCAAGGCCTACAAGCAGGTCGAGACCAAAATCGGCGATCCGACCCAAGCGACCACACTGATGGGTCCGCTCAACAGCAAGTCGGCGGTCGACCAATACGTCGCGGCGGTCGAGAAAGCGAAGGCCAGCGGCGGCAAGATCGCCACCGGCGGCGAAGCGCTGACCGACCGCAAGGGCAACTTCGTGCTGCCGACGATCGTGACAGGCCTCAAGAATTCCGACGAGGTCGTGCAGACCGAAACCTTCGCGCCGATTCTCTACGTGATGTCGTTCAAGTCGCTCGACGACGCGATCGCGCTGCAGAACGCGGTACCGCAGGGTCTGTCCTCGTCGATCTTCACGCAGAACCTGAAGTCGGCCGAGCAGTACCTGTCGGCAGCGGGTTCGGACTGCGGCATCGCCAACGTCAACATCGGCACCAGCGGTGCGGAAATCGGTGGCGCGTTTGGCGGCGAAAAGGAAACCGGTGGTGGCCGTGAATCGGGCTCCGACGCATGGAAGGTCTATATGCGCCGCCAGACCAACACAATCAATTACTCCGATGCGCTGCCGCTGGCGCAGGGCATCAAGTTCGAGTTTTGATTGGGTCGCGAGCAGGGTGGGCATCGCCCATCCTGCTGCACCAACAGGCTGGATGCACATCGCATTGCTCCGCCACGCACATCTGACTACCCTTGCACAACTGCGCGGTTCTCTTGCCGCTGAACGACACCAATTCCCATGAATACTTCCGTTGCACGCACCAGCAACATGGCTGTGATCAGCTTGATATTCGGCGTCCTGTGCTGGATAGGACTGCCCTTCATCGGTGCGGTGGTCGCGATTATCTGCGGTCATTCAGCGCGCAGCGAAATCCGCAGCGCGCCGCCCGGCACCATCGAAGGCGATGGCATGGCGCTCGCCGGCCTGATTCTTGGCTGGGTGCATTTGTTCATCTTCGTCCTCGCCGCTATCGCCTTCGTTCTGTTTTTTGGTGGCCTCACATTCATAGCCACGCACTTCCACTAGACGACTGCGCGTTTGTACGCCCTCGCCCGCTCGTTACTGTTCTGCCTCGATGCCGAGCGCGCACACGACCTCGGCCTGACTTCGATCGAGGCGGCCTATCGCACCGGTCTCAATCCGCTGCTGGCCGCGAAAACAAAGCCGCTGCCGGTCGAGGTATTCGGTCTGCGCTTCGAGAATCCCGTGGGACTCGCCGCCGGACTGGACAAGAACGGCGCGCACATCGATGCGCTGGCCAGCCTCGGCTTCGGCTTCGTCGAGGTCGGCACGACCACGCCACGTGCGCAATCGGGCAACCCAAAGCCGCGCATGTTCCGCCTGCCCGAACACGAGGCCGTGATCAATCGTCTCGGTTTCAACAACAGCGGCGTTGATGCACTGGTGCGCAATGCCGATCGTGCAAGATTTTCCGGCGTGCTCGGCATCAATATCGGCAAGAACAAGGACACGCCGAACGAGCGCGCGATCGACGATTATCTTTTCTGCCTCGAACGCGTCTACGCGCGCGCAAGCTACGTCACGGTGAACATTTCCTCGCCGAACACGCAGGGGCTGCGTGACCTGCAGGAAGAGGAAACGCTGAAACGTTTCATAAACACGCTGCGCGAAGCGCAGGAGCGCCTCGGGGCGAAGCACGGCCAGCGCAAGCCGATGCTGCTCAAGATCGCGCCGGACTTGAGCGAAACCGAACTCGATAGCATCGCGGACGTTCTGCGTGCGGCGAAGATCGACGGCGTGATCTGCACCAATACAACGGTCGACCGCGCGGCAGTTACCGGCCACCGTCATGCAGCCGAAGCGGGCGGCCTGTCCGGGAAGCCCGTGTTCGCGAAATCCACAGCGGTGCTGCGTGGCATGTCGCAACGGCTTGGCGCGACGATCCCGCTGATCGGCGTCGGTGGCATCGCGACGGGCGCCGATGCTGCCGCGAAATTCGACGCCGGCGCGTCACTGGTGCAGTTCTATACCGGCATGATCTATCGCGGCCCCGCATTGATCGGCGACTGCGTCGCGGCGATTCGCCGCCGTGGCGTCGCTTCTTCATGAGCGACTACAAGGTCCGCGCTGCAACAGCTGAAGGCGATGGCTACACGATCATCGAGAATGCCTCGCTGCAGGGTCGCAACTCGTTACGCGTGCCCGCCCGTACAAACCTGCTGATCGACGTGCGCAAGGCTGCCGCGCTGCACGAATTGTTCGGTTACGCGATGCTCAGGACACAACCCGTGCTGGTGCTCGGGGAAGGCAGCAATATCCTGTTCACGCGTGACTGGTCCGGCGTCGTGCTGTCGATCACCGCGCGCGGGATCACGCTTCTCGATGAGAACAGCGAGCGCGGACTTATCCGCGTCGAGGCCGGCGAGAACTGGAACGACTTCGTGCACTGGTCGCTTGGACACGGCTTTGTCGGTTTGGAAAACCTCGTTCTGATACCCGGCACGGTCGGTGCCGCACCTATCCAGAACATCGGCGCCTACGGTGTCGAGGTGCGCGAATTCATCGTCGCGGTCGAGGCCTGGGATCGTGCGACAGGAAAATTCGTGCGATTGGACAACGCGCATTGCGCGTTCGGCTATCGCGATTCTGTGTTCAAACACGAACGCGATCGCTACGTCGTCACGGCGGTCGAATTCGAGCTGCCGCGCCAGCACGCATTGCACATCGACTACGCCGGAGTGCGCGAAGAACTCGCGGCACTCGGCGTCGGCGAGCCCAACCCAATCCATGTCGCCGAAGCGATTGCGCGCATCCGCATGCGTAAATTGCCCAACCCCGCCCTCATCGGCAATGTGGGCAGCTTCTTCAAGAACCCATTGGTCGATGCGAAACAGGCGCAGCATCTGCACGCAAAATATCCGGAGCTGCCGAATTGGCCTGGCGCGAACGGTTTGGTGAAACTCTCCGCTGCCTGGATGATCGAGGCCAGCGGCTTCAAGGGTGTGCGCGATGGCGACGCCGGCATCTCGGACCAGCATGCACTGGTCCTGGTCAATCATGGCCACGCGGACGGCACGCAGCTGTGGGCATTCGCTG
>JBBRZD010000214.1:0-5659 GCA_038237055.1 Lysobacterales bacterium | reverse complement strand
CGCCCGGCTCGTTGACCGAACTGCTCATTGACGACTCGCCCGCATTCCGTGTCGACTTTGACAACGCCGTCCCATCGCCCAAACAGCGCTATTTCCGCACAATAGTGCTGTGGGACTTTGACGGCGCCAGTTGGACGCGCGAACGTTCACGCGCTTATGCGAGCCTCGAAGAGGCGCACGCAAGCGGCCCTGCACTCGACTACACGATCACGCTGGAAGCCACCGACCGTCGCTGGTTGCCAGCACTTGACCTGCCGCTGAGCGCACCCGACTTGGCCCGATTAAGCAGCGACCACACGCTCACCTCAAGCGATCCCATTGCACAAGCGCGCCAATATCGCGTGCAGTCTGCGCCCGACTATGTGCTCGCACCCACGCTGAGCAACGCACAGCGCAACCGCGCACTTGCATTGCCAGCAGGCATGGACCCGCGATCCCATGCGCTCGCTCAACGCTGGCGCGCAGAAGGCCGCGATGACGACGCCACTGTGCGCGCAGCGCTCGAACTCTTTCACGCGAGTTTCACTTACACGTTAACCCCACCGCTGCTCGGTCGCGATTCAATCGACGACTTTCTATTCTCGACGCAGCGCGGATTCTGCGAACACTATGCGTCCGCTTTCGTGTTTCTGATGCGCGCAGCCGGCATTCCCGCACGAGTCGTGACCGGCTACCAAGGGGGCTGGTGGAGCGACGCAAACCACTACTTGCTCGTGCGCCAGTCCGATGCACATGCCTGGGCCGAGGTCTGGCACGAAGGCCGCGGCTGGCAACGCGTCGATCCGACCGCGGCGGTCAGTCCCGTCCGTGTCGAGTTGGGCGCCGCCGCCGCGAATGGCAATCCTGGGTGGTCGCAATCGGAATGGCTGCGCGGACTGCGCAACCAGCTCGACTTTGCCAATCGCTTGTGGACCCAAGGCGTCATCCGCTTCGATGCATTGCGCCAAAAGAGTCTGCTGACACCGTTCGGCATCCCGCAGGCGAACCAGGGTGACTTGCTGCTGGCGCTGTCGTGCGTGCTTGGTATCGTGATGTTGATCGCCACGATCTGGGCAATGCGCAGTGGCCTTCGACCACGCGGCGACGCGCTTGATCGGGCATGGACATTGTTTGGCACACGCTTGATCCGTAGTGGAGTCGCGCAGCGACCAAATGAAGGCCCGCTGGATCTGTTGCGCCGTATCCGCTGCATCGCCCCTCCTATCGCAAGCGCAACCGATCCCGTGGTCGCTGAATACATTGAACTCCGATATGGTGCTGACGTCAGTACAACGGAACGAGTGGATGCATTCGCCAAGTCGGTGCGCGCATTGCGCTTGCCGCGTAGATCAAGAATCGCCGACAGTGCGACGAATCGCCGTTCAGCCGAGTCCAGCTAGCATTGCCGAAAACGGAAGGCCAATTCAGCCGTGCACACATATCACGTGAGGTTTCGATGAAAAAGCAGCTTGCAACCCTCTTTCTCGCCGCCGGCCTTGCGTCTTGCGCGACCGTTCCAGTGCCGCTGCAAGGCCAATACTCCAACGCAAGTCCACATGATTCGCTTGGCGCAGGTTCCGGCGGCGCAGTGCGTTGGGGCGGTGAAATCGTCAAGGTGGAGCCGAAAGCGGATTCGACCTGCTTCGAGGTCCTCGCACGCGAACTCGACGACAGTGCGCGACCGCGAATTCATGAAGCCAACGGTGGTCGCTTCATCGCCTGCCATGCCGGGTTCTACGACCCGGAAGATTTCCAGCGCGGACGGGAGTTGACAATCGTCGGTCAGATCACCGGCACTGATCATGGCAAGGTGGGCGAATTCGACTATGCCTACCCGCACGTTGCCGCCGACGCAATCTACCTGTGGCCAAAACGAGCCGCCTATCCACGCTCTGCGTACTACGATCCGTGGATGTATGGCTACGGCCCGTATGGTTTCGGATTCGGCTCGTACTGGGGCGCACCTTACTGGGGTGGGCCGATCATCATTCGCCGGCACTATCACCATTAGGCGCCGCTACCACAGTCACCACGCGGTCATTGAATGCCCGTCCGGCGCAACGATTGGCACCGCGGGCGCGCGCTTCACTTCAACGGTATGCGGATGACTAGCCGGGCGGCCAGTGCATGGCCCGTCCAGCCAGTAGATGCAGGTGCAGGTGGAACACGGTCTGGCCGCCATCGCGGTTGCAATTGATCACGCAACGGTAGCCGTTTTCCGCCAGACCTTGCGCCTTCGCATAACGCGTCGCGGCCAGCACCAGTTTGCCGACGCTCAGTGCATCGGCATCCGTGAGGTCATTCAGTGTCGCCACCGGCGTCTTCGGAATAAACAAGACGTGGACCGGCGCCTGCGGATTGATGTCACGAAACGCGAGTACGTCGTCGTCTTCATAGACGATGTCGGCCGGAATCTCGCGACGGATGATTTTTGCAAACAGTGTATCGGCCATCATTGCCTCCGTTACGGTAGCGATCAACCCAGCGCCTGACGCCCGCCGAATGCATGCGCGAGCGTTCCGCGGTCGATGAATTCGAGCTCACCTCCCAGCGGCACACCGTGCGCGAGCCGGCTCGCGCGTACGCCCGCAGCGCGCGCGAGTTGTCCGAGCACATGTGCAGTCGCCTCGCCTTCGACGGTCGGATTGGTGGCAACGATCAATTCCTGTACCTCGCCTTCTGCAAGGCGTCGCTCAAGCTGGTCGAGACCAATTTCCTTCGGGCCGAGCCCATCCAGCGGAGAAAGCCTGCCGAGCAATACGAAATAATGTCCGCGAAAACCAGTCGCCTGCTCGATCGCCAGCTGATCGATCGGCGTCTCGACAATGCACAGCAGGCTGCCGTCGCGCGAGGCGCTTGCGCACAAGGCGCATATCGCATCCTCGCTGAATGTGCGACAGCGCGTGCAATTGCCAATGCGCTCCATCGCGACGGCGAGCCGTTCCGCCAACCGCCTGGCACCGACGCGATCGCGCTCCAACACATGGAAGGCCATGCGCTGGGCCGTCTTCGCACCGACCCCCGGCAGACAGCGCAGCGCGTCGATCAAGTCAGCAAGCAGGGGCGAACCGGCGCTCACGTCAGAAAGGAAGTTTCAGGCCGGCAGGAAGATTCATGCCTGCGGTGACGCCGCCAAGTTTTTCCTGACTGATCGCGGCAATCTTGTTGACCGCATCGTTGATCGCCGCAGCGACAAGATCCTCGGCCATCTCGGGATCGTCGGCGAACAACTTGCGATCAATGGTCACGCGCCGTACTTCGTGACGCCCGCTCATGAGCACGCTGACCAGGCCGCCGCCGGACTGACCGGTGACTTCCATCTGTGCAATCTGCTCCTGCGCGCGCTTCATGTCTTCCTGCATGCGCTGCGCCTGTTGCATCAAACCGGCGAGTGGACCTTTCATGTTGGCAACTCCGTCAATATGTTTGTTTGAATCGACCCGCAGCGGGGGCGCAAGGGCGTGCCGACGCAAGGATTTGCCGACGCATCTTCCCCCACGCTTTCGCTGCAAAAAACGACGCGTTTTCACTGCGAGCACGTGCACTCAAACTGCGGCACGATTTCCGGTTATGCAAGTCAATCAACCCCGCGCACGCTTTCGGGAATCACCCGCGCACCGAAAGTATCGACGAGCGCCTGCACGAAGGGATCGCCATGCACCGCATCGGCGGCCGCCGAACGCCGCTCGCCGTCGACGCGCATGCGTTGCTCCGCCGGACTCTCGACGCCGCCGGTGTCGCGTTCGAATTTTACTTTCACGTCGCGCCCGAGCGCCACGCCGAGGCGTTGTTCCAGCTGTGTCTGCATCGATCCGACCACGAGATGTTCATGCGCAGGCTTCAACGCGAGACGGACGACGCGCTCCTCGATCGCGATCAGGCTCGCATGGCGCGCGATGTCGCCGATGGGGCCGCGCAGTTCGGCGCGCTCGATCAACCGGGCCCAATCCGTGGTGCCCTGCAATGTCCCAGCAGAAGGCGGCGCGGCTGGAATTACCGTGCGGAGTTGCTCCGATGCTGCGGGAGTCGTCGGCTGATGAGTCGTGCTCGGTGGCCGAGGAGATTTCTGTTGCACGCGTGGCAATGCCGAGGCTGCGCGCGAAGCATTCGAGACAATCGGAGTTGCCGCCGTAGCGCGCGACTGCGGAGCGTTGTGCGCGCTTGCAGGCGCGAATGCGAGCATGCGCAACAAGGTCATCTCGAAACCCACACGCGGTGTCGGGGCCAGCGGCAGGTCGCGGCGCCCGGTCACCGTCATCTGGTACCACAGCTGCACGTCGTCGGCAGCAAGACGACCGCTGAGACCGAGCAACTCGGCATCGCCCTCGCCCGCCGCATCCGGAATGAGCTGCAGCAATTGCACGCGATGCAGCAGTCCGGCGACTTCGTCGAGCACCTGTGCAAAATCAGGCGCAAAGCTCGCGATGCGCTCGATCTCGTCGAGCAAGGCAGCGCCATCACCGTTGGCGAGAATATCGAGCATGACGCGCACCTTTGCACGTTCGACCGTACCGAGCATCGCATGCACTTCCTGCGCGCGCAGGGTGCCGCCGCCGTGCGCGATTGCCTGATCGAGCAGGGAAAGGCCATCGCGCAACGAACCGTCAGCCGCACGCGCGAGCACCTCGATGCCCTCGTCGTCGTACGCAATCTGTTCGGCGCCGAGGATGTGCTGCATCTGGCCGGTGATCTGCTCCGGCGTCAGGCGCTTGAGGCTGAACTTGATGCAGCGCGAAAGCACCGTGACCAGCAGCTTCTGCGGGTCCGTTGTCGCGAGCAGGAACTTCACGTGCGGCGGCGGTTCTTCCAGAATCTTCAACAGCGCATTGAAGGCTGGCTTCGACAGCATGTGCACTTCGTCGATCAGATAGACCTTGTAACGGCCGCGCGAGGGCGTGTATTGCGCGTTCTCGATCAGATCGCGCACGTTGTCGACGCCGGTGTTGCTGGCCGCATCGATTTCGAGCAAATCCAAGAAACGTCCGGCATCGATGTCGGCGCAGGCGCTGCATTCACCGCAAGGATTCGAGGTTGGACCTTTTTCGCAGTTCAGGGATTTGGCGAAGATGCGCGCAATCGTGGTCTTGCCGACGCCGCGAGTGCCCGTGAACAGAAAGGCATGGTGCAGACGACCGCTGTCGAGCGCGTGCGTGAGCGCGCGCACGACATGTTCCTGTCCGACCAGTTCGGAAAAGCGGCGCGGACGCCATTTGCGTGCGAGGGCTTGGTACGACATCGGGAACCCGCAGGTGAATACTCGATTGTAGCAAGCGGGATGTTAGCGGACCGGCTGCCATGACAGTTCGGTGGCCCATGCATAGCCGGCGCGTCTTGCACCGCGCGGCTGATTGAGGCCCAAAACGCTCTCGCTTGTGCACCGGCCACACGACTAGTATCCTGCGCGACCCGCAATGCGGGCAGCGTCATGCGTGCGGAGAGGTGTCCGAGCGGTTGAAGGAGCACGCCTGGAAAGTGTGTAAACGGGTTATACCGTTTCGAGGGTTCGACAAATTCGTCTGGAACGAATTTGGACAGCCGCCAGGCTGGCCCCGAGCGCATGCGAGGGGTGAGGCTCAGGATGAGCCGAACAATCCCGCCCGTGCGAGTTGTTAAAAGTTACATGCGGAGAGGTGTCCGAGCGGTTGAAGGAGCACGCCTGGAAAGTGTGTAAACGGGTTAT
>JBBRZD010000213.1:0-5724 GCA_038237055.1 Lysobacterales bacterium | reverse complement strand
GTTGTAGGCCGTGGTGAGATCGCTCTGTGCCTGCACCGCGACGGCATCACTGACATGCATGGTTCCGCCGCTGATGGTGCCCGGCGGAAAGCCGATGATCGCGCTGCCCGGACTCACGCCGACGTTACCGACGATGGCGCTGACGCCGGTATTGGTTACCGTCGAACCGCCGAGGACCGCGAAACTGCCTGCGGTGCCGAGCGGCGGAGCGGTTTGTGCGAGAGCCGGTATGGCGAATGTGGCAAATGCGCCCATGACCAGACCCGCCACCACGGCGCGACGCGTGTTCGTTGCTGTATTCATTTGCGGACCCCTAGTTGAACCAAGAGTCGCGAAAGACGAAGTCCGGTGGATCTTCAAGAACCCAATCGTGCGCGCCATGCGAAAACGAATGCGCGCCAAACCCCGTGGGCGCGACATTGTCGACCTTGCACGGTACTCCGCCAGCCTTAACGCCAGCTGCGTGGCAACAGGGAGCGCAAAAAGCGGTTTTTTTTTCTGTGCTGAACGGAACACGTCGCCCATGACGCTTGCTTCAGCGCGCGAAGCGCGGCCACAGCACCAGAACCACCGCGATCAGGACCGGCAGTACGAGCGCATGCAGCTGCAAAGCGCCGGGCGAATCGGCTAGCACGGCCAGCGGTCCGTGACCCTGCACACCGGCGTAGGCGAGCACCACCAGCAGCAACTCGTAGGGCCGCGGATTGCGACACGCAATGCCAATGGCGAGGCCCGCGAACGCGACATTGGCTGCGGCGAACAACAACGCGCTCGCCGCGACATGATTGGTAGCAAACAGGCTCAGCAAGGCCGGCGCAACCGACAGCAGTGCGAGCACAAGCGCGACGCCGATGCGCGCGAACAACAGGCTTCGCACCGCACCCGCGGCGACGAACAGCAAAGGTCCGGTGCCGCTATCGCGCTCGCGCAGCACGGCGCGCGCAAACACGTCGACGCTCACCAGCCATGCGCCGATCACGCCGATACCGATCGCCTCGCGATTGCCGGACAGCTGCGCACCCCATGCAATCAGCAGTGCGAGCCACCACCACGCGCGACGCTGGCGCAGCACGAGTTTTAGTTCGGCGGCGAGCAGCATTCCTATCCGCGTCGATTCCAGCGGGCGCAACACGCGGTTGAGCCAGGCGAGCCGCCGTCCGGGATTTGCGCCATGACCCGCAGCGGCGCTGCGCGTACGTGCGGCGGCCCAGTCGAGTGCGGGCGCGAGAGCAATCACGCCCAGCACCGACAACAACACCCACAGGCCGCGGCCGGCGAGATCGCGCGCATGCATTAGCCACTGCTGCCACTGAAACAGGTGCAATGTCGCGACGTGATCGCTGACGCCGATGTTGATGTCGTTGACCTTGACCCACGGCGCGGAGTGCGCGAGTTGCGTCGAAAAATCGCGCATCACCATCACGATGCCGCTCGGATCGCTGATCCAGGTCGCGTGCGCCCACGCGGATTTGTGCGGATCGATGGTGGCGCCCATCGCCGCGAACAGAAACATCCAGACGAAGAAGAACAGCACGTTGCCCGCCGTGCGCCGCAACCACGGCACCAGGTCGAACAGCACCGCGAAGAACGCGCTGAGCGCGAGCGAGGGCAGGGCGAGCACCACGACAGGCTTGAGCAACTCGAACAGATTGAATGCGTGATCCTCAGCGCGCACCCATTGCGCGACAGCGCCAACCGCGAGCCCGACCAGCATGATCAAGCCGAACACCGCCATGTGGCTGGTCCATTTGGCGAGCAGATAGCCCGCGCGCGTCATCGGCGTGGCGACGAGCAGCTGCCACACGCGCGTGTCGAAGTCACGCACGAGAGTGCCGCGCACAAGATAGAAACCGATCGAAGACAGCATCGTCGAATACATCAGCCCGAGCACGAGGCCGACCCATGCGCTCGAATAGGTCGCGCGCTGGTCGCCGTCGAAGCCGACCGTGAAGCGGCCGGTCTCGACGCCCGGAAAGCATCCCCAGGTGAGGAGGCCGACGAGGCCGAGCACAACCCAGAAGCGCGTGCTGCGGCTGCGCTCGCGCAGGTCGGCAAGCACGATGGCGGCAAAACGTCGGAGCGCTTCCATGTCAGCGCGCGCCATCGCGAGCGAGCAGCCACAGGTACGCGTCTTCGAGATCCGGCGCGCACGCTTGTGCATCGTTTGACGGTGACGTCGCCGCGACGACGCGCAGGCGCACGCCATCGGGTCGGCGCAGCGAACTGCTGATGGTGAATTGCGTGCGAGCCTGCGCCACCTGCGACTCGTGCACCAGCCATTCCCACACGTGGTCCTGCGCCTGCGCGATCAAGGGTTCGGGGGAGCCTGCGAATAGCAGCTTGCCCTTCGCCATCACGGCGAGCGCCGTCGCACTCGCTTCGACATCCGACACGATATGCGTTGACAAGATCACCAGACGATCCGCCGCGAGATCCGTCATCAGATGACGGAAGCGCAGGCGTTCTTCCGGATCGAGTCCGACCGTGGGCTCGTCGACGATGAGCAGCCTGGGATCGTTGAGCAGGGCCTGCGCAATGCCGACGCGCTGGCGCATGCCACCGGAGAAATCGCCGAGTCGACGATCGGCCGCATCGCCAAGACCGACCAGACCGAGGCATTCGTCGATGCGCGTCTGCGCGCGCGCCGATGGCAAGCCCTTCACCGCCGCCAGGTAAGCGAGGAACTCGCGCGCAGTCAGTGATGGATAGATGCCGAAATCCTGCGGCAGATAACCCAGCTCCGCGCGCAGCGCGTTCGGTTCGCGCGCGATATCTACGCCATTCCACAACACGCGTCCGCTGGTCGGCTTGGACAGCGTGGCAAGAATGCGCATCAGAGTGGACTTGCCGGCGCCGTTGGGACCGAGCAAACCGAGGATGCCCGGACCCATGTTCAGATCGATGCCGGCGACGGCCTCGATGCCCTTGGTGTAGCGATAGCGAACCGCCTCGACGGTCAGTTGGCAAGCCATGATGTCCCCGCGAATGGCGTCAGCGCGCGCCGTGTGGTGGTAGTATGGTGTTCTATTAAACTAAAACACCGTGCCGATAGACGGGGTGACTTTCGGCAGGATCCGTATGCGTCATGCTCTGCTGCCCTGCGTTGTCGAGCATTAGCGAGGGAGCAGGCTGATCGCACACGCCACACGAAACCGGTCGCGTTAAGGCGCGTCCACTTAGCCTTGCGAGTTCCAACACAACGGGCGCGCTTGTCGTCGAACAGGTCGGCCAGGGTGAACGGGAGCTTACCGCCTGCGCTCTCCCCGAACGCTGCGGCACGGACTGGATTCCGGAACTCGACTAACCTCAAAAACCTGCCTCGATCACGAGCCAATTTCGGTCGCCCGGCACACGGTTGTCGCACCCCCTGCGACAGCCATCGCCCACGCTTCGCGTGCCCTGCCCACGATACGTACCGATGAAGCTTTCCGAAAAACTCGCCCTGCTCGCCGACGCGGCCAAGTACGACGCGTCGTGTTCCTCCAGCGGCGGTCAGAAGCGCGATTCACGCGGCACCGGAGGCATCGGTTCGACCGAGGGCATGGGTATTTGCCATGCGTATGCGCCGGACGGCCGCTGCATTTCTTTGCTGAAGATCCTGCTCACCAACTTCTGCATCTTCGATTGCGTCTACTGCATCAATCGCCGCAGCTCGAACGTGCAGCGCGCGCGCTTCAGCGTGGCCGAGGTGGTGCAGCTCACGCTTGATTTCTACCGTCGCAACTACATCGAGGGGCTGTTCCTTTCGTCGGGCATCATCCGCTCCTCCGACTACACGATGGAAATGCTGGTGCAGGTCGCCCGATCCCTGCGCGAGGAGCATCGTTTCCGTGGCTACATCCATCTGAAGACGATTCCCGATGCCTCGCCGGAACTACTCGCCGACGCGGGACGCTGGGCCGACCGTCTCAGCATCAATGTGGAAATGCCGACAGAAGACGGCCTTAAGGCGCTGGCTCCCGAGAAGGATCATCGGGAGATTCGCAAGGCCATGGGTCGTCTGCGTCTGTCGATCGAGGAAGCCAAGGCGGAGAAGAAGGCACCGCGATTCGCGCCCGCCGGGCAGAGTACGCAGATGATCGTCGGGGCCGATTCGTCGAGTGATCGCGACGTGCTGTCGACCAGTTCCAATCTCTATGCAAACTATCGATTGCGGCGGGTCTACTATTCCGCGTTCAGCCCGATTCCCGATGCATCAAAGGCGCTACCACTGCGGCCGCCGCCGCTGGTGCGCGAACACCGCTTGTACCAGGCCGACTGGTTGATGCGCTTCTACGGATTCGATGCCGATGAGATCGCGCCGGTCGGTGACAGTGGCATGCTCGATCTCGATATCGATCCGAAAATGGCATGGGCTTTGCGTCATCGTGAGAAGTTCCCGGTCGATCTCAATCGCGCACCGAAGGAACTGTTGCTGCGAGTCCCGGGACTTGGCGTGCGCACCGTGCAACGCTTGATCCGGATGCGCGCGCATCGCAGGATTCGCTATGAAGATCTGGTCAAGTTGCGCGCTCCCGTGCGCAAGCTCGCACCTTTCGTGACCACCATCGACTACCGGCCCCGCACGGAGAGCGAAAGTTGCACGCTTCGTCCGCTCGGAACCGTGCCGCGCCAGTCTGACCTGTTCGGCCACTGATGCGGCTGGTCATTTTGCGGGACGGTTCCGACCTCATCGAGTGGCGCGACGCGGCACGCGGGTTGCTGCGCAGCGGCATTGTCCCTTCCGATGTGCAGTGGCAAATCGGCGATGTCGCCGGATTGTTCGGCAACGATGGCGCCGCAAGTCCGGCGGGGACGGAAGCGGCGTGTACTACGAGGAGGGTATCCGTGCCGCGCGATTTCCTCGACCTTGCCGATATCGTCATAGCGCACGCTGATCCGCGGCGCCATGCTGTTCTCTACCGTCTGCTGTGGCGGCTCACGCACGGCGAGCGGCACCTGCTTTCCATCGCGACGGATGACGACGTCGCGTGGACAGGACTCGCGGCAAAGGCGGTTCGCCGCGATCAGCACAAGATGAAAGCCTTCGTACGCTTTCGCGAAGTGAAAAGCGCCGCGGGTTCCGTTTTTGTCGCCTGGTTTGAGCCGACGCACGACATCCTGCTGCGCGTCGCCCCGTTTTTCGTGCGGCGCTTCGCGGGAATGCACTGGTCGATCCTCACGCCGACACGCAGCGCGCACTGGAATGGCGAAGGGCTCGTCAGAGGAGGCGGAGCGCAGAAGCGCGATGCACCGACCGATGATGCGTTGGAGGATTTGTGGCGCACGTACTACGCAAACATCTTCAATCCTGCGCGACTCAAGATTCAGGCGATGGTTCGGGAGATGCCGGTCAGGTATTGGAAGAACATGCCCGAGACGACACTGATTCCGGGATTGATTCGCGACGCATCGGCGAGGATGGATGCCATGCTGCGCAAGGCGCCGACCACGCCGAAGAAACCGCTTCCCGCAACGCCGCCGCGCCCAATTGCGGCGCTGTCTGGCAGCAGCATTGCGCAGCTGCGTCGCGCAGCGAATCAGTGCAAGGCGTGCGCGTTGTGGGAGCCGGCCACGCAGACCGTGTTCGGCGAAGGCCCCGACGATGCGCGCATCGTCGTCATCGGCGAACAACCTGGCGACCAGGAAGATCTTTCTGGACATCCTTTCGTCGGACCCGCGGGTCAGTTATTCAATCGAGCGCTGCAGGAAGCGGGTATCGATCGCGCCGCCCTCTACGTCACC
>JBBRZD010000212.1:0-5732 GCA_038237055.1 Lysobacterales bacterium | reverse complement strand
AGCGGATAGCCGATCTGCGACGCCAGCAGCAGCGCCTCCTCGGGATTGCGCGCGGTGCGGTTCACCGGCTGCGCCAGGCCGAGCTGCTGCACGAGCTGCTGGAAGCGTTCGCGGTCCTCGGCCAGGTCGATGCTGTCCGGGCTGGTGCCGATGATCGGCACGCCGAGGGCTTCCAGCGCCTGCGCAAGCTTGAGCGGCGTCTGGCCGCCGTACTGCACGATCACGCCCTTGGGCTTTTCCTTGTCGACGATCTCGAGGACGTCCTCGAGGGTGACGGACTCAAAGTACAGGCGATCGGAAGTGTCGTAGTCGGTCGACACGGTTTCCGGATTGCAGTTGACCATGATGGTTTCGTAGCCATCCTCGCGCAGTGCGAGCGCGGCATGCACGCAGCAATAGTCGAACTCGATGCCCTGCCCGATGCGGTTCGGACCGCCGCCGAGCACGATAATCTTGTCGCGCGTCGTCGGCTCCGCTTCGCACTCTTCCTCATAGGTCGAATAGAGATACGCGGTTGTCGTCGCGAATTCGGCCGCGCAAGAGTCGACGCGCTTGTAGACCGGACGCACGTTGAACGCACGACGCAGCGCGCGCACGGCGTTCTCGTCGGTACCGACCAGTTCGGCCAGACGCGCATCGGAGAATCCCTTGCGCTTGAGCTTGCGCATGCGCGTGGCGTCCAGCGCGGCGAGCGCGCCTGCCTTGATCTCGCCTTCAGTGCGCACCAGGTCCTCGATCTGCACGAGGAACCACGGATCGATATGCGTCAGCGCGAACACATCGTCACCGCTCAGGCCCGCACGATACGCGTCGGCAACATAGAACACCCGATCCGGACCCGGCTCGCGTAATTCGCGCTTGAGCGTCGCCAAGCCTTCCGCTGTCGCCAGATCGAGATTGGTCGGGTTGAGTCCGTTCTTGCCCGTTTCGAGGCCTCGCAGCGCCTTTTGCAGTGATTCCTGGAAGGTGCGGCCGATCGCCATCACTTCGCCGACCGATTTCATCTGCGTGGTGAGACGCGAATCGGCGGAAGGAAATTTCTCGAACGCGAATCGGGGAATCTTGGTCACAACGTAATCGATCGCCGGCTCGAACGACGCCGGCGTGAGTCCACCGGTAATCTCGTTGCGCAGTTCGTCGAGGGTGTAGCCGACCGCGAGCTTGGCGGCGACCTTGGCGATCGGGAAGCCGGTGGCCTTCGATGCAAGTGCCGACGAACGCGACACGCGCGGATTCATCTCGATGACAACGACGCGGCCATCCTGTGCATTGATGCCGAACTGCACGTTCGATCCGCCGGTGTCGACACCTATCTTGCGCAGCACCGCGATCGATGCATCGCGCAGGCGCTGGTATTCCTTGTCTGTCAGTGTTTGCGCGGGGGCCACCGTGATCGAGTCGCCGGTGTGCACGCCCATCGGATCAAAGTTCTCGATCGAGCAGACGATGATGCAGTTGTCCGCGGTGTCGCGGACTACTTCCATCTCGAATTCCTTCCAGCCGAGCACCGATTCCTCCACCAGCACCTCATGCACGGGAGAAAGGTCGAGGCCGCGCTTGACGATTTCCTCAAATTCCTCGCGGTTGTACGCGATGCCGCCGCCGGAGCCTCCGAGTGTGAAGCTCGGGCGGATGATGGTCGGGTAGCCCACTTCAGCCTGCGCCTCGACCGCTTGCTCGAACGTGCGCACAACGCGCGCCTTCGGGCATTCGAGTCCGATCTCGCTCATCGCGATGCGAAACAACGCGCGATCCTCGGCCATGCGGATCGCGTCGCGCGAAGCGCCGATCATCTGCACACCGTACTTCTCGAGCACGCCATTGTCGGCCAGATCGAGCGCGCAATTGAGCGCGGTTTGGCCGCCCATCGTCGGCAGCAGCGCATCGGGGCGCTCCTTCGCGATGATTTTCTCGACCGTCTTCCAGTTGATCGGCTCGATATAGACAGCATCCGCGGTCTGCGGATCGGTCATGATCGTGGCGGGGTTGGAATTGACCAGCACAACGCGATAGCCCTCCTCTTTCAGCGCCTTGCAGGCCTGAGCGCCGGAATAGTCGAACTCGCAGGCCTGACCGATGACAATCGGGCCGGCACCGATGATCAGTATCGTGCGTAGGTCAGTTCTTTTTGGCACTGCTGTTTTCCTGCGGCGGCTTTGCGGTCTGCGGCGCTTGTGTAACGATGCTCACGCGACGAATCGTCTCGGCCGGCACATCGAGTTCGATCGAGCCGGCCTCCGGGCCAAGCCGGATGATCAGCCCAGGGTTGGTGTACTTGACGAGCGTACCGCGGCGCACGGTATTGAACGTCGTCTCGATCGAAAGGTCTGCGCCAATATTGCTTTCCAGATCCTTGTAATCGACGACCTTTTCGGTGGCTTTGGGCGCGTCGGCCGTCTTGTTCGCTGGGACCGACTTCGCGTTCGCGGCCGATGTGGTCGCGGCGTGCCTGGGATGCGCCGCCGCGGCAACAGCCGAGGTCGAAACGAATGCTGTCGCCACGACAGCCAGAATCAGATTCATAGAGCGATGCTTGATCATGTCAACTACGCCGCGGCAACCGCGTGCGCCTCCATTTGGTGGATGAAACGATCGAACAAACCGGCCACATCGTGCGGGCCGGGGCTGGCTTCAGGATGGCCCTGAAAACTGAAAGCGGGTGCATCGGTAAGCGCGATGCCCTGCAGCGAACCGTCGAACAGCGAGCGATGCGTCGCACGGACGTTGGCCGGCAACGTTGCTTCGTCGACGGCAAAACCATGGTTTTGGCTGGAGATCATCACGCGCCCGCTGTCGAGGTCGATCACCGGATGATTCGCGCCATGATGACCGAACTTCATCTTGATTGTACGTGCGCCGACCGCAAGCCCCAGCAACTGGTGGCCGAGGCAGATACCGAATGTCGGCAGGCGCGCACGCACGAACTCGCGGACTGCGGCAACGGCATAGTCACATGCCTCCGGGTCGCCCGGTCCATTGGAAAGGAACACGCCATCAGGGTGCAGCGCAAACACTTCCGCTGCGGTGGTCTGTGCAGGAACCACGGTCAGCTCACAACCGCGATCGGCGAGCATGCGCAGGATATTCTGCTTGGTGCCATAGTCGTAGGCAACGACACGAAAGCGTGCAGTCGGCATCGAGAACGCAGCCTGATCAAGGTCATAACTGCCCTCACGCCACACATAACGCTCACGCACTGTAACAACCTTTGCCAGATCCATGCCGGCAAGCCCAGGAAATGCGCGTGCTGCCGCCAATGCGGCTTCATCCGTAACGTCGACCCCGGTGGCGATGCACGCACTCTGCGCACCACTGGTACGCAGGATGCGTGTCAGGCGGCGCGTATCGATTTCGGCGATCGCGACGACGCGGTTGCGCACGAGGTACGAATCCAGCGTTTCTTCAGAGCGCCAGTTGCTCGCGATCAGCGGCAAGTCCCGAATGACAAGACCCGCGGCATGGACCTGGCTCGATTCGGCGTCGGCGGCGTTGCAGCCAGTATTGCCGATATGCGGATAGGTCAGCGTCACGATCTGACCCGAGTACGATGGATCGGTCAGGATTTCCTGATATCCGGTCATCGCGGTATTGAACACCACTTCGCCGACCGCCTGCCCCTGCGCGCCAATTGAAATGCCGCGGAACAAGCTGCCGTCGGCAAGTGCGAGTAGAGCGGGAATCGTCATGCTTTCGCCTAAGTCGTATGGAAACAACGCATCCGGGTCGCATCGACGCCGGGTGCAGCAGCACCCGCGGGCTGGCGTCAACCAGTCCGTTGGGCGTTGAAAATGGAATCAAGGCGAGCGGAAATTCTAGGGCCGAGCCGCCGCGCTGTCCACCGCCGCGTCTACAATTGCCCCGATGGATACGGAATCGGCCTGTTACGCATGAACGCTGCTTTGGAAGACCACGCCAACATAGCTGGCACACGCCTGCTTGACCCGGCGCGTCTGAACCAGCCCGACACATTCGTGCGCGCGCAGCCATTTGCGTTCTTGATCGCACATGAACAGCTGCCAGCAGATGCGCATGCCGCGCTCACGCACGACTTCCCGCGCTATTCGAGCGCGGGTTTCTTTCCGCATGAAGCAAGCGATTGCGGGCCATCGATCAATCGCCTTATCGAAGAACTCACCTCACGTGAATTCGCGGACGTGATCGGAGCCCGGCTAGGCCTGCCGGACCTGGGCGCTTTTCCAAGTCTGATCACGATCTGCCGATCGCTCAACAAACGCCACGGCACGATCCATACCGACAGCCGTTCGAAGATCGTGACCGTCCTCATCTACCTCAACGAGGACTGGCCCGAGATCAGCGAAGGTTGTCTGCGTTTCCTCAAGCGCATCGATGACATCGACGACCTGGTCGTGCCGGAAGTTCGGCCACTCTACGGAACCCTCGTCGCATTCCGTCGCGCCGATAATTCGTTCCACGGTCACTTGCCACATGAAGGTGAGCGACGTGTGATCCAGGTTGCCTGGCTGACCAGCGAGGACGAGAAGCTGCGCAAGACGAAACGCGGAAAATTTTCGCGGCTGTTCAAGAAACTCTTCGGCGCATTCGATCGCCGACTCGGCGCAAGTCGTGACCGCAATGCCGCGCATCCGGATTAGAGCCCGCATGGAGCGTCTGTGCGAGCGCGCCGGCAGTTCCAATCCCGGATTTCGAAATTCGATTTGATTGTCTCAAAAAAAAGGCGGGTTCACTGACGTTCTACCGTCTGTGAACCCGCCTCATCATGCCGTGATGCCATCCCTCGCATTGCGCAAGGGATGGCGGATGCTGCATCAGCCGTCGAAGCCATCCTTGAAGATGACATCCGAGCAAGTCACGGTAACGTTGGTCACGTTCGCGCCGCCGACCGTGCCGCTGCCGTTGGTGACCGTGCAGACTTCGATCGGACCTGTCGGTTGCGTGGTGACAGTAACCGCATAGGTTGCGCCACTCAGTAGTGGCCCCGCGAACGTGAAGCTGCCGTTCGCGGCGACAGGCAGGTTCGTCGTACCGTTGAGGGTCACCACGAGACCGCTGCCGACCAAGCCGCTGACCGTGCCACCGACCGTGTAGCTGTTGGTCGCACAGCTCACCGCGACGTTGGTGACATTGGCCGCACCAATCGTGCCGCTGCCGTTGGTGACCGTGCAGGTCTGCGACGGTCCCGATGGCTGCGTGCCGACGGTGACCGCGTAGCTTGCGCCGCTGGCGAGCGCGGTCGGGAACGTGAAGCTACCGTTCGTCGAGAGCGGCAGCGTCTGCGCGCCGAGTGACAAGCTCAGGCCCGTGCCGGCAAGGCCACTGACCGTGCCGCCGACCGTGTAGCTGTTGGTCGTGCAGCTCACTGCGACGTTGGTGACATTCGCTGAGCCAATCGTGCCGCTGCCATTGGAAACGGTGCAAGTCTGCGTCGGGCTCGACGGCTGCGTGCCGACCGTGACTGCGTAGGACGCCCCGCTGGCGAGCGCGGTCGGGAATGTGAAGCCACCGTTCGTCGAGAGCGGCAACGTCTGCGCACCGAGCACCAAGCTGAAGCTCGTGCCGGCAAGGCCACTGACCGTGCCGCCCACCGTGTAGGTGTTGGTCGTGCAGCTCACCGCAACATTGGTGACGTTCGCCGAAGCGATTACGCCGCTGCCATTGGTGACCGTGCAGGTCTGCGACGGGCCGGACGGCTGCGTGCCGACCGTCACGGCGTAGGTTGCTGCGTTGGCGAGTCCAGTCGGGAAGGTGAACGT
>JBBRZD010000211.1:0-5809 GCA_038237055.1 Lysobacterales bacterium | reverse complement strand
GCGTCGATCGATTCGTCGAAGCTCGCTTGGCCAGTCAGGTTCTTGAGGTCGCCGACGACCACCCAGTCGCGGTTCGCGAACGCAATCGCGGGTTCGGGTTTGAACAGATACCAGGCCGGGATAGCGAGCAGGATCAGCAGCAGGCCGATCTCGATGCCCATCGTGGCTGGGCGACGCCAGAACGGTACTTCGCGGTGCGCCTTGCCTGACCAGGGCGGCGCCTTGAGCGGGGCGTGACCTTCGTCGCCGACTTCGAATACCGGGATCGGGTCGGGGATGCCCTTGAAGCGATAACGACCATGGGTGCGCCAACGCACCGTTTCGAGTTGCGCACCGAGTTCACCCTGCGCGCGGTGCGCGAGCGAGTAGGCGACGCCGGAGAGCAGGATCTGGTTCGGCAGCGCGAGTTGCATCAGGCGCGAGGTGATCGGCTTGACCAACCCTTCGACTTCGACTTGCTTGGCGCCCTTGGCGATGTCGTCGAGTGTGTTGTCCCAAGTGAGCACATCGCCGACGTGGATGCCAATGCGCGAGGCGAGCGCGATTTTTTCGTTTTCGTTGAGCTGTTTGAGGCCGCGCTGGTAGGCGAGTGCGAACGCGACAGCCTGGATCGGCCGCTCGAACATGAGCAGGAAGCCGTCGGTCTTGTCGATTTCCTTGCCGCCCGATTGCTGCACGAGCGTGCGCGCGAAACGGTCGTGCTTGCGGAAGAGTTCGGCCGCGCGCTGGTCGCCAAGACGCTCGATCAACGCAGTGGAATCAACAAGGTCGCATAGAACGAGCGTGCGCAGCAGCGGCTGAGTCGCGCTCGGCGACACGGGTTCGGCGGGTTGGGCCAGTGCGTTCATTACCTGATCGCTCGCTCTGCGCGCTTGGAGCCTGCGCGGCTTTTCACCGTGTGCGAATACCGCGCGGTCGGCACGCGCTTGTTCACATGACGCTGTGCAAGCCGTCCGTGTGGGGTGTGCTCGGCACCGCAATGTGGAACCCGTCGCCGCCCTTGCCTTTGGCTTCGTAAAGGGCTGTGTCGGCATCGCTGTACCAGACGGCCCAATCGGAGTCGTCTGCGCACAAGCTACCACCAATGCTGACGGTGACGCCGAGCCCTTCCTTGCAGCCGGGGAAACGCAGCGAACGCACGGCAGCGACGATCTGGGTCGAGCGCGCGCGCAACTCCTCTTCGCCGGTGACCTGCATCAGCAACGCGAATTCGTCACCGCCGAGGCGGCACGGCAGATCGGTGGAGGCGCCGGCGTTCTGCACTTCCTCGGCGATCGCGCGCAGCACCTGGTCTCCGACGAGATGGCCGCAATGGTCGTTGATCTGCTTGAAGCGATCGAGATCGACCAGCACCAATGCGAGCACGGTGCCAGGCAGGCGGTATTCGTCGAGACGTTCCAGAAACATGTAGAGGCCGCGCCGGTTGCACAGGCCGCTGAGCTCGTCGGTCTGCACGAGGCGCTGCGCGGTCGACAGCTGCGTGCGCGTCTGGCTGAGGGAATCGAGCGTGACCATCAGGTCTTCGTTGCGACGCTTGAGGCTCTGGATCAGCTGCTGTTCGCTGCTGACCAGATACGAGAACGAACGCCGCATGAATTGCGCCAGCACGCGCGGTTCACTCTCGATCAGTGCCTCGAAGGTTTCCTGATCGACGATGCGCAGCGTGGCGGGTGTGGCTGCTACCGCATTGGCAACGCGCGTATGTCGGCCGATGAAGAGCACCAGCTCGCCGAAGAATTCACGTGCGCCGATCAGCTTGTCGGGCATTCCGTCGCCGAATTCGAGCTGGATCTGCCCGGTTTCGACGATGAACATGTTGCGGCCAAGCTCGCCGCGACGAAAGATGATCTCGCCCGGTTGCACCACGCGACTATCGCCCACGCGTGCGAAGAGCTCGAATTCCTGGTCGGAAAGTTGACGAGGCAGCAACGTGGTGCGTGGCGTCGATGAGTCCGACGCTTGCGCGATCTTGGTTCGTTCCGTTTTGACGCTTGCCACACGCCCTCCCGTCTGGCTCGTCGAGTCGCTGGATGTTAACTCATGTGACGCACGACTCATAACGACTGACAGCGTGTGTCAGAAATCTACAGCGCGTGTAGTGGCCGCAAATGCCGCAAATTCTTTCTTCGGGCCGCCGCGGGCCGCGCGACCCGCCCATTTCGCAGGAAAATGCCGCAAATGGTGGGTCTGTCGCGACGAAACGAGTCGCCATGCCGTGAATTTGACGTGCGCAAGCATTATTCTTCGCATCTGGCCCGGTTTTTGCTGGGTTAGTTACTGCCAGCCGCCTAGGTTGGGGTTGCCGCTTTCGCAGCGATCCTCCCTGGCAGCACCGGCATCGGAACGGCAGACTTGACAGCGATACCCCGCTGAACGGTCCCTCCTCTCCCGCCAAGTTCCGATGCCGGTTGGCTGCGCAACCCAGCGCAGCCCGCGCCACCCCCGCAGCAACCCTGGTTCCCGAGACCAAGGCCGCCGAAGCTCAGGCCGCCCGCGATGTTGTGCCGGCGTGGAACTGTTCCTCCTCGGTCGACCCTTTGAGTGCCACGGTCGACGACTGGCTTCCCTGGATGGCTTGCGTGACGGCGTCGAAATAGCCGGTGCCGACCTCGCGCTGATGCTTCACGGCGGTGAAGCCGCGGTCGGCGGCGGCAAACTCGGCTTCCTGCAATTCGACAAACGCACTCATCTGGTTGCGCGCGTAGCCGTGCGCGAGATTGAACATCGAGTAATTCAGCGCGTGGAAGCCGGCCAGCGTGATGAACTGGAACCTGTAGCCGTAACCGGCCAATTCCTTCTGGAAGCGCGCGATCGTCGCGTCATCGAGGTTTTTCTTCCAGTTGAATGACGGCGAGCAGTTGTAGGCCAGCAGCTTGCCCGGGAATTTCGCGCGAATAGCGTCGGCGAATGCGCGTGCAAAGGCGAGGTCGGGCTTGCCAGTTTCGCACCAGATCAGGTCCGCGTACGGCGCGTAGGCGAGCCCGCGCGAGATGGCCTGATCGAGACCGTTGCGCGTCTTGTAGAAACCTTCGACGGTGCGCTCGCCGGTGATGAACGGCTGATCGTTCGGATCGACGTCCGAGGTGAGCAAGTCGGCCGCTTCCGCATCGGTGCGCGCGACGAGGAGGGTTGGCACACCACAGACGTCGGCTGCGAGGCGTGCGGCGTTGAGCTTCTCCACCGCTTCTCGTGTCGGCACCAGCACCTTGCCGCCCATGTGACCGCACTTCTTCACGGAAGCGAGCTGGTCCTCGAAATGCACGCCGGCGGCGCCGGCTTCAATCATCGCCTTCATCAATTCGAACGCATTCAACACACCGCCGAAACCCGCTTCGGCATCGGCGACGATCGGCTGCAGGTAGTCGACCGAGTCGTTGCCTTCGGCGTGGTTGAGCTGGTCCGCGCGAAGCAGCGTGTTGTTGATGCGCTTGACCACCAGCGGAACCGAGTTGGCCGGATACAACGACTGGTCCGGATACATTTCGCCGGCAACATTCGCGTCGGCAGCAACCTGCCAGCCGCTGAGATAGATGGCCTTGAGACCGGCCTTGACCTGCTGCATCGCCTGGTTGCCAGTCAGCGCGCCGAGCGCGTTGACGAACGGCTCCTTGTGCAGCGAACTCCACAATTTCTCCGCGCCCAGTCGCGCCAGCGAATGCTCGACGTGCACGGTGCCGCGCAGGCGCACGACATCCTCGGCCGTGTAATTGCGCACGATGCCGCGCCAGCGCTGATTGTTGCTCCAGTCGAAATTGATCTGTTCGGCGGTCGGAAGGGAGGTTTTCATGAGGAGCACCTTGCTGGTTGGTGATGGAGAAACACGGCGGCGATGGATGCTTTGGTTGTGCGGCTTGTGAGAGCGATTTGGTTTGTGAGAGGGGCTTGTGGGCGCGACGTTTGCTGCGATGCGTGGCTGCGACAGACAACCCCATCCCCACCCAACCCTCCCCTTGAAGCGGAGGGCTAATGCATTGCGGCTCCTAAGTGAGTTTTGGATACGCGGCCAGAGTCAGGAAATCGGCCAACGTGTCCGCGTGCGTAAGCTTGCCGAGCAGATCGGCGGCTTCATCGACGCGGGCCTGCCCCGGCATGGGTGTTGCGGCGAGTCGCTGACGGATGGTGGCGAGCGTGGCATCGAAAATCGTGAAATCGATCGGCGTGCCGTCATCGAACGCGATGCCGACGCCAACCGGCGCGTGGCCGGCTTGACCATCGGCGTGATGCAGCCATTGCCACAACTGCGCGCGCGAAATCTCGGCGGTTGCCGCGTCTTCCATCAGATGGTGGATCGGCACGCAGCCCTGGCCGTCGATCCACGCGGCGAGATAGCGCAGGCAGATTTCGACATTCGCATCAAATCCATTGCGCGTGATGGTGCCGATGCAGGGCGCGAGCAGCGCTTCGCGATCGGCGACGACATCCGAGCGCGCAACCGCGAGCTGGTTCGGTGCCGGCATGTGCTCGTCGAAGATCTCCCTGGCGACCGCGACCAGCGCCGGATGTGCAACCCAGGTGCCATCGTGGCCGGCTTTCACTTCGCGCAGCTTGTCGGCGCGCACTTTCGCGAACGCCGCCTCGTTCGCTGCTGGATCATGGTTGATCGGAATTTGCGCGGCCATGCCGCCCATCGCGAACGCGCCGCGGCGGTGGCAGGTTTTAATCAATAGTTCCGAATAGTGCTTCAGGAAAGGCACCGTCATCCCAACCTGGCCACGCTCGGGCAGCACGCGGTCCCGGTGCGTGCGGAGCGTCTTGATGTAGGAAAAAATGTAGTCCCAGCGACCGCAATTGAGACCGGTGATGCGCGAACGCAGCGCATGCAGGATCTCGTCCATCTCGAACACGGCGGGCAAGGTCTCGATCAACACGGTGACCTTGATCGCACCGCGCGGGAGACCGAGCGCGTCTTCGGCATGGTCCATCACGGCATTCCACAACGCGGCTTCGTGATGGCTTTCGAGTTTCGGCAGGTAGAAATACGGGCCGCGTTCCGCTGCATGCAAGGTCTTCGCGTTGTGGAACGCGAACAGTCCGAAATCGAACAGCGCGCCTGCCATCAACTCGCCGTCCACTTCGATGTGCCGCTCAGGCAGATGCCAGCCGCGTGGACGCACCATCAGCACGGCAGGGTCCGCCTGGACCTGGTAGCGCTTGCCTTCGGGTGTGGTGAAGTCGATCGCTCCGGCAACCGCGTCGCGCAAATTGCGTTGGCCGTCGAGCAGGTTCGCGAAGGTCGGCGCGGTCGAGTCCTCGAAGTCGGCCATGAACACCTTCGCGCCGGAGTTCAGCGCATTGATGATCATCTTGCGATCGACCGGACCTGTGATCTCGACGCGTCGGTCGGTTAGCGCCGCGGGAATCGGCGCGACCTGCCAATCGCCCGCTCGGATCGATTGCGTTTCCGGCAGGAAAGCCGGCAGTTCTCCGTCGTCGAAGCGCGCGCTGCGCGCTCGGCGTGCCTGCAGCAGCGTGCGGCGGGTCGCGTCGAAACGGCGGTGCAGATCGGCCAGGAAGGCGCGCGCTGCGGAATCGAGAATCTGCGCATTAGCTGGGGCCAGGGAACCCAGGATCCGGATAGGCGCGGACAACGTCTGCAGTGCAGCAACCATGTTTGCTCCAGGAAAATGCGGCGTGATGATATGCAGCAAGCCTAGGGGCAAAGCATGTTCTTTGACAAAACAGATGATTCAATGAATTACATTATCATTGTCAATATGTATTCCAATCCCTTGATTTGATATGGCACAAAAGACTCCAGCGGTGCGGCGCCCACTGAAAAAACCGGGTGAAGAGGGCGCGACGCGGCGCG
>JBBRZD010000210.1:0-5829 GCA_038237055.1 Lysobacterales bacterium | reverse complement strand
GAGGCTGCGCAATTCGGACAAGGTGTAGCTGAAGGTTTCAGCGACCGTCGGCAGCAATAGCGCCGCATCGGGCTGGATCTGCGCGAGCAGCTGCGGCAGCTCATCACGCCGGTAGTCGAGCACGACATGCACGCCGCGTTCGCCGAACAGATCGTGCGCATCGGCGCCGGCGCCGAGCAGGAACAGGTCGACATGCTCGCGCAGCCCGGGCAACGCGGCGCGCAACAACTCGGCGCCCTTGCCGCGGCGGATGCGTCCCGCAACGATCAGGCGTGGCCGGGTGCGTGTCGAGCAAGCCGGCGCTTGCGTCGTGCCGCTTGGCCACGCGGCGAGACCGTGCGCAATGACATGCTGCGGCAATTCGCTCAGCGCGGGTGCAAGGCGCAGGTGATTGGCGAGTGCGGAGCGGCTCGGCGCGATCAAGGTCGCGTTCGCGCTGCGCAGGGCAGCGACCGTCTCGTCGTGCAGGTGCTGCCAGTGTGCGGGGTGACGGTTGGCGAACTCACGGTCGTCGCCGCTCGCTGCAAGATCTGCGATACGCTGGGCGTCGTCGAAATGCAGTGCCACGTCGCCGAAGTCGCGATGCAGCACCGGCCACAACGGATAGTGATCGTGGATGACGCAGAAGGTCGGCAGTCGCGTGCGCAATGCGTCGAGACTGTGCCCGATCAACGACGACAGCACGATCGCATCGACGCAGTAGTCGCGCACGATGCGCGCGAGCAGGTCGCGATACGCTGAATTGGAAATCGCCGTATCGCCAATCGCGCGCGGCAGGGGCCAGCGTCGCAGCGGTGGGCCAATCAGGTTGCCGTCGTGAAGTTCGAGCCATTCGCCGTGCTGGCGACGCTTGAAACTGCCGCGCGCGATCAGCACGAGATGCTGCTCATCGGTGTCGGCCGCTGCGAAATCGCGCACCCAGCGCTCGGCGCCACCACCCCAGCCGTGCAGCACATGCAACAGCACTGGCTTGGCATCGAGGCCGGGGCGGGATGGAACGGACTTGCCCGCAGCTGCAGTGGCCAGAAGAGCGCGCAACGGATCGAGCGGCGAGGGCGGTACAGGATCGCGCGGGTCGCGACCGGTCGCGCGCGCCTTCGAAACGCCGGCGTTGTCTTCGACATAGACATGATCGAGCAGCACGACGCGCAATCCTGCCGCATCGATCGCGTCCTTGTCGCATAGACGCTCCGCGCCGAGACGGGCGAGGCGCGCACCGTGCCAGGCGGAGAACGCAGGCATGGCGTCGACCGCAAACGATGGATCGTCGTAGGCGCGGCGATCGGAATACGCGAAGCAGAGCGCATCGAGACGCGCCCCATCGCTGCTGCCGTCTTTGGACGCGGGTAACTCAAGAAAGTGAGCGCCGTCGAGCGCGATAGCGCCCAGCACATCGGGCAGATCAAGCGCATGCAGCAGCCGCTCGCAGGCAAGATCCGGCAAGCGGAGGTCGGCGCGCACGAGCAGCAGATGCTCGCCAGGAAAACGCTGTGTGGCGGCGACCAGTGCGGCGTGGGGAAGATTCGCATCGGCGATGTCGGGCAGACGTTCGATTGCGGGCCATTCCGTACTGGACGCGCAGGCGCCAATCAGCGCGAGTTGCGCTGAGGCTGGCAGCCGCAGTCGCAACACGTCGAGTGTCCCGGCGCTCGGCATTTGCGCAGCGTAGACGCATATCCGCACTGCGGCCGCAGCGGCGCGCGCGTCAGATTTGTCAATCCCGTTGCCGTCAGACGGCTGCGCGGCGAACGGAAGGCTGTGCATCAAGGCTCCGGCAGAAAACGCAAACGAGCGTGATTATCGCCGATCCGGTTGGTCGCGCGCGCGGCGCGTGTCTCGCCAGCCACGGCGCGGCGCGGCTACACTGCGCACCACGTCCCACGGCGCCCCGATCGCCTGCCTCCCGGAAATCCGCTTGCCCTTTCTTTCCAGTTCCCTGAGCGCCCTGCATATCGCCTGGCGCATCGTGCGTATCCCGTTCCTGATCGCGGTCGGCCTTGCGCTCGGCTTCCTGCTTCCGTATTCGTTTTATCTCGATCAGGAAGTGCGCGGTCGCTTCGACGATCTGTCGTGGCAGATTCCCAGCCGCGTGTATGCGAGGCCGTTGCAGCTTGCGCCCGGCCTGCCGATGAATGCCGACGCGTTGAAGCTCGAACTCGACGCCGCGCGCTATCTTGAGGATGCGCAGGCGAAAACGCCGGGCACCTGGCATCGCGAGGGCGCGCGCTACACGATCGCACGGCGCGCTTTCATTTACCTCGATGGGCGCGAACGCGACAAGCGCGTTGCGGTCACGCTTGCCGATGGCCGCGTCAGCCAGCTTGTCGATGCCGACTTGGGCGCGACGCTGCCGAACGTGCGGCTCGAACCTGCGCGCATCGCGACTCTGTATGGCGAACTGCAGGAGGATCGCCGCTACGTCACGCTGGGCGAAGTGCCGCCGCTGCTGCTGAGCGGATTGCAGGCGGTCGAGGATCGTGATTTCAAGCACCATCATGGCATCAACGTACTTGCCATCGTGCGCGCGGCGTGGGCCAATCTGGTCGCGGGTCACGTGGTGCAGGGCGGCTCGACCCTGACCCAGCAGCTGGTCAAGAACCTGTTCCTCGATCGCGGCCAGACCTTTACGCGCAAGCTCAACGAGGCACTGTTGTCGCTGATCATCGAGGCGCGCTACGACAAGAAGCGCATCCTTGAGGCGTACATCAACGAGGTGTTCCTCGGCCAGCAGGGCGCGCAAGCGGTGCACGGCTTTGCCGCGGCAAGCGAATTTTATTTCGGGCACGACCTGCACGGGCTCGGCGCGGCCGACATCGCGCTGCTGGTCGGCATGGTGCAGGGACCGAGCCTGTACGACCCACGGCGCAATCCCGATGGCGCACTGGCGCGGCGCAATGTTGTGCTCGGTGTGTTCCGCGACACCGGCCTCATCGACGACGCGACCAGCGTGTATTCGATCAAACAGCCGATTGGCACGGCGGCGAACGCGACTCTGCCGCGCGATCGCTACCCGGCCTTTCTCGAACTGGTGCGGCGCCAGCTCAAGCAGGACTATCCGGACACCGAGCTCAACAGTGCAGGGCTTGCAATCCACACGACACTGGCGCCGTCGGTGCAATCGCTCGGCGAGGATGCGATCGACAAGGCGCTTGCGGCGCTCGGCAAGCGCGGCGACGCGGTCGAGGCGGCGCTGGTCGTGACGGGCGCGCGCGATGGCGAAGTACAGGCGATGATCGGCAGCCGCGACGTCGACGAACCCGGGTTCAATCGTGCGTTGGATGCGTTGCGTCCCATCGGTTCACTGGTGAAACCGTTCGTGAACCTGGTCGCGCTGGCGCAGCCGCAGCGCTATTCGCTCGCCACGCTGCTCGACGACAGTGCGATCGACATGGTGCAGCCCAATGGGACGCACTGGCATCCGGAGAACGATGACCACCAGTCGCATGGTCAGGTGTTGCTGATCGACGCATTGAAACAGAGCTGGAACCTCGCGACGATCCATCTCGGCCAGCGCATCGGTGTCGACCGCGTGCACGGATTTCTTGCTTCGTTTGGCCTCGGGCGCGAGATCAATCCGAATCCGTCGATGTTGCTCGGTGCGATCGACCTGAGTCCGTTCGATGTCGCGCGCCTGTATCAATATCTCGCGGCCGATGGGCATGCGTTGCCCTTGCGCGCGGTGCGTGGCGTGCTGGACGCCAAGGGTCGGCCATTGTCGCGCTATGCAGTGAAGGCAGGCGCCGGCGACTATGCGACCGCGACACGCCTCGTCACCTACGCGATGCAGCAGGTTGCCATCAGCGGCACTGCGCACGCGATCAACGATTCCGGCCTTGGCTGGCTGCACGCGGCCGGCAAAACCGGCACCAGCGATACCCAGCGCGATTCGTGGTTCGCCGGCTTCACCGGCGATGCGCTCGCGGTTGCCTGGGTCGGTCGCGATGACAACAAGCCGACCGGTCTTTTTGGCGCCACCGGCGGCTTGCGCGTGTGGATCGAATTGATGAAACACCTGCCAACCGCGTCGCTGGTCGTGCCGCAGGACGGTATCGAGCGCGCGTGGATTGCTCCCGCGTCGGGCAAGCGCACGGACCCGGCTTGTTCCGGCGCGCGCGAGCTGCCGTTTGCGACCGGCTATGCGCCGAGCGACGAGGAAAACTGCCCGATCGATCAGTTGCGCCAATTTTTCGGCACGAGCGGCGGTTAGGGTCGCCGTGCGAAAATGTTCGCTTGCTTCGATGCGATCGCGCGATGTGCGTGCTGATGATCAGTGCCACGCGATAACCCCAATCGGATATCCCATGAATTTTCGCTTCACCATTCTTGTTCTGATCGCTGTGGCAACACTTGCTGCCTGCGCGCAGTCCGGCGCGCCCGCGCCCATCGTCAAGCACGACCCGGCTGTTGACCCCGTCACCGCCTTGCGTGCGATTCGGGCCGCCGGCGATGGATTGGATTCGGCCGTGCAGGTGCATCCGTTGCGCGATGCGGCGATCGACGGCTTCCTCAAGAAGGCACACGACGCCGAAGCCGTTCATGACATTGCCGCAGCGATCACGGCGACCGACAGCGCGTTGAAACTGGCGCCGAATGCACCGGACATCCTGCAATACCTCGCCGAACTGCAAGTCGCGCGCGGCGACTGGACGCAGGCCGATGCGCTCGCGCTTAAAAGTTTCGCGCTCGGCCCCAAGCTCGGCAGCCTGTGCGCACGCAACTGGCAGACCGTGGTCGAGGCACGCACCGCGACCAACGACGCAGCGACTGCGACACAGGCGCAGTTGCGCTTGAAGGAATGTCGCGTGGCACCGCGGCTACGGATGTGACGGCGCGGCGTGTCCAATGCAGTCGGGTTCGATGAATCGGAATTCCGCGTGGTGAGCCTGACTCATCAGTCCATCGCCGAACTGCTCGGTGCCGACGGCCCGTTCGCGCGCGAAGTGCCCGGCTTTGCGCCGCGCGAATCGCAGCAGACGATGGCCGCTGCGGTGGAGGAAGCGATTGCCGATCGCCAGATCCTCGTTGCTGAAGCCGGCACTGGCACCGGCAAGACCTTCGCGTATCTCGTGCCTGCACTACTGTCGGGCAAGCGCGTGATCATTTCGACGGGCACCAAGACGCTGCAAGACCAGTTGTTCCATCGCGATCTCCCGCGTGTGCGCCACGTGCTCGGTGCGCGCGTGTCGGCGGCGTTGTTGAAGGGGCGCGCAAACTATTTGTGTCTGCACCGACTCGATCAGGCGCACCAGGAAGGTCGCTTCGCCAGCCGTGAACAAGCATCGCAGCTGCACGCGATTCGCACGTGGTCGCAACGCACGCTCGCCGGCGATCGAGCGGAACTCGCCGAGATTGCCGAGGATTCGCCGCTGTGGCCGCGGGTGACCTCGACGACCGAGAATTGCCTCGGCTCCGATTGCCCGATGTTCAACGATTGTTTCGTAGTGAAGGCGCGACGCGCCGCGCAGGAAGCGGACATTGTCGTGGTCAATCATCATCTGCTGTTCGCGGATCTTGCGATCAAGCAGGAAGGCTTCGGCGAAATTCTGCCCGGCGCGCACGCGTTCATCCTCGACGAAGCGCATCAGATTCCGGATCTCGCCGGACAGTTTTTCTCGGTTACGTTGTCTGCGCGCCAGTTGAACGAACTCGCGTGCGATGCACTCGCCGAATGCGCAAACGTCAGTGGCGCGTTGGCCGCATTGCAGCCCGTGCTCGAACCCTTGACAGCCGCAGTCAAGCGACTACGCCTTGCGCTCGATCGTCATCCAGCGAAAGGCGCGTTCGTGCAGATCGAATCCGATGGCGAGGTCGTGCGTGAGCTGGCCGAAT
>JBBRZD010000209.1:0-5830 GCA_038237055.1 Lysobacterales bacterium | reverse complement strand
CTCATCATGTCGATCGGCGAATGGGTGCTGCGCAATGCCTGCCGGGACGCGCAACGCTGGCACCAACGCTATGGATTGCCGCTGCGCATCGGCGTCAATCTTTCGCCGTTGCAATTGCGCCAGCCGAACCTGGTGCAGTTCGTCGCCGATGTGCTGGCGGAAACCGGGCTTGAGCCGCGTCTACTCGACCTCGAACTGACCGAAAGCATCAGCATGAAGTCGATTCCCGGCCTGATCGAAACCTTGCATGGGCTGCGTGCACTCGGCTGCGGCATCTCAATCGACGATTTCGGCACCGGCCAATCGTCGCTCGACTATATCAAGCGATTCCCGGCAGACCGCATCAAGATCGATCAGGCCTTCGTACGCAACATCGGCGTCGACCCGGACGATGAGGCGATCGTGCAGGCGACCATTTCGATGGCGCACAATCTCAACCGCGAGGTGGTTGCGGAGGGCGTGGAGATCGAACAGCACCTCGATTTCCTGCGCAAGCAGGGCTGTGAAGTCCTGCAGGGGTTTCTGTTCTGCAGGCCGCTACCGGTGGCGGGTTTTGAGCACCTACTGCAGGAGCGCGCGCGCTTGCTCGGAGGGGGCGCCGAGCTGTCCTCGACACCGGCTTGAGCTTGCTGGCATTGCCTCCATTTCCAGCACGGCAATTCATGAACTAATTCTTCGGCCAACGGTCTAGGCAGCATGCCTGAACGGATCGGCAACAAGGGAGTAAGGCCCGGATGGGCGAAAGCGACTTGGATCACGCGCTGGTTGAGCGTGTGCAGAACGGCGACAAGCGCGCGTTCGACCTGTTGGTCAGGAAATACCAGCACAAGCTGGTCAGCGTCATTTCCCGCTATATCAACGACTGGAGCGAATGCCAGGACGTTGCGCAGGAGGCGTTCATTCGCGCGGACCGGGCGATTGGATCTTTCCGCGGCGACGCCCAGTTCTACACCTGGATCTATCGCATTGCGATCAATACCGCCAAGAACCATCTGGTTTCGCAGGGCCGGCGTCCGCCGACCGAGGACATCGTGGTCGAAGACGCTGTGCAGTTCGACGGCGCGACGCGATTGCATGACTCGGCGACGCCCGAACGCGAACTCATGCGTCAGGAAATTGAACAAACCGTGTTCGCCACGGTCGAAGCCTTGCCCGAAGAGCTGAAAGTCGCGATCACCTTGCGTGAAGTGGACGGCCTCAGCTACGAGGAGATTGCGGAAACCATGAACTGCCCAATCGGTACGGTCAGGTCCCGGATATTCCGCGCCCGCGAGGCGATTGACGAACAATTGCGCCCGCTGCTGTCGGAGAAATAAGGTCCCATGAACCAGCATATCCACGAACAGCTTTCGGCCCTGATGGACGGCGAGCTTGAGCGCGACGAGACGCGCTTCCTGCTCAAGCGTCTCGCAATCGATCAGGAACTTCCGTCGCGTTGGGGGCGCTATCACGTCATACGCCAGAGTTTGCGTCGACAGGAGCTGAGTGCGCTTTCGTCCGGTTTTGCCGAAGCGGTGATGGCGCAGCTGGATCTTGAACCTGCAGCGCAGGCGCGCGGCGCAACGACCTGGCTGCGTTGGGGTGCGGGTGGCGCGATCGCCGCGTCGGTTGCCGTTGCAGCCCTCGTCTTGACGCGTCCCGCAGGCGAGCCGAAAACTAGCATGGTTCCCGTGATTGCGCGCAATGTTCCTGCACAAGGAGCCCCCATGGCCGTTGCGCCCGTTGCAGCGACAGCATTGACGCAGAGCGAATTTCGCCCGCCGTTGTTGGCGCCCAATGCGCCGGTGGAAACAGCACCAGTCAGTTTTGGTAGCGATCTTTCGCAGCCGATTGCAATCGACCCACGCACGCAGTCCTATCTTATCCGCCATTACCAGGTGGCAGGAGCAGCCGGTCAGTCTGGATTTGTGCCGTACATATTGCTTGGTACGCCTCAGCGTGATGCGGGGATAGCGCAGCCGGCGGAACCTTCTACCCAGAACCGTTGATCGATGCGCAAAGTTCGCGGCGCGCTGCCGGATTTTTCCGGGAGGTTGCTTGCTCCCTCTGCATCGTCGCTGCTCGTTCATCCGTCGCGCACCACAGTGCCAGGCACGGGCTGTCGAGAATCCGTGTTTCGGGTAGTTTTGATTGCACTGCTGGCTTTCTCCGCGCCCCTATGTGCGACGCCCGTTGACGAAAATAGTGCGCAGGGCCTGCTCGCACGAATGTCGGTTGCTTTGCGCGCAAACGACTACCAGGGATCATTCGTCTACGAACACAATGGTCAGATCGATGCTTTGCGGTTGTTTCATGTGGGCGGCAGTACCGAACGCGAGAGGCTGATCAGCATGAACGGGCCGCGCTGCGAAATTGTGCGCAGCGGTGGTTCAATTATCAGCACGCAGCCCGACGCACCAACGGTGTTCCTGCATACCAGCGACAGTGCCCGTCTGCTACCGCTGACGCCGGATACGCGAGGAGCGTTCTTCAGCAAATACTACGCTCTGAATGTTGCCGGGCAGGACCGCATTGCCGGGTATGGAGCGCGCGTCGTGACGATATCTCCGCGTGATGCCTATCGGTACGGCTATCGTCTGTGGCTCGATGAGAATACGAACTTGCCATTGCGCTCGGAACTGGTAGATGGCGCGCGACGGCCGCTTGAGCAATTCATGTTCGTCGCGCTCGATATTGGCGCGAAACCAAAGGAGAGCGATCTTCAATCGAGCGTCGATTCTGGAATCAGCGCGCCACCTGAGGAATTGCCGCTGACCACTCCCCCTCGATGGCGGGTCGCCGATCTTCCACCGGGTTTCCATTTTCTGCGCGGGCTGCGCCCCGCACAGGGGCCAACACAGACAGAACATCACCTGTATACCGATGGCATCGCGAATATATCGGTCTATATCGAACCTCGCGACGGCAGCGTTCCGGCAGTGGCGGAGCGTTCGATGGTACGTGGTGCGCTGAACGTCTACTCGCGCGATTTCGACGCGTGGAGAATCACGGCGCTAGGTGACGTACCGCATGCTGCGGTCGAACGCATCGCTCGTTCGACCCAGGCTGTGAATGCTCAGCCCCGCTGAAGGCAATATGAGGGCAGCGCATCTTCAAGATGCGACGATTGAACTTTGATCGGCAGTTTGCCTCAAACGAAGGGTTCGTCCGTACGTTGGCGCGCGGGCAGAGTGTGTGGCAATCCATGTCTCCATTGAAGTGAAGAGGACGATGTCATGACAAGTATGAGGAGCGGGATGCTCTCCCGCTGGTTCGGTGGGCCATTGCTGATGGTGATGCTTGTGTCGGGCATAAATGCTGCGGAATTGCCTGATTTCACGGGCTTGGTCGAAAAATACGGCCCCGCGGTAATCAATGTGCAGGCCACCGGAAATTCGGAAGCGCAGGCACAAAGCACGGATCCGAATGAGCAGCAGGAAGTGCCGGAGATTTTCCGCCGATTCTTCGGTCCGATGCCGCAGCCACACGGTGGCGGTGGCGGAGGCGGGGGCAACCGAGTCTCTATGGGCTCGGGCTTCATCATTTCCGCGGACGGCTATGTACTGACCAACAATCATGTTGTCGAAGGTGCGGACCAGGTCACCGTACGCCTGTCGGATCGACGCGAGCTGGATGCGAAGGTCGTCGGCACCGATGCGCAATACGACATTGCCTTGCTGAAAATCAACGCGACCGATTTGCCAGTGGTAAGCCTGGGCGACTCCAAGAACGTCAAGGCAGGCCAATGGATGGTCGCGATCGGTTCACCATTCGGTTTCGACCACTCGGTCACAGCTGGCATCGTCAGCGCGGTCGGGCGCAACTTCGGTGGCGCCGACCAGCAGTATGTGCCGTTCATTCAGACGGACGTGCCCATCAACCGCGGCAATTCCGGTGGACCCTTGTTCAATCTGTCCGGCCAGGTTGTCGGCATCAATTCCCAAATTTTCTCCAACACCGGCGGCTTCATGGGTGTGTCGTTCGCGATTCCGATCGACATCGCCATGAATGCGGTTGATCAGATCAAAACCAGCGGTCGCGTCAGCCGCGGCATGATCGGTGTGCAGATCCAGAACGTCGACCGCGACAACGCCAAGGCGCTCGGTTTAACGCGCATTGGAGGTGCATTGGTCAACAAGATCACGCCGGGAAGCGGCGCGGACAAAGCCGGCGTCAAGGTCGGCGATGTGATTCTCGGGTTTGCGGGTCACGACGTTATCAGTTCAGCCGATCTGCCGCCTTTGGTTGGATCGAGCAAGCCGGGCAGCAAGGCCGACCTCACGGTCTGGCGCGATGGCAAGACAATGATCATGCCGGTAACGGTTGGCGAGCTTCCGACCGAAGGCAAGGCGCTTGCGAGTGCGCGTGCCAGCGCGGCCCCGGGCCCCGGAAATGCATTGGGTATCGTGGCGGAAGAGCTTACGGCGGATCAACGCAAGCAGCTGGGCATCGCCAACGATGAAGGTATCGTGGTGACGCGTGTCAATGGCGTGGCAGCCCGTCGTGCCGCACTTGCGCCGGGCGATGTGATCCTGATGATCGGCCGCAAACCGGTGAAGTCGGTCGGCGACTTCAACACAATCGTCAACGCGACCAAGCCCGGCGATTCGGTAATGGTCTTGGTCAGACGCGAAGATCAGACGCAGTTCCTCGCATTGACCGTACCGAAAGGCAAGACCGAAACCGAGTAAAGACCAGTCGCGGCACTCCCATTGACCTGCCTCTATCCGCGGTGAAAAGGGCGAGGCGGAGCGTCGCGGCGATGCGACGCTCCTGTCTCGCCGGGGTTGCGGCGGTCGCCCATGTGCAAGTTCTGAGCGACGTGACTGGGACGGAACGCCAATTTTTCTGCGATAATCAGCCTCTTGTGCCGACCGCCCGTCCGTGGCCTATCAGACCCAATGCTGCATATCCGCAATTTCTCGATCATCGCCCATGTTGACCACGGCAAATCCACGCTCGCTGACCGCATCATCCAGATATGCGGCGGTCTGACCGAGCGCGAGATGGAAGCGCAGGTACTCGATAATAATCCGATCGAGCGCGAGCGCGGTATCACCATCAAGGCGCAGTCGGTGTCCTTGCCATATACGGCGAAGGACGGCATCACGTACCAGCTCAACTTCATCGATACCCCGGGCCACGTCGACTTCAGTTATGAAGTCAGTCGCTCGCTCGCCGCATGCGAAGGCGCGTTGCTGGTTGTCGATGCGGCCCAGGGCGTCGAGGCGCAATCGGTTGCGAACTGCTACACCGCGGTCGAGATGGGGCTAGAAGTCGTTCCCGTCATCAACAAGATCGATCTGCCGACGGCCGATGTCGAAAAGGTCAAGGAAGAAATCGAGGCCGTCATCGGCATCGATGCGACCGACGCGGTGGCGATCAGCGCAAAGACCGGGCTGAACGTAGTCGACGTGCTTGAGGCGATCGTCGCCCGCATTCCACCACCCAAGCCGCGCGGCAGCGACCGGTTGCAGGCGCTGATCATCGACTCCTGGTTCGACAACTATCTCGGCGTCGTTTCGCTGGTGCGTGTCATGCAGGGTGAAATCAAGCCGCGCGACAAGCTGCTCGTCATGTCCACCGGGCGGACTCACGAAGTCGACCAAGTCGGCGTGTTCACGCCGAAGCGCAGTCCGCGACCGCGTCTCGGTCCCGGCGAAGTGGGCTGGATCAATGCGTCCATCAAGGACGTGCATGGCGCGCCGGTCGGCGACACGCTGACTCACGCCGGCAAGCCCGCCGACAAGGCCTTGCCCGGTTTCCAGACCATGCAGCCGCGCGTATTCGCCGGCCTGTTCCCGGTGTCCTCGGATGACTATCCGGCGATGCGCGAGGCGCTGGACAAGCT
>JBBRZD010000208.1:0-5866 GCA_038237055.1 Lysobacterales bacterium | reverse complement strand
GCGCGCCGATCTCCAGCGCTTGCAAGATGCGTTTCGCGTCGGCAATCACGGCTTTTGGTAAACCGGCGAGCGCTGCGACCTGTAGGCCGAAGCTGCGATTGGCCGGACCTTCCTTGACCGCATGCATGAAGACGATCTGGTCGCCGCGTTCCTTGTCGTGAAACTCGACGGCGTCGAGATGCACGTTTGCGATGCCGTCGAACTCAGTCGCGAGTTCCGTCAACTCGAAATAGTGCGTCGCGAACAATGCAAACGCGCGGTTTGTCGTCGCGAGCGCGACTGCGCTTGCGCGCGCGAGCGCGAGGCCGTCATAGGTCGACGTGCCACGACCAATCTCGTCCATTAAGACCAGGCTCGATGACGTCGCGTTGTGCAGTATGTTTGCGGTCTCGCTCATCTCGACCATGAAAGTCGACTGGCCGCGTGCGAGATCGTCACCCGAGCCGATGCGCGTGAAGATACGATCAATCGGCCCGATCGTGGCCGCATCGGCCGGCACGAAACTGCCGATATGCGCGAGTAGCACGATCAGAGCAGCCTGGCGCATGTAGGTCGACTTGCCACCCATGTTCGGGCCAGTCACGACGAGCATCCGGCGATTTTCATCGAGCACGAGATCGTTCGGTTCGAACGGATCGCTGCGCACTTGTTCGACAACCGGATGACGTCCGCGCACGATATGGATGCCATTCGTGGCAACCAGTTCGGGCCGATTCCACGCCAGCGCATCCGCGCGTTCAGCCAGGTTCGCGAGCACATCGAGTTCGGCGATGGCGGCAGCCGCAACCTGCAAGGGCGCCAACCGTTCGAGCAGGTAGTCGAGCAAGCCTTCGTATAGCGCGCGCTCGCGCATCAGCGAGCGTTCGCGCGCCGACAGCACCTTGTCCTCGAACGCTTTCAACTCTTCGGTAACGTAGCGTTCGGCACCCTTGATCGTCTGCCGGCGCGTGTAATGCAGTGGCGCTTTGTCGGACTGACCTTTGCTGATCTCGATGTAATAACCGTGCACGCGGTTGTAGCCGACCTTGAGCGTTGCGATGCCGCTGGCGGCTTTCTCGCGTTCTTCCAGATCGATCAGGAATTGATCGGCGTTGGTGGAGAGCAGACGCAATTCGTCGAGTTCCGCATCGAAGCCAGCACGGATGACACCACCGTCGCGTTGGATGACTGGCGGCGTCTCGATGACCGCATCGATGAGGTGACGTGCTGTTGCTTCATGCTCGCCGAGGCGCGCCAGGAGTTCGTGTAGCAATGGACTGTCCGCACTTTCCAATTGCCCTCGTAGTTCCGGCGCGAGGGCAAGGCCGTCACGCAAGGTCGACAGATCGCGTGGTCTCGCCGAGCGCAACGCAACGCGCGTAAGGATGCGTTCGAGATCGCCGATACCGCGCAGGGTTTCGCGCAGGGGTTCCTGGCGCCGCTGGTCGATCAATGCTTCAACCGCTTGCTGGCGCAGCCGCAGCACGTTGCGCTCGCGCAGCGGCCGATGCAGCCAGCGGCGCATCAGGCGTGCACCCATCGGCGTGATGGTGCGATCGATCACGCCGAGCAAAGTGAATTCGCGATTGCCGCTCGCGTGCGTATCGAGTTCGAGGTTGCGCCTCGTTGCCGCGTCTAGCGCAATCGTTTCGTTCGCGTTCTCCACGCTGAGACCGGTCAGGTGCGGCAGCGCGGACTTCTGCGTCTCTTCCAGATAGCCGAGCAGCGCGCCGGCTGCGGCAACTGCGAGCGGAAGACCCTCCCCACCGAAGCCGGACAGATCACGCGTGCCAAAGAAACGAGCGAGTTCACGCTGCGCCGTCGTTCCATCGAAATGCCAGGGCGCGCGTTTGCGCAGGCCGGGCAGGGTGGTGACGAAGTTCGGCCATGCAACGTCCTCGGCGACCAGGGTTTCAGCTGGAGTGAGGCGTGCGAGTTCCGCGGCGAGCGCTTCGGCATCGCTGACTTCGCTGATCAGGAAGCGGCCGGACGAAAGATCGATCCAGGCGAGCCCGTATGAATTTTTGCCTGCGGCAATCGCGAGCAGCAGGTTGTCGCGACGCTCCTCCAGCAACGCGGCATCGGTGACCGTGCCTGGCGTGACCACGCGCACGACCTTGCGCTCGACCAAGCCCTTGGCCAGCGCCGAATCCCCGATTTGTTCGCAGATCGCGACCGACTCACCCAGTTTCACCAGCCGCGCGAGATAGCCTTCAATCGAGTGATAGGGCACGCCCGCCATCGGGATCGGCGCACCGGCAGACGCGCCACGCTGAGTCAGGGTGATATCGAGCAGGCGCGCCGCTTTGCGCGCGTCGTCGTAGAACAGTTCGTAGAAATCGCCCATGCGAAACAGCACGAGCGTGTCGGGATAGTCCGCCTTGGCGGCGAAGTACTGGCGCATGAGTGGGGTATGTTCGGCCGTGTTGATGGCGGCACCGGGAGCAACGACAAGGGGGCACGAAGTTTAACGCAGCGATTGCGGGCGTGTGGCGTGCCACCCAGACGTCTGCAGTGGATACGACTGCGACGACCGCGAGCATGGTGACCGAAACCAGACTTTCGGATTTCGGTCTCACATGACATGTGATGGAATCGCGCTAGCGATCACGGCCCAACTGATGAAGTATCTATTTCACGATTTCCATCAGCCTGCCGAAGCTATCCACCACATCGTATTTTACGTTCTCCGGCGCGTATCGGCGGTTCATTTCATCGAAGAACTTGCGTGCACACTTGTTCTTGGTCCTTTCGATCTCGCGCAGGTCCATGGATGACATGGAGCCCTTGGTCTCGGCTACTCGCTGCTGCGTCGCGGTCCAGGTGCCCGCCGATCTCACGCGACGAAAATCCGCCACGATGAAGGTGCGCAATACGGTATCGTTCGTCCTGGCTCAGGTGCGTGTAGCTCATGTGCAGTTCCACTTGCCGGTGAAGCTGCGCAGGCTACCGCACCTGCGCCTCTTCGTTGATCGGAGTGGTGCACTTCAGAGTTGATACCGCCGGATGTAACCAATTGACTTTGTTTGATATCTAACCTGATATTAGTGCCCCCATATCTGCATCCACACGACTCCAATCGCCGCGGCGCCCAACAACGTCCAAGCCATGCCGATCTTCAGACGTAACATGGCGACTAGCGCAGCGGTAGCAATCAGCAGCGCGAACCAGTTGGTCGTGTCCCAGTGCGGAAGCTCCAGCTTGAGCGGTCCGTAACTGCGCTCGTCGATCTTGCCGAACATAGTGTGCAAAGTGAACCAAACCGACAGGTTCAACACCACGCCCACCACCGCCGCCGTGATCGCTGACAACGCCGAGTGCAACGCCCGATTGCTGCGCAGGGCTTCGACGTAGGGTCCGCCAAGAAAAATCCACAGAAAGCACGGCGCGAACGTCACCCATGTGGTCAGCACGGAACCGGCAATCCCAGCGGCCATCGGCGACAAGCCGGACGCATGGTGGAACGCGCCCAGGAAAGCGACAAACTGCACGACCATGATCAATGGGCCGGGAGTCGTCTCGGCGAGCGCAAGACCATCGAGCATCTGGCCGGGCGTAATCCAGTGATAACTCTCGACCGCGCGCTGGGCGATGTAGGCCAGCACGGCGTAGGCACCGCCAAAGGTCATCACCGCCGCCTGGCTGAAGAAGATGCCTTCCTGCACCAGCACATTGCGGATGCCGAACACGCCAATCATCAGCAACACCGGCAGCGACCAGATCGTCGACCAGATCAGGGTGATCGCGACTGCCCGGCGCGCAGTGGGTTTCGTGTGCTGCAGATTACCCTTTCCGATGAGACGATCGATCAGATATTCCGAGGACGCATCGGTGGTGCCGGATACAGGCTTCGGAAAACTTTTCGGCAGCCACCAGCGTCCCGCGAGCCCCAACAATCCAGCAACCAGAATGATTAGCGGGAATGGCATCTTGAAGAAATAAATGCCAACGAAGGCCAGCGCGGCGATGGCCACCATGACGGCATTTTTCAGTGCCTTGCGACCGATGCGCAGCACCGCTTCCACGACCACCGCCAGCACGGCCGATTTCAGACCAATGAATGCGGCAACCACCAGCGAAACCTGGCCGTAGAGCACGTAGATAATGCTCAGCACCAGGATCGTGACAAAGCCGGGCAACACGAACAGGAGACCGGCGATCAATCCGCCGCGTGTTCGATGCAGCAGCCAGCCGATGTAGATGGCGAGCTGGGCGGCCTCGGGCCCGGGTAACAACATGCAGTAGTTCAGCGCGTGCAGGAAACGTGCATCGCTGATCCACTTGCGCTTCTCCACCAATTCGCGGTGCATCACCGCGATCTGTCCGGCGGGTCCACCGAAACTGAGCATGCCGATTTTCGCCCAGATGCGCGTGGCCTCGCGCAGAGTGACCGTGTCACTTGGCAATATTGACGCGTCCGTATCCTTCGCAAGCATGGAGTTCAGGTTCCGAGGTGCCAGTGCAGGTTTTCTGGAGGCTCAGGGTTTGTTGACGCCCGCTTGCGCGTCGAGCGCGGTACGAAAATCACGCGCGAGTGCCGTTGCTTTGCCTTTGCCCCAGAAATGCGTGAAATAGAAAGGCGGGGCGTCGCCCATCATGTGGTTGTGCAGGGCGACGATGTGCAAACCACCCTGACGCAGCGCGTGCAGAACCGGCTGCACTTCCGCGGCCGTCATGATGAAATCGCCGTCGATCGCGGCCAGCTCATCGCTTCCGCTGAAGGCGGCCCACGTGGTCAATCCCATCGAGCCGCCCACCGTCTGATCCTGCATGCGGCCCTCGCGGCCGATCGTCACCTTAGCCACGCCGTCACCGACCGGCGCCGGGTGTCCCGCGATGTGTGCGATCGCGTCTGCGTCCAGCTTGCCTGGCGTTGGCGTCGGTCCACCGAAGCCTTCGGCAGGATGCGGTCTGCCCGAACGCACCGCCTTGATCGCATCCCACACCGCTTTGACGCCCGCGGCGAGTTGATTTGTGGGTCCGATGCCGCCGATGTGCATGAAGTACACCTTCGGCTGGTCGAAGAAGAAATGATTGTGTAGTCCGGTGACGCCCAGTCCATGAGCGAACGCGGCATCCATCGCTGCATCGGCTTCGTCCTGGAACACCACAGTGTCGCCCATCACCATCGCGTGATCGCCCATCGGCGCGAATGCGGCCCAGGATCCAAGGCCCGCAGCAGGCGACAGATGCATCCCATCAACAGTTACGGGTACGTCGCTGCGACTCCACCCAATTCGCACCACGCCGTCGGCCTGCTGCTTGGCCTCGACGCCAGCGACTTTGCTGATCGCCGCTGGGTCGAGGTCGGCAGCGACAACGGGCAACGCCGCGCTGACTAAAACCAGCGCAGCCAGGAGGGTCAACAACGGATGCGAGGAAGAACGAAGCAAAGTCTGTTTCATATCGATTCTCCTGGAGTTTCAAGGTAGGCCGCGTACAGGTTGTCGAGCACGCCACAAATGTTTTTCAGGAGCTTGTCGTCGTCAGGTTGCTCGGTGCGTGCACCGGCCATGATCGCGGCGAAACCGGCAGCCTCGGGTACCGGAATGCCACCGACATCGAGGTAATGGACCAACCGGCCGAGCCGCGCGATCGCGCGATCGGACTCCAGTCCGAAACTCGCAGCGAGCACTTCAAACGTCACGCGTGTACCGATGTGGGTGAACTCCGCGCCATCGAAATCGAACCCGACCGCGGTCTTTGGGCAGTCCTTGGGCGTCTTCAACCAAAGGAATTTCGCTTTTGGATCGATGAAGCGACGGATCAGCCAGGCCGACGCCACGCGGTCGATCCATGGACGTGCACGGGTCGCCCAGGTGCGCCTGCGATACCTCGCACGTTCCCGTTGGGGGACGTTGCCTTGCCTCGCAACGGGTTCATCCGG
>JBBRZD010000207.1:0-5872 GCA_038237055.1 Lysobacterales bacterium | reverse complement strand
GATCAAGTAACAGGTAGTACACGCAATGGCTGCGAACGAGACATCGACATCGTCAGCAGCTCTTTCCTTGCGCGAACGCTTCGGCGCCGGCGTCCGTCGCCATGCGGTGGCATTGATCAGCCTGACGGTCGCGCTGTTCGGCACCAGCTACAACACCTGGCGCAACCAGACGACCGAAGCCCATCGCAACACGCGCACGGCGGGTTTCATGGTGCTGGAAACACTCGGCCAGTTGCAGGAAGTCGCTGATCGCCGCTACTACGGCGGCGACCACAGCGATGAGAACCGGGTCAGCGGTTGGGGCAAGGTCGGCGTAGTGCGCGACATGTCGAGCCTTGTCTCGCCAGCGGCCGAAATACAGGGGCGCGCCGTGTTCGAAGCATGGCAAGCCAATGTCGACAAACTCGATGGCGTCGACGCGCAGGCCGAAAAAACCGTGACGCATGCGATCTCCGACCTGCGCGATCGCGTCATCGTCGAATTACGCGGACTGAACTGAGCGAAACCCATGCGACGCATTTACTGGGCAGCCGAGGCACAGGACGCACATATCGTCGAGGCCCTGTTGCGCGGCCATGGCATTGGCGCGTGGTCATTCGATACCGGCATCGTGCGGCTGGACTGGCTGAAGACGCTCGCCTTCGGCGGCTGTCGCGTGATGGTTGCCGACGCCGATGCGGAACAAGCACATCGCGTCGTAGCGGCGTATCGAGACGGTGAGCTGGCGCTCACCGATGAAGAGGTCGACCGCCTGTGTTGCCCTGATTGCCATGGATTCGGCGGCGAAGACGATACCCGGCCGCGCAGATTGGTCTTCCTCGTCCTCATTTTTTCCGATCCGCTCATGGCAGCTCTCCTCTTTCTGCTCAGGACGCCTCAGGCGATATCGTTGTTTGCCGCAGCCTGGATCGCTTTCAACGTCGCCTTCATTTTCCCCGGTGTTGCCGCATGGATGGTCAAATCGCGATTCCGCTGCACAAGTTGCGGGCACGCGTGGCGTGCACCGCCACAGCAGACCTTCGCTGAGATGGCGCGAAGTGTGAATAGTCATCGAAGCGAGTCGGATGTCATCGCACCGCCAGCGCCAACGATGCCGTGAACCCGCCTGACCCAATCGGGCGCATCGACGCCTTGTTGCCGCAGACACAGTGCACGCGTTGCGGCTATCCGACCTGCCGCGCCTACGCCGAAGCGATCGCGATCAACGCCGCGGACATCGACCGCTGCCCGCCCGGTGGCACGGAAGGTGTTGCTGCGCTCGCACGCTTGCTCGGGCGCGAATCGAAGCCGTTGAATCCGGAATATGGCAACGAAGCACCACCCATCGTTGCCTTCATCGACGAAGACGTCTGCATTGGTTGCACAAAATGCATACAGGCCTGTCCGGTCGATGCGATCGTCGGCGCGGCCAAGCGGATGCATACGATTATCGCGGCCGAATGCACTGGCTGTGAACTATGCCTTCCGCCGTGTCCGGTCGATTGCATCACACTGCCGAAGATTGCATCTGCGCCGCTCGCGCGTGCGCAGGTTCTAGGGCGCGCAACGCAGGCGCGCGAGCGTTTCGATGCGCGTAACGCGCGCCTGGCATCAGTAGTAGGAGCAGCGGAAGCCGCGATGGTTTCTTTGGCATCGACAGAACCGAGCATCGCGGCTTCCGCCGCTACCACAAAGATCTCATCGTTGCACTCCGCATCGCCAATCACCCGCAACGCGGTGCTGGAAGCCATCGCGCGCGGCAAGGCGCGGCGGCAACGTGATGCCAAGGATCCGCCGACGCAATGAAGCGCGAGAAGATCATCGAGCTTTTTCGCCGCCTGCGCGAACTCAATCCGCATCCGACCACCGAATTGGACTACACGACGCCGTTCGAACTGTTGATCGCAGTGATCCTGTCCGCGCAGGCAACCGATGTCGGCGTAAACAAGGCGACTCGCAAGCTCTATCCAGTCGCAAACACGCCGCAGAAGATTCTCGATCTCGGCGAGGAAGGTCTGAAGCGTTACATCAGCACCATTGGCCTGTTCAATGCGAAAGCGAAGAACGTGATGGCGACTTGTCGCATCCTCGTCGAGCAGCGCGATGGAGAAGTGCCGCAGATGCGCGCGGCACTCGAAGCCCTTCCCGGTGTCGGTCGAAAGACGGCCAACGTGATGCTCAACACCGCGTTCGGCGAACCGACGATCGCAGTCGACACGCATATCTTCCGCGTCGCCAACCGCACGGGTCTCGCGCCGGGAAAGGATGTACGCACGGTCGAGGACAAGCTTGCCAAAGTCGTGCCGGAAGAATTCCGCAAGGACGCGCATCATTGGCTGATCCTGCACGGCCGCTACGTATGCAAGGCGCGCAAGCCCGAATGTCCCGAATGCGCGATCAACGACTTGTGCGCCTATCGTCACAAGACAGTCATCGCGTGATAGCGCCTTGTGACGATTTCATTGCGGCTTTCGCGTTAAAAACACGTTCTCTTGTCATCGAAGCGTAACACCCGGCGACGAGACTGCGCGCCAGTTCCAGCCCCCGTCTCGAGGACTCCAATGAAACTGCGACATGCGATTGCCGCAACCCTTTTCTGCGCTTATGGCACAAACGCCATGGCCTACGACTGGCTCAACGATTGGCCTACCAAGTACAAACCTGCCGATGGCTACGAGTTCGGCTTCAAGGGCCTGTATCAGTACGAGCTCAACAGCTTTTCCGGCGATACGACGAGCCCGACCACCGGCAAGGAGATCCTCTCCGACGCGAACGCTTGGCGCCGCAAGGAGTTCAACTTCTACGGCAAGCTGCCGGGTGGTTGGGACTTCAACATCGGTTACGACTTCACGGTCAGCGGCTTCAAGACCACGCCGTTCGGCAACGGGGTGCACGGGCAATGGATCGACGATTTCATCCGCTACAGCAACAAGGAAGCGGGCGACTTTCGCCTAGGCCAGTTCAAGACGACGGTCGGCTGGGAAGAAACGATAAGTTCGAGCGCGACGACCTTCATGGAGCGCGCACTGCCGGTGCAGGCGACCAACATGGGACGCCGCATCGGTTTTGACTGGACCTACACCGGCATCCCGAACTGGCTGCTTTACGCCGCGTATTTCAGCGGCGGCGATCTGGGCGGCGACAACGACGGTAACGGCCCCGCGGCACGCGTCGTCTGGAATCCCGTCAATCGCCAGCCGGGTGCGGGTTCGCGCGAACAGAGCGATGTGCTGCACTTTGGCATCGCCGCTTCAGAAGAAGACCGCGACGCCACCACCGATGGTCGCGGCATTGTCTCCAATCCATCCGCACGCTTTCGTGCCAAGCCCGAGGCGGGCTTGATTGGTACGCGCCTCATCGATTCGGGTAGCCTCGCCTTCCCGGGCACGATCGATCGGCTGGGTTTCGAGGGCGCGTGGATCCGCGGACCGCTGCTGGTGCAGGGTGAATACCTGACGTTCAATGCGAGCCCCAGGGGCAAGCCCAGCTACAGCGGCGACGGCTACTACATCCAGGGTTCGTGGGTGCTGACCGGCGAAAGCCGTCCATACAGCAAGGGATCGATCGGCAATGTGCGCCCGAGCCACGACTACGGCGCGTTTGAAATCGCCGCGCGCTACAGCCAGCTGGATCTTAACGACGGTCTGGTTCTCGGCGGCAAGCAGAACGACATCACCATCGGTGCCAACTGGTACCTCGGTCAGCATCTGAAGTTCCAGGCGAATTACATCTGGGCCAACAGCACCAAGCACTACGGCGCGCCGGTCAATGGCGATGCCGACGTCGATCCGCGCGTGTTCGAGCTGCGCGCACAGGTTTATTTTTGATCTGCTCCATCATTCACGAGTCACTCTCCTTGGGGGCGCGCAAGCGCCCCCTTTTTTGTGTGCCGGTCAAGACAATTTATCGAGCGTGAGCGAACGAAACGATTGAAAGGGCGACTTGCGTGCGTTCCGCGCCAGCGACGGGGGCCAGGACATCCGCAAGTGAATAGCGTCCGGAAGCGCGGCCAGCAATCCAGCGTGCAGCTGTAACCGCTCCGCGCGCAAATACATCGCGGTCAGTGGCGCGATGAGCCAGTTCGATACGCTCGCCTCGGGTCGCCAACATCACGCTGTGCTCACCCACGATGTCACCCGCGCGAGTCACGGCGAAGCCGATCTCGCCGTGCGTGCGCTGCGCGTCCTCCCCTGTGCGCGAAAGCCTGCAAACCGAATCGAAATCCTGCGCGCGTGCGGCAGCGACTTCGCGCCCGAGAGCAAGCGCGGTACCCGATGGCGCATCCTTCTTCGCGCTGTGATGCGCTTCAGCGATTTCGCAATCCCAATCCGGCAGCGCACGTGCCGCTTGCGCAACCAAATGCGACAGCAACGCAATGCCGAGACTGAAATTTGCGCTCCACAAGACCGGAATCGATTCCGACGCGCGCGCGAGCGCAGCCTGCTGACGATCATCGAGACCGGTCGTGCCGCTGACGAAGGCTGCCTTGTGTTCCAGCGCAGAGGCGAGTGCGTTGTCGAACGCGGTCGGCAGGCTGAAATCGATCAGCACATCGGTGGCCACCGTGGCGGACAAGGCTGTCATATACATCACTTCGGCAGCGACCTCACCAAACCCGTGGGCCAGCGATGTGCCCACGAGCGGCGAGTCGCCGCGAACCAGTGCCGCGACCGGGCTTACATCCACATGCGCAAACAGGATGCGCAGGATCGCTTGCCCCATGCGGCCAGAGGCACCGTGAACAGCGATGGCGGTGCGTCGATCCATGAGCGGCTCCGGTGGGGTGACCTGCATAGCCTAACAGCGACGGATCAGAACATTGCCGCTCTGTGCGATCGATCAGCCGCGATACGTATGCGGTGTGGTGACACCATCCCCACCCAACCCTCCCCTTGAAGGGGAAGGCTAAGCCTCGCTGCATCGAAGTCCTCCCCTTCAAGGGGAGGATTTAGGTGGGGATGGTGCTCGCCATGCCACTCAACCCATTGCAGCTAAAGCTGTTCCAATTGAAGCCAGCACCCATCAGGAAGTAACGCGATCCCAAAACCGCTTCACGCCATCGAGCCATGAACTATCGCGCGGTGAATGTACCGCGGCGTTGTCGCCGCTGAAGGTCGCTTCGAATTGCTGCAGCAGATCGCGTTGATCGCTGGTCAGCCGAACCGGCGTCTCGATCGCGACGCGGCAATGCAAATCGCCGGTGCGCCCGCTGCGCACGGATTTCACGCCCTTGCCGCGCAGGCGAAACAACTTTCCAGTCTGCGTTTCCGGCGGAATCTTGATTTCGGCTTCTCCATCCAGCGTGGGGACTTTGAGATCCGCACCCAGTGCAGCCTGTGCGAAGCGAATCGGCAGCTCGCAGTGCAAATCGTCGCCATCGCGCTGGAAGATCGCATGTTCGCGCACGCGCACTTCGACGTAGAGATCGCCGGGCACGGTGCCGCTCGGGCCCGCTTCGCCCTGACCGTTCAGGCGAATGCGATCGCCGTTGTCCACGCCCGCAGGAATCTTGACCTGCAATGTGCGCTCATCGTGTACGCGGCCTTCGCCACGGCACTCCTTGCACGGATTCGAAATCACCTTGCCGCTGCCCGCGCAGTGCGGACAAGCCTGCTGGATCGAGAAGATGCCGTTTTGCATGCGCACGCGACCATGGCCGCGACAGGTCGTGCAGGTGGATGTCTTGCCATCGGCCGAGCCGGTACCGGTGCAGGTCCCGCACTCCACCAAGGTCGGCACTTCGATCTGTTTTTCGATGCCGAACACCGCTTCTTCGAGATCGAGTTCGATCAGGTAGCGCAGGTCCGAACCACGCTGCGAGCGACCGCCACCACGGCCGCCGAAGATGTCAGAAAAAATATCACCGAAGATGTCGCCGACGTCGCCGTTGAAT
>JBBRZD010000206.1:0-5884 GCA_038237055.1 Lysobacterales bacterium | reverse complement strand
TGCGATGGGCTTGATGATCAATCGCCTGTCCGAATACCGCCTCGGCGACGTGCTTGCGCAGATGAACCTGCAGTCGGAACTTCCTGATGTGATCGACGCCCCCGTCCTGATCGGCGGACCGGTGCAGCCGGAACGTGGATTTGTACTGCACTCACCGCCCGGGGATTGGGAATCTTCGTTCCGCATTTCCGACGAACTCAGCGTGACCACGTCGCGCGATATCCTAATCGCGATCGCAGCCGGCAACGGCCCGAGACACGCGGTTGTCGCGCTGGGTTACTCCGGCTGGAGCCCCGGCCAGCTCGAACAGGAACTGTGCGAAAACCATTGGCTGACCGCGCCAGCGGCAGAGCGCGTATTGTTCGAAACGCCGCTGGAAGACCGCTGGGAAGCGGCCGCTGCGCTGGTCGGCGTGAACATGGTCCAGCTTGCGAGCTATGCCGGCCACGCCTGACCTCGCACCACACGATCTTAATCAAGGCAGCGCCCTCGCCTTCGATTTCGGTACGCGCCTGGTCGGCGTCGCGATTGGCCACCGCCTCAGCGCGAGCGCCCGCGCATTGACCACTTTTTCAAACGGCGACTGGACGAAGCTCGATGCGCTGATCGCCGAGTGGCGCCCCGAATACCTCGTGGTCGGCTTGCCGCTCGCGCTTGATGGCAGCGAGCAGCCGATGAGCCGCGCGGCGCGCGAATTCGCCGCGGCGCTGACGCGGCGCTACGCGCGCGTGGTGCACCTCGTCGACGAGCGCTACACGTCGGGCGAAGCCGCACATCGTTTTGCCGCACAGCGCGCCAATGGCTCGGCCAAGCGCAAGGACGCAGCCGCGATCGATGCCATCGCAGCGCAGATCATTCTCGAATCCTGGCTTGCGCAACCATCCTGAAACCCGTACGAATTTTCCGGAAGCCACTCCATGACCCATCCGCAAATCGACAGCCAGGGCCGGTTGCGCCATCTGCTCACCCTCGATGGCCTTGGGCGTGCGCGCATCGAATCGCTGCTCGATCGCGCCGCACAACTGCGCGCGCAATTCCGCGCCGGCGCACCATCGCTCGCGTTGCTGGAAGGCTGCACCGTCGTGAATCTTTTTTTCGAAGCTTCGACGCGCACGCGCACCAGCTTCGAGCTCGCCGCGAGTCGACTCGGCGCGATCGTGGTGAATTTCGACATCGCCAGTTCGTCCACGAGCAAAGGCGAGAGCCTGGAAGACACGTTGGCGACACTGGAGGCGATGGACAGCAACGCGTTCGTCGTGCGCCACAAGGAGAACGGCACGCCGGCACGCCTTGCGACACATGTGCGGCATGCTTCGGTGCTGAATGCGGGCGATGGCAATCACGCGCATCCGACTCAGGGCCTGCTCGACGTGCTCACGATCCGCGACCACAAGGGCAGCATCGACGGACTCAAGATCGCTATCTGCGGCGACATCCGCCATTCGCGTGTTGCACGATCGGATATCCACGGCCTCAGCGCGCTCGGCGCATCCGAGATCCGCCTGTGTGGCCCTGCTGCGTTGCTGCCAACGCCGGGTGAATTCCCCCAATGCCGCATCGTCGAAGATTTCGACGCGGCCATCGAAGGAGTCGATGTCGTCGTGATGCTGCGCATCCAGAAGGAACGCATCCAGCACCTGCCCGGCGTCGACGAAACCGAATACTTCGCCCGCTACGGTCTCGATCGCATGCGCCTCGCACGCGCTCGTCACGACGCTATCGTGATGCACCCGGGACCGATGAACCGCGGTATTGAAATCGCCGCGGATGTGGCCGATGGCGCGCAATCGGTCGTGCTGGAGCAGGTTGCGAACGGCATCTTCGCGCGCATGGCCGTACTGACCGTTCTGCTGCGCGGTTGATCTTGCGCGAGGGCCGCGCCTGCTAGACTTGCGCGCTCTCAAACGGGGATCTGCTCATGCGTATGCAAGGATTGCGCGTTACGGTCATGCTCGCTTCACTGCTGGCTGCCGCCGGCTGCAGCAAGAAAGCCGATGTCGACTCGCCGCTCGCCTTCGTTCCGGCAGACACGCCGTACGTGTTCGCCAACACCGAGGCAATGCCCGACGCAATAGTCGCGCAATGGCGTCAGCAAATGCAGGCGGTGTGGCCGCTGATGACCGATTCACTCGATCATGTGCTCGTGGAGATCGACAAGAAACCCGACTCTGAAGGCGCCGGACGTGTGCTGCATGCGCTGTTCGAAGAAATCCGCAACCGCTCCACGCCCGAGCAGTGGCAGGAAATAGGCCTAGGCCCGAAAGCTCGCGCGGCCATCTACGGCGTGGACCTGCTGCCCGTGCTGCGCCTGGAGCTGGCCGATGCGGACGCGTTCCGCGCGGCGCTTGCACGTGTCGAAAAGAACGCGGGCACCTCGCTCGCAACCGCCCGCATCGGCGATCAGGAGGTTCGTACGTTCGGCAACGCAAGCGTTACCGGGCTGCTAGCGATCGAAGGTCGTCATCTGGTGGTCGCGCTCGTCGCAGGCGATGCCGACGAAGCGTTGAAGCGCCGCGTGCTCGGGCTCGACAAACCGGCGCACAGCATGGCCGAAAGCGGCGCCTTCGCGGAATTCGACAAGGCGCGCGGTTACCTGCCCTACGGCAGCGGCTGGATCGACACACGCCGGATCATTGCGCTGACCGCCGCCAACCCGATGGTCGCCAAGGCAGTAGCCGATGCAGGCGCAGCGACGGGCGGTCTCGACGCGACGTGTCGTGAAGAACTCGATGCCGTCGCCAGCAAGATGCCGCGACTTGCGTTTGGCTATACCGAACTCAGCGCGGCACGCATGACCATGCACGCGCGCATCGATCTCGCGCCGGCGATCGCGCAATCGATGATCGCCATCGGCAGCACCATTCCGGGCAATGCGTCGCCCGACGCGCTGATCGACATGGCGTTCGCCTTGCCGCTGTTGCGTGCAAAGGAATTCTGGGTTGCCCAGGCAGACGCCGTGGCGAAGTCGCCTTTCCACTGTGCGCTGCTCGCACCGTTGAACGATTCGTTCGTGAAAGCAAAGAGCCAGCTCGACCAGACGGTACCACCGCCGCTGGCCGATCTCAGTGGCGTGCGCATGACCATTTCACATTTCGCGTGGCCGCAAGGCGCAATCGACGCTCAGAACATGCCGGACGTCAGCGGCAGTGTCTTGATCGGCAGCAACAACCCCTCGTTCCTGACCAATCTCGCCCAGCTGTCGGTGCCGGCGCTGCGTGACATCAAACTCGCTGCCGACGGCAAGCCCGTTTCGATTCCCGCCTCGGCGTTGCCGGGCGCCGCAACTGACAAACTCGACATCAATGTGGCGATGAGCGCAAAGATGCTCGGCGTGTCAGTCGGCAAGGACGAAGCAGCCCGACTCGGCAACGCGGTGACCGCCTCCAAGGTCACGCCCGGTGTGCTCTTCGAGATGAACCTGCGCGGCGAAATCTATACGCTGATGGCCGACGCGATGGGCAGCTTTTCGGACAAGCTCCCCGCAGAACAGCGCGCGCAGTTGGAAACCCAGCGCAAGGTGTACGCGATGTACGCGCAATGGTTCAAGCGTATCGATGCGCGCATGACGATCGTGCCCGAAGGCATCGACCTCACCGAAAGCGTCGAATTCGCCAAGCCGGCCGCGAGTCAGACCATCAGCCAATGATATTCACGCCGCGTCGTCCGGACGACGCGGCGTGGGCTCAGGGCTCGCGCGCGAGCAGCAGATCCAGATGCAGGCGCCCATCCATGCCGGCCGCTTCGTTCGCGCGCTGCCAAGCGGCCATCACGGCAGCGGGTTCGACGCAGCGCTCGCGCATGCCGTCGCGATGAAGGATCGTGATCGCCGGATACAGTCGCCGCAGCCAGGTCAGATACTCGATCGGTGTCGTGCCCGAAGCGCGCTCGATCGCCCACGGATGAAACTCGCTGAGCAGGATCGGCTGGAATTTCGCCAGCGTGCGTTGCAGGCCTCGCAATGCGAGTGGCTCCATGCCTTCCACATCGATTTTGACCAGGTCGAGCCGATCAAGTTTCGGTAAAATCTCGTCGAGCACCACTGCTGGAACAAGGAGCGTCTCGCCCTCGACGTCGCGCAATCGTTCGCCGGCCGCTTGCGGGGTCGCACTGTTCGATGTGGTTGGATGCGTGCGCAATTCGATATGGCTGTTTCGGTCCGCGGCCGCTGCCGCGATGATCTCGACGTGCGCGAACCGATTCGCCTGGGCGGAGCGAGCAATCAGTACCCGATTGCACGGAATGGGTTCGACCGCGACCACGCGTCCGTTCGGACCCACCTGCGCTGCTGCAAGCATGGTCATGATGCCAATGTTGGCGCCGACGTCGAGCACGACATCACCCGCGCGTAGGCACTCGCGCATGACGGCCTCGACGTGCGGTTCGTGCGCCTTACCACCCAGCAACGGTGCACCGATGTGCGCGTCACTCGCCCGAACGTAGAGCACGCAGCCATCACGCGTGAGCTTCTTCGGAACTTCATCGTCATTGACCACGATCCAGCGGCGGCCGCGCCATCCGGCGCCTGCAGAGCCATCATCGAACGCATGCAGCAGGCGCAATGTTGGATGCTGCGCAAGCAAGTCGAGCAATTCACGCTCCGGCAGTGCGTGCATCTCGAAGACAGCACGCCGCTGCCACAACACGCGCCGCAATGGATTCAGCCAATGATTCGACGCAATACCGAACAACTTGCCCCGCAGACTGTCGTCGACACCATCTACAAACTGGAATACCGCGACACCGCCCGGCGCAAGCACGCGGAAGAATTCAGCGACGTAACCGGCCGCAAGTGCGCTAGGAATGTGCTGCAGCACCATGTGTGAATAGACGAAGTCGATGCTGGCGTTGGCGATGCCCTCGATTCGCGGCGACGCATTCTCGCGAAACTCAACGTTGGCGAGATCCGCATTCAATTCGCGCGCGGTCTCGATCATGCTGGACGAGACGTCGATCCCGATCACGCGCGCGAAATGTCCTGCCAACGCGCGTGAAAGGCGGCCCGCGCCGCAGCCGAAATCAAGTGCGAGGTCACGCGCGCAAGGCAAGCCGTTTGCCGAAAGCGCGGCAAGCTGCGTATCGACCTCAAGCTGACCGGTTGCGAAGAATTCCTCGGGTTGCCAGCGTCCGCTGCGTTTGTCGGGATGCGACAACACGGCCCACAACGGGTCGTCGCGACCCAGCGTCTGCCAGACGCGGCGCAGGCGGTCGAGCTGACGGGAATCGGCAGTCGGGAATCGGGAATCGGAAGGAGCAGGCATCGGCGCGATGATACGTTGCGCGACCGTCGAACGCGTCTTTTTCGATGCCGTATTCTCTATTCCTTATTTCCCACTCCTCACGTCTCAACGAGTTCGACACCATCCAGGCCCTGACTCAGCGTGTGCGCATCGCCACCTTGTGCAAGCTTGATCTTCAGACGCACTTCATTCGACGAATCGGCGTGACGCAGCGCGTCCTCGTAGCTGATTTCACCCGCCTGATACAGCTCGAACAGGCTCTGGTCGAAGGTGCGCATGCCGAGATTGGTCGATTCCTTCATCACGTCTTTGAGCTTGTGAATCTCGCCCTGACGAATGTAGTCCTGTACCAGAGGCGTGCCGAGCATGACCTCCATCGCAACGCGGCGCGATTTGCCGTCCGGTGTCGGAATCAGCTGCTGCGCGACCACGCCCTTGAGGTTCAGTGAGAGATCCATGAACAGCTGCTCGCGACGATCCGACGCGAAGAAATGAATGATGCGGTCCATCGCCTGGTTCGCGTTGTTCGCATGCAGGGTGCACAGGCACAAGTGACCCGTTTCGGAGAAGTTGATCGCGTGTTCCATCGTCTCGCGCGTACGCACTTCGCCGATCATGATCACGTCGGGCGCCTGGCGCAGCGTGTT
>JBBRZD010000205.1:0-5986 GCA_038237055.1 Lysobacterales bacterium | reverse complement strand
TGCATACCCTATCAGCGGATTGACCGGATCGGTATTGACGTCCTGGATCATGCGGTTCGGTAGCACGGCATTGCTTCCGCTCACATTGACCGCGGTGGCCGCACCGACGCCGCCGAGACCAAACACGTACTGCACGTTGCCATCGGTGGTTCCGACCATCGCGATGGTCGGATCGGTGAAGGAGTAATGCAGCTGCGTGACGTAAGAGCGGTTGTCAGCGCCGATGATCAAGTTGTTCTTGCTCAGGTCGCCGGTCTTGGCCGTCCATGTGCCCGAGGAGGGCGTCGCCGCGATGGACTCCCACAAGCGATAGGTGCCGTAGATCAGATGCGTGCAGCCCGCAGTCGTGGTGCAGCCGCTGTTTGCCACGCTGGTCGAACCGTAGCGGTACAGGTCGAACTGAGTCAGAAAACTTTTGCGCTCGCCGCTTGCGGACTGCGGGCTCCAGCTGCCGCCGATCGAGGATTGTCCGCCGGTCCTGGACGTGCTCATGTAAAGGTCGCCGTAGTACACCGACGAAAACCAGTGGTTGCCGAGCACCGGCTCGATGGCCGAGTAGAAGCCGTCGCCGCCGTTGTTTGACTGCCAGGCGACCGGGCCGGACGGGGTACCGCTGAACGCCGCAGTCGCACTGCCATTGTCCTGGAAGCCGGCAGCGACGCCGGGGTTCGGCGCGGTGGCGAAATTTGCGGTGGTGTTGCCGCCGTAGACCTCGATCGTCGGCAGCTGGTTGTTCATGTCGGTCCAGGTCGGGCTGGCCGAGCCGCTGACTGCATTGCTGACGTAGTACACGCCGCCGTCGTTGCCGTTGATGACGTGGTCCTGGTTGCCGCCGACAAACGCGCGCGCGTGATTGTCCGGGTGGACCGGGCCATTGCTGTAGGAATGAGTGAGGTTGGTATAGGTGCCGCCGCTGTCTTTGGAGATCAGGAGATCCACCGTGCTGATGAACAGCACCGTCGGATCGGACGGAGAGACGGTAAGGCCGGCGTCGTACCACATCTGTTGGCCGGTATCGTTGCTGTTCGGGAGGCTGGTCGCGGTCCAGTTGGTGCCGCCATTGCTGGTTTTGTAGATGCCGTTGATACCGCTCGAAGAAATATCCGAGATCATTGCGTACAGCACCTGATTGTCGCTTGGTGCGGCAGCGATTTCGATGCGGCCCAGGTTTGCGTTCGGCGAACCGTTGCCGAGGCCGGCGGGCATGCCGCTATTGAGCAAGGTCCACGTGCCAACGGCCGGACAGCCGCTGGTCGGCATCGCCGCTCCATAGACGCCATTCGCGCCGTTCTTGCCGAGGTCCGGCTGCACCGGCGTCGCCTTGCCACGCGTGCCGACGGCTGCGTACAGCTGGGTGGCGGTGCCGATCTTGACCGCGAGCAGGCCGGTCATGTCCTGGCGCTGCGCGCTGGGGCCACCGGCGAAATTGTTGGTGTAGCACGGCCCGGCCCAGTTCACGCCAGCGTCGTAGGAGAAATACAGACCGGTTTTGGTGCCGGCGATCACGTTGCTGGAATTGTTTGGATCGACCACCACCTTGGAGATCGACTGGTACTGCGGAAATCCGTTGGCGGATGGCGCGTACATCGCGTTGAACACGTCGGTGCCCAACAGACTCCAGGTTTCGCCCTTGTCGCTGCTCTTGAGCACGCCGGCGGAACCGAACGAGAAGGAGCCGTAGTTGAGGTCGCCGGTGCCGGCATACAACACGTTGTGGTCGCTCGGGTCCATCGAAATGTCGTCGATGGCCATGCTGGCGATCTCGGGGAAGTCGGTCTTCACTGTCCAGGTCGTGTTCGTCGTGCAGCAGTTGGTGGTTTTCCACACGCCGCCGCCGTCCGCGCCGAGCCAGGCCACCGCGGGGTTGTCCGGGTCGGAGACGACTGCGTTGACGCGGCCGGCCGCGCGATTCGCGCCGAAGCCTTCGCCGGTCAGCGGTTGCGGTCCGAGCAGGGTGAATGCATTCGGATCGAGCGCGAGCGGGCTGCTGGCGGAACGGGTGTAGGTCTTGGCGCCTGCGGGCACGGCGGATGCAATCCGCTCATCCTGCTTGGCAGCCTCCGAATACCATATCGGCTTGACGGTGAAATCCGTCGCCGAGCCGTGATAGCCGAGGCGGATCGCGGCGGAATCGCCATCGCTCGGCGTGCGGTCCTCGCTCTCCTGCGATTCCGCAAACGCAAAGCTCGACGAGTCGTGTTGCGTGGCAAACCAGTAACTGCCGCAGGACGCAGCGACCATGCTCGCGAATGCGAGTACGCCCATCAACTTCTTCATCGATATCCCCTGGAAAAAGATCGGCGGACTCAATGGTCCGCCTCGCGGCCGATCATACCGCGCCCACAGGCTGGCGAGGAATTCGTCAACCCGCGCGTATCGACAATCTTTGCGATGTGCATCACATACGCGCGGGGCGGACGTGATATTCGTCAATCAGGTAAAGCGGGCGCTGCTTGGATTCCACGTATAGACGGCCGAGGTATTCGCCAATCACACCGAGCGCCATCAGCTGCACGCCGCCGAGGAACAGCACGACCACCATCAGCGATGGATAGCCGCGCACCGGGTCACCGAACCAGAGCGCTTTGCCGAGGACCCAAATCCCGAATGCGAACGCCAACACGGCTGCCAGCAGGCCGAAATATGTCGCGGCCTTGAGCGGCGCGTTCGAGAACGAGGTAATGCCCTCGATCGCGAAGTTCCACAACTTCCAGTAGTTCCACTTTGTTTCCCCGGCGTGGCGCGGGTCGCGGTGATAGACGACTGAAAGCTGCTTGAAACCGACCCAGGTGAACAGGCCTTTCATGAAGCGCTGGCGTTCGCGAACCTGTTTGAGCGCATCCAGCGCGCGCCGCGACAGCAGGCGGTAGTCGCCTGTGTCGCGTGGAATCGGTGTTGACGACAAGCGTTCCATCACGCGGTAGAAGCCCGTGGCGGTCATCTTCTTGAAGCCTGTTTCGCCGGCACGCGATGCGCGCGTTCCGTACACGACGTCGTAGCCCTCGCGCCAATGCTGCACGAAGGTCGGAATCAGCTCGGGCGGGTCCTGCAGGTCGGAATCGATCACGATCGCCGCATCGGCATCGACATGATCGAGGCCGGCGGTCAACGCGAGTTCCTTGCCGAAGTTGCGCGAGAGCTTGAGCGTCGAGACGCGCCGGTCCTCATCGCGCAGTGCGCACATGATCGCGTACGTATCGTCGCTACTGCCGTCGTCGACGTAGAGCACTTCGGATTCGAGGTCCAGGCCATCAAGCACGGCGGCGAGCCGCGCGTGAAAATCGCGCAGTCCCTCACTTTCGTTGTAGGCGGGCACGACGACAGTGAGTTTCGACATGGGGATACCAACGCAGGGAATTGCGAAATGCTAGCCGACTCGGCTGCAATGGGACATGACAAGCGGGGATTGCCTTACCGACAGTAATTCCAATATTCTAGAATGATGGAATCAAAAGACGTCGTCACTGCCCTGTCTGCGCTTGCCCATACGCATCGTCTCGCGCTGTACCGGCTGCTGGTTCAGGCTGGGGTGGAAGGACTCCATGTCGGCGAGCTGCAGTCGCGCACCGACATTCCGCCCGCGACGCTGACCCATCACCTGCACGCGTTGCGTCGCGCCGGCTTGATTGCGGACACCCGCGACGGGCGTTCGATCACTTGCCGCGCGGACTACGCGCAGATGAATGCGTTGCTCGCCTTCCTCACCGAAAACTGTTGCGGTGACGCATCGGCGTATATGCCAGGTGTTGCCTGCAAGCCGAAACCTGCGAGCGCACCTCGGAGAGCACGCTCGTGAAACGCTTCCATGTGCATGTCAATGTGACGGATCTCGATACAAGCCTTTCGCTGGGAGACGTTTCATACGCAGGGTGCAGCGACGACGCACTACCACCCGACTGCAAAAGCCGCCTGTTGCCGTTCGCAGGCGATCGCGAGCGAGTCGAAACCCAATGCTCCCGCCGCAGCGTGTTGTGGAGCGGCCGCGGCAGCGAACGCGCGATGCGGCTGAGCGCGCAATCCCAATGACTCACAACGTATTGTTCCTCTGCACCGGCAATTCCGCGCGCAGCATCCTCGCGGAAGCCTTGCTCGGCGTGCTCGGCAAAGAGCGCTTCGTTGCCTACAGCGCCGGCAGTCATCCCAGCGGACGCGTGCAGGCGCTGGCGGCCGAACTCGCCGTGAAGCTTGGCTATCCTGCTGAAAAACTGCGCAGCAAAAGCTGGGACGAGTACGCCGTTGAAGGCGCGCCGAAGATGGATTTCATCATCACCGTGTGCGACAACGCGGCCGGCGAAATGTGTCCGATCTGGCCCGGCCAGCCGATCAGCGCGCATTGGGGCGTGCCGGATCCTGCTGCGGTCGAGGGAAGTGAGGAGCAGCGGCGCGCAGCATTTCGCGACGCTTACACAACACTGCGTCGACGCGTGGAGCTGTTGCTCGCGTTGCCGCTCGAAACCCTCGATCGCAGCGAGCTAGAACGCGAGATGCGCGCGATGGCAGCCACTACGGCGCGCGACGCATGATTCCGTTAGGGCGGCGGGTGAGTGCGGAAGCGCTCGGATCAGCGGCGTTGGCCGCGATCGTGATCGGTTCCGGCGTGATGGCCGAACGTCTGAGCGGCGGCAACGACGCAATCGCGCTGCTCGCCAACACGCTGGCGACGGTGGCCGGTTTGTACGCGCTGATCGTCGCGTTTGCTTCGATCTCGGGAGCACATTTCAATCCACTGGTCACGTTGACATGTGTGGTGCGCCGGGAATTGCAATTGGGCGATGCGCTGGCCTATGTGCTCGCGCAGGTCGCAGGCATGTTGATCGCCGTCGTGCTGGTGCATACGATGTTCGGCCTGCCAACGTGGCTGCCTTCGACCACGATGCGCGCAGGCTGGGCACAGGTGCTGAGCGAGGCGGTCGCGACCTTCATGCTGCTGCTGTCGATCCATGCAACGCGTCGGCGCAGCACCGAGAGTGCGGCTGCAGCGATCGCCGCCACCATTGCAGCGGGCTACTGGTTCACTGCGTCCACGTCGTTCGCAAATCCGGCCATCACGCTGGCGCGTTCACTGTCGGACAGTTTCGCCGGAATCCGCGCCGTTGATGTTCCGTTGTTCGTGTTCGGCCAGACGGTCGGTGCTGCGCTGGCGGTGCTGTGCCTGCCACGTCTGTTTGGCGATCTGGAAGCGGTGACGCACATGCCAGTTGGCGAATCTCAGCGCGGCAGGTAATCGGCGCCGCCGAGCTGGTTTGCCTGGTGCTGGATCCATACAGCTCGGCGCTGCACATAGGCCGAAGGGTGATCGACACGCAAACGCAGCGGATTGGGCAGCACCGCGGCGAGCAACGCCGCTTGATGCGCATCGAGTTGCGCCGGCGTGATGCGAAAGAACTGCGCGCTCGCTGCGCTCGCGCCGTAGATGCCGTCGCCGAATTGGGCGATGTTGAGATAGACCTCGAGGATGCGCCGCTTCGGCCACATCGCTTCGATCAGGACCGTGAAATACGCTTCGAAGCCCTTGCGCACGAAACTGCGTCCATTCCACAGGAACAGGTTTTTGGCGACTTGCTGACTGATCGTGCTTGCTCCGCGTAAGCGTTCGCCTTCATCCGCGTCGGTGATCGCGCTCTGGATCGCATCGAAATCGAAGCCGTGGTGGAACGGAAATTTCTGATCCTCCGCGGCAACCATTGAGATCGGCAATTGCGCCGATGTACTGGCCCAGCCCGTCCAGCGATAGTGCAGGTGGAAATCGCGCTCGCCGTGCAACTGCGCGGTGATCCAGCGTTCGAGCATCACCGCAGAGGTGACCGGCGGTAGCCAGCGCAGGCAAAGTACGCACACGATGCTGAGCACGAAGCCTGCGCCGAATGAGAGCAGACCCCAGCGCAGAAGGCGTTTGAGAAGGATTCGTGGACGCACGCGTCAACTCATGAAGATGCGGACGACGCTACCGTGTTTTCGGCATGTCGATCAAGCAGTCGATATTGCC
>JBBRZD010000204.1:0-6031 GCA_038237055.1 Lysobacterales bacterium | reverse complement strand
GGCCAAAGTGGTTTGCGCTCGCCGTGTTCCTCGTGATTGCGTCCGCGATTGGATTCGCCTTCACGCGCGGCGTCCGCGCCGGGACCGACGCTTTGCTTGCGTGGACCCTGTTCACCGGCGGTTTCGCCGCACTCGGTGCAATCGCTGCGGCTGCGCATCCGCTCAGTGTGCTCGCCGCTTTCATCGCCGCACCGTTGAAGCCGTTCCGCCCCGGCATTCCGGCATCGGCGATCAGTGCCGGCGTCGAGGCGTGGCTGCGCCGCCCACGCGTGGCCGACTTCGACACGCTGCGCGATGATGTGGCGCACTGGACCGGTTGGTGGAAGAACCGCATCGCTCGCACCCTGCTCAACTTCATGTTCGTCACCCTGGGCACCATCATCGGCGAGTACGCCGCCGGCTTCCATATCATCAAGAATCTGTTCTGAAGAACCCGCCAATGAAATTTCCAAGTTTTCTGCGCAAGCCACGCTGGTTATCCAAAGATTCCGCGACGCGTCTGCTTGGCGTCCTGCACGACAACGACAGCGACCTCGTTGCCAATCTCGGCCGACTCGCGCGCGAGGACACCGATGCAAGCGTGCGACTTGCCGCGATGAAACGCCTCGCCGATCCCGGTATCGCGCAAGGCATTTCGCACGACGATGCCGACCCGGCGGTACGCACCCAGGCGCGCACCCTGTGGACCGACCTGTTGACGGGGACGCACGCGTCCTCGCCACCACTCGCCCAACGCGTGCGTTTGCTGAAAGCGCAGGATGAGAGCGAGTTGATCGAACACATCGCTCGACGCGCGCGCGAACCCGAGCTGCGTCGAGCCGCACTGGAGCGCGTCACGCGTCCCGCACTGCTGCTGGATCGTGCGTTGGAGGATACCGACGCGGACATTCGCCTCGGTCTGGTCGAGCGCATCAGTGACGAGGGTCAACTCGCACGCCTGGCTGAGCGCGCGCGCAAGACCGACAAGCAGGTCAGCCGACGCGCGCGCGAACGCATCGAGATTCTGCGCGTTGCACGCGGCGATGGCGCGACGCTGGAACAGCGCGCTCGCGTGTTGTGCGAACAGCTCGAGCAGTTGCTGCGCGAGCCGCGTCATGTCGAGGTCGAGACCGACATCGCCAAACGGTGGTCAGACGTGGAATCAGCGGCTACAGATGGGCTGCGCGAACGTTTCCGCGCAGCACAGGCCTTGCTTGTGGTGAGCCGGGCGCCCCTATCGGCAAAGCCTGCAGCGGTGGCGGAATCGCCCGACGTGGCAACGGCTGACTCCACGACCAAGCCCGACGCACCGCACATCGAGGCTGCTATCGAATCGGAAGTCGAACCTGCCGTTGATGCGATTGAAACCGACACCAAGGTCGATTTGGTGGTCGCTCCGCTGATCGCGCAGGCGCGCTTTGCCGCATCGCTGGACGAAGCGAACGCGGAAAAGAAACAGCGGCAGGAACGGCAGCAAGCGTTGCTGGGCGAGCTCAAGGAAGCGCTGACTGCAATTGATGTGGCGCTCGATTCGGGTGCAAGCGCGCAGGCGCACGCAGCAAAAACACGTGTCGATGACCTGCGCCGAAGCATCGACGTGTCCTTGCCTCCAGCCGTGGCACAGCAAGCCGCCGCAATCGAAGCGCGCTACGCAGAACTCAGCCGCTGGCAGCACTGGGCCGACAATCATCGTCGGCGGCAGCTGTGCGAAGAAATCGAAGCACTTGCGACGGCGGGTATTCACCCTGATGCAGTCGCCACCCGCGTGCGCGACGCACAGCTCGAATGGACGCGGCTCGATACGATCGAAGGGCGCGGTGCGGCCAAGCCCGGGGCCCTCGCCCGGCAATTTCACGCGGCGTGCCGCGCGGCGCTCGCGCCAACGCAGGCGTATTTCAGGAAGCGCCAGGAACTGCGTCAATCGCACGCGCAGTTGGTAACTGCCCTGCTCGGCCGTGCCGGCGACCTCGGCGAAGACAACAACGACTGGGCCATGATCGTTACGCTACGGCGTGAAATGGTCGAGGCTTTACGTGGACTCGACAGCGTCGAACCCCGTGATCGAAAGATCCTGGCGCAACAATTGAAGGACGCTCTTACCGGTCTGGACGCACGCATCACACGTCGCGATGAGGATGTCGAGCGCGCGAAATCCGCGTTGATCGCGCAGGCCGAAGCACTCAGCCAGGGCACGGTGCAACGTGGTGCGGTTGCCGCCGCGCGTGAGTTGCAGCAGCGCTGGCAAGGCGCGGGCAATGGTCGCCGTGCAAAGGATCAAGCGCAGTGGAATACGTTTCGTGCGGCTATCGATGCCGTATTCGCAAAGCTCGACAGCGAACGCAACGAACGTACCGCGCGAGACGCTGACGAGCGCGCGCAGGCCGAATCCACGTGTGCGGAAATGGAGGGGTTCGCGCTTTTGGAAACGCCACCGGACCGCGGTGCCGTTGCGCGTGTGCAGTCGGAGTGGAGCGCGTTACGCGTGCGCGATGAGACGCTTTCCCGCCGATTCAGCGACGCGCAGACGAAGCTGCAGGATACTGCCACACGCCGCGAGCGCGAGCGTCGACATGCCCAATATGACATCTGGCGCGAGCGCTACAGGCTCTGTCGCGCTGTCGAACAGTCTCCCGCTCGTGCCGCGCAATTGCATGTCGAATGGGCTGCAGCAGCACAAGGTGACATCGCTGCAGCAGAGTTGTCGGCGCGCTTTGAAGCTGCTGCTCGCGCTGTCGAAGAACCCACAGACGATGATGTCGAAACCTTCCACGACGTGTTGATCGCAATCGAAGTGCTTGCGGGTATCGAATCGCCGGCCGAGGATCTGGAGCGGCGACGTGCGCTGCAGGTCGAACGTCTGTCCGCGCGCCTGCGCAGCTCGGCGGCTGCAATGCCGATCGAACAGGAACTTGCCGATCTTTTGACGCGCTGGATTTCCTTGCAGGCGCGATCGGACGAACTCGACCGGCGCCTGGAACGCGCGCTTGCCGGCGTGTTGGAAACGCTACCGTAATGACTAAAGATATCTCCTTGCAGGAAACGTTCATGCACATGCGCGATGCACAGGCGCGCGAGCCTTTTCCGGAATGGCCAACGCGCGCGCGTCGCCTGCGCTCCCTCGATGCACTGATGCGTGATCATCGCGACGCCATCATTGCCGCTATTGCAGCAGATTTCGGACGTCGTCCCGCTGAGGAAACCGATCTGCTCGAAATTTTCCCGAGCCGATCCGGGATCCAGCATGCGCTCAAGCATGGGCGGCGCTGGATGCGTTCACGCCGGCGCTGGGCAGGGTTCTGGTTTTTGCCTGCGCGCACGCAATTGCTGCCGCAACCGCTTGGCGTTGTCGGCATCATCGTGCCGTGGAACTACCCGCTGTACCTGGCGATCGGGCCGATGACGGACGCGCTTGCCGCGGGCAATCGCGTGCTGGTGAAGATGAGCGAATTGACGCCGCGTTTTTCGGCGTTGTTTGCCGAACTTGTCGCAAAGGCTTTCGCGCCGGATGAAGTCGCCGTGGTCAACGGTGATGCGGATGTCGCACGGGAATTCTCCAGTCTGCCGTTCGATCACCTGCTCTTCACCGGTTCGACGGCGGTCGGACGCGAGGTCATGCGTGCCGCCGCGGCGAACCTGACCCCGGTGACGCTGGAGCTTGGTGGCAAGTCGCCGACCATCATCGGCCCGCAGGCGCGTTTCGAACACGCGGTCGAGCGCATCGTGCTTGGCAAGTTGCTCAATGCCGGGCAGACATGCATCGCCCCTGATTACCTGCTGCTGCCGCGCACCCAGGTGGCTGCATTCGTCGAAGCGGCACGGGCGGCCACGACACGTTTGTATCCGCAACTCGCTGCAAACGGGCAGTACGCCAGCATCGCTTCGGATCGGCATTATTCACGGCTCGCAAAACTGCGCGATGGCGCAGTCGCCGCCGGCGCTGCTGCTCACCCGCTCGCGGATGTTCCAGGAAGCGGCGAAACACGGGTATTTCCACCGACGCTGCTCACCGATGTCAGCGATGACATGGACGTCATGCAACAGGAAATCTTCGGTCCTTTGCTGCCGCTGGTGCCGTACGACACGCTGGACGACGCCATTGCCTACATTTCGGCGCACGCGCATCCGCTGGCCTTGTACTTGTTCGACGAGGATCGCGCAACGATCGAAAAAGTCCTGACGAATACGCAAGCAGGCGGCGTGAGTGTCAACGACACGATCCTGCACATCGCTCAGCACGACCTGCCGTTCGGCGGTGTTGGCGCATCGGGCATGGGCGCGTATCACGGGGAGGGCGGTTTCCGCACGTTCTCGCGCATGAAACCGGTATTCCACCAAGCGCGAATGAACATGGTCGGCCTGTTGAACCCGCCCTATGGCAAGACCTTTCGGCGCATGCTGGGAATACTGCTGGGGCGCTGAGCGTTATCTGCACGCAACGCTGGCACAATGTGACTGAGAACGTGATGGCGGCGAGGCATTCCCATCATCGCCTGATTCAGACAGGCGTGGATCCCACGATCGGATGTGCGGCGCTGCGCGCCAGTCCTGAACGTCCATTGGAGAGGACGCGGCGCATCCACAATCGACTGTCGTCGAGCAACGAGTAGATACATGGCAGGGCCAACAGGGTGACAATTGTCGAGAACGTCAGTCCTCCGGCAATCGCCCTGGCCATCGGGAAATATGGCGGACCATTACTCCATGCTTCCGCGCCACCAAGTGCAAGTGGCAGCATGCCGAGGATTGCGGTCGCCATCGTCATCAGCACCGGACGCAGGCGTTCCTTCGCGCCGAGCACGAGCGCTTCGTTGCGCAGGTGACCCACCTGTCGCAATTGGTTGATGTGGACGATCATCACGATGCCGTTGTTCACGACCACGCCCATCAGGATCAAAATCCCGATCGCAGCCATGATCGAGAACGTGGTTCCGGTCAACCAGAACAACCAGAACACCCCGAACACCGAAAAAACGAACGTCGTCAGAATCGCGGTTGGGTAGATCATCGATTCGAACATCGCGCACATCACGATGTAGACGAGCGCGAGCGCAATCAGCGTATTCCAGCCCATCTGTCCCGCTGCTTCATCGTCACGATCGAAGCCTTCGCCGAAGCTCCAACGATAGCCCGGCGGCAATGCGACTGCATTCATCGCGTTGGTGATCTCCTTGCGCGCATCCTGCATGGTCATCTTGTCGGCGAGGTTCGCCGTGATCTTGAGTGCCGTGAGGCGATCGACACGCTGGATCGCCGATGCAGTCTCTTGCGAATCGGTGTGCAACATCGACAGCAGCGGTATCTGAGTGCCATTGGGTGCGCGCAGCTTGTAGTCGGACATGCCGGCGAGGCTCTGGGTGTCGGCTCCCTGGAAGCGCAGCCACACGGGCAACTGGCGATCGTCCATATGGAAGTCCTTGAGCGGCATGCCACGCAAGGCGATCTGGATGTAGTTCGCTACGGTTTGCGCATCGAAGCCGTACTCCTTGGCGCGAATGCGATCGACCCGAGCGGTAACCTCGCGATCGCCGTTGCCTTTCTCAGTTCGCACGTCGCGCAGGCTCTGCAAGCGCGACAGCACGGTCAGCACATTCGGAGCAAGATCGCGCAACTGGTCCATCGAGTCGCCGATGATCGAAATGTCGATACCGCCGCCCATGCCACCGTCTCGATTGCCGTCAAAACCAACCTGGCCCGTCGCGAGGTGTGGCAGGTCTTTGCGGATGTCCTCCTTGATGCTGTCGGCCGTGCGATTGCTGCCATAGCCGATCTTCTGCGCGAACCATTCAACGATGCCGGACTTGGGGTCCGTCAGCAGAATGCGTGTCATCGCTTGTCCCTGCTCGGAATACCAGGTGTAGACCGATTTGATTTCGAAGCGCGTGCGGTTGTCGTCGAGGTATTTTTCAACCTTCATCACTTCAGGCTTCAGATCCTGCAGACGATAATTTGCATTGAGTTGGTAGAACAGTTGCAGATGGCGCGAGGCCCCGCCTCCGAACATGTCTGTCTTCATCTGCGTCATCGGCACGAAGCTCGCGACGACCAGGCCCAG
>JBBRZD010000203.1:0-6036 GCA_038237055.1 Lysobacterales bacterium | reverse complement strand
TTACCAGGCGGATACTATAAAAACGTATAATAATAAACAACAAGCATTGTTCGTGGTCTGCCTCTGCTGTGCCAAAAGAGAGGCAGTCATGCGGTTGATCGCGCTTCGCGCGCGCGGGGCGTGGACGATTCATTCGCACGGTTGTCGGCTTGATTCGGCGGCACCTGAACTGCGGGCCGTTTCCTGGTAACGACGGCGGCCAGCGAACGCCGCGGCGGCAGGCTGTGGACTAAATAACTGTTCCGGCCAGACCCGAGAGCGACATAGCTCGACTTTGGATAGTCACGATGGGTTCGCGTGTCGTTGGAGAGTGACGGTACGCTGGATTCCGGCTTTCGCCCGAGCGATACAAGGGCTGCGTGATCAGGCTACATATCCCCGTGAATCGCCTGCAGCGCCGCCAACGCAGCGAGTCCGGCGGTTTCGGTGCGCAGGATGCGCGGCCCGAGCCTGAGGCCTTGAAAGCCCGTCTGGGCGAGGATGGCCAGATCCTGATGCGAGAGACCTCCTTCGGGTCCCACAGCCAAGGTCACTGATCCGCTTGTCTGCAGCTCACGTGCTGCAAGATCGCCTTGCGGATCGAGCGACAGGCGCAGACCGTTGCTCTCATCGAGCCCCGCGACCCAATCCGCCAGGCGCACAGGTTCGCAAATTTCGGGCAAGCGGTTGCGGCCGCATTGCTCGCACGCCGATGCAATCACTGCACCCCAGTGCGCAAGGCGTCGCTCGGCGCGCTGCGAATCCAGCTTCACCTCGGTGCGGTCGGTGATCAGCGGCACGAAGCGCGCAACGCCAAGCTCGGTCGCCTTCTGCAGGATCCAGTCCATTTTGTCGCCACGCGCAATGCCTTGACCCAGCGTGATGCGCAACGGACTTTCGCGATCGGCGATGCCGGTTGATTCAAGCACGCGTGCGCTCACCAATCGCTTCGCCACTGCGGTGATCTCACCGGCATATTCGCTACCGTCACCGTTGAAGAGGCGCAGTGCATGGCCGCGTTCAAGGCGCAACACACGCGCTATGTGTTCGCCCGCCTGTGCCGGCAGATCAATTTCATGACCTGGTCGCAGCGGTTGTGGCACGTAGATGCGGGGAATTCGCATGGCAGTCTTGGCGGCGCCGGAAATTGCAAAGGGATGGCACGCCCAATATGGATGCCGACTGGCGACATTACTGCGTTGCGCGCGCGATCGGTAGTTTTCGCCATAGCTGATCAGCGGGGTCACGATGGCCTCAATGGGAAACGTGCGTCCAGCCATGCGCGGATGATATCGAGTGCCGCTGGCGCAAAGGTCTCCTCGATCACCGGATACAGGTAGACCGCGCCGGTCGAGCAGGTCTGGAACAAGTGATTGAGGCCAGGAAGTTCAATCGTCTCGAAATCCGCATGCTCCGCGGCCGCAAGCCGCTCTTTCATCGCCGCGAGGTTTGATCTCGCCGGAACTTGCGCGTCGACGTCGCCATTGATCGCCAGAAACGGCGCGGCGACTTGGTCAAGATACGTGGCAGGATCGGCACGAACCGCCGAGCGGAACCATGGCTGATTGAATCGGGCGATCCATTCCCCGCTGTCTTTTGCAAACGCCGTCTCTGTGGCACCGAAGCGCGCGGCAAGTGTGGCGACTTCCGCCGCGTCAATGGATTCGGTGGCGTGCCGATCGCGCAATCGTTCGTACAGCGCGAGCGTGAATTGGTGATGTGCGGCGATGGCCTCCTCGCCCTTGCACGATTTCTCCAGCGCCTGGCACTCGCGTTCCGCAAACACCTCGGCGAGTGGGAATGCCGGGCCTGCCATCGAGACCAGGAAGGCGATATCCGTTCGTCGCGCCGCGAGAGTCATGCCGGTCAGCGCGCCCATGCTGTGACCGATGAGCCCGATCGGCATGCCTTGCAAATCGTGACGATGCTGCAGATATTCCAACGCCGCTTCGATGTCGTCGGCCTCATCGGCGAGCGTGATGGCCGAGCGGTCACCGGTTGATTCGCCGACGCCGCGGTTGTCCAGTCGCAGCACCGCGTACCCGTTCCGACTCAGATGGTCGGCGAGTATCCAGAACGGCTTGTGCCCGAACACCGTTTCGTCGCGGTCCATCGCACCCGAGCCGGTGATCAACAGCGCGACGGCGCGCGGCATGCGATCGATCGGGATCGTCAGCGTACCGGCAAGCGTACAACCGGCGGCGACGTTGTCGACGTGCACGTAGTTGATGGTGTAGCTGAAAGGAGCCTGCGGGGTTTGCGGTCGCACCAGCGCGATCTGCTCGAGTTCACCCGCGCGCAGGATCAATGAATAGCGTTTCTGCTCTTGCGAGAATGCGCCCACGATGCTCGATCCATCGCTGGATAGCTCGCCGACGTAGTCGCCGAGCGAACGGGTAGTGAATCTAAGCATGCCCTGCTCGAAAGACAACTCACGCACGGCAATGCCGGCACGTTGCTGTTGCGGAAAGTCGGAAGTCGCCGTCAGCTGTGAATCGCTGTTTTCAAAACGCAGCACGATGGGAATCGGCACCTCGCCAAACTGGATCGTACCGTTCCATGTTCCGTGGATTGTTTTTCCTTGCTCATGTGGCTGCTGCACGGGTTCATCGGGCGGGTTCAAACGGCACCTCCATCAGGTTCAAAAGCGCAGGGTTTCCCAGTGTGCAAACCTTAGCAGGCGCGTCACGAAAAACCGCAGCGACGATGGACGGCTATTCAGCAGCTGTCGTATGATGTCTATAGACGCTGACGGCGTCTGTCGCCGGAATCCTTCGGCCAGAAAAGTCGCCCCGAGTCGCGGGAGCGCAATGTCCCCGCAACCCATCATTCCGGTCAGCAACTGTGCTCGCGTGCGCGGATCGATTTCACGTTGTCGCTGCGGCAATCCCCTCGATCGCCACATCGACCATGAAATCGATTTCCTCCGGCGTAATGCAATACGGCGGCATGAAGTAGACGACGTTACCGAGCGGGCGCAGCACGGTGCCACGTTCGAGTCCATGTCGATACACGCGCAAGCCGCGGCGTTCGGCAGCGGGGAAGGGCGCACGTGTCGCCTTGTCGCGGACCAGCTCGATCGCCGCGATCATGCCGGTCTGGCGCACGTCGGCGACGTGCGGATGATCGGCGAGCCGCGCGAGCCTCTTTGCGAGATGCGCGGAGAGCAGGCGATTGCGTTCGAGCACCGGTTCGTCGCGCAGCACCGACAGCGTCGCGAGCGCAGCGCGGCATGCGAGCGGATTGCCGGTGTAGCTGTGCGAATGCAGGAAAGCCTTGCCGGCCGAGTATTCCGCATAGAAAGCTGCATAGATCTGTTGCGTCGTGAGCACGGCGGACAATGGCAATGTTCCGCCGGTGAGCCCTTTCGACAGACACAGAAAATCCGGCGCGATATTTCCCTGTTCGCATGCGAACAACGTACCGGTGCGGCCGAAACCGACCGCGATTTCGTCGGCGATCAGGTGGATGTCGAATTCGTCGCACAGCGCGCGCACGCCGCTGAGATAGCTCGCGTCGTGCATGCGCATGCCGCCGGCGCATTGCACCAGCGGTTCAATGATGATCGCGCAGACTTCGTGGGCATGGCGTTCGAGGATCGCACGCAGGTCGAGCAGCTTGCGTTGCGCACAGGCTGCAGCGCTTTCGCCGGGTTCGCGGTCGTACGCATCCGGCGACGGCGCGAAGATCGGCGCCAGCAACAGCGGCGCATAAGTTTCGCGATACAAGGCGACATCGGTGACGGACAGCGCGCCCAGTGTTTCACCATGGTAGCCGCCGGTCAGCGCGACGAAGCGCGTGCGCTCGCGGCGACCGAGGTTGCGCCAATAGTGAAAACTCAGCTTGAGCGCGACTTCGACTGCGCTCGATCCGTTGTCGGCATAAAACACGCGCTCAAGCCCGGCCGGCGCAATGCGCACGAGTTCCTCGGCCAGTTCGATCGCGGGCTCATGCGTGAAACCGCCAAGCATCACGTGATCAAGGCGGTCGAGCTGGTCCTTCAGGGCCGTGACGATGCGCGGATGGCGATGGCCGAGCAGGCAGGTCCACCAGGAACTGACTGCATCAAGATAGCGGCGGCCATCGTGGCCGGTCAGCCACGCGCCTTCGGCGCTCGCGATCGGCAGCATCGGCAGCGTTTCGTGGTCGTGCATTTGCGTGCACGGATGCCAGACCACGGCGAGATCGCGCGCAGCCAGGTGGTCGGAATGGGAAGTGGACATGGCTGCTATGATCCGGGTCGATCCCGCTTCCGCACAAGCCCGCCATGCGCCTCGCTCCCGATTCCCGATTCCCTGTTCCACATTCTCAGCTCGCGCGCGGCTTCACTCTGATCGAAATACTCGTCGTCGTCGTGATCCTGGGCATCCTCGCCGCGATCGTGGTGCCGCGCGTGATGGAGCGCCCCGGCGAAGCGCGCGTAACGCGTGCGAAGCAGGACATCCAGGGCATCGTCACTGCGCTCAGCCTGTACAAGCTCGACAATTTTGCCTACCCGAGCAGCGAACAGGGTCTCGACGCGTTGGTCACCAAGGCGGCCAGCCAGCCGGATGCGCCGAACTGGAAAGGCCCGTATCTCGATCGCATAGCGAAGGATCCGTGGAACAAACCTTATCTGTATCAGCACCCCGGCCAGCACGGCGAGATCGATGTCTACAGCTATGGCGCAGACGGCAAGCCCGGCGGCGACGGTGAGGCAGCGGATGTCGGCAACTGGGAGCCCTGAACTGGGAGTCGGACTGCGGAGACCGAAGGTCGAAGCGAACAGCGCAGCTGGCCCGAAGGGCGAGCCGCGAGCGCGGCGAGTCAATCGGGAATCGGGAGTTGGCAAGAAGCCGCACTGCGGTCCTGCCAATTCCCGATTCCCCATTCCCCATTCCCGGCTCTGCAGCGGCTTTACCCTGATCGAACTCCTCGTCGTGATCGTGATCATCGGCGTTCTCGCCGCGGCCTTGGTCATCGCGATTGGCGGCACCAGCGAACGCGAACTTTCGAACGCGTCCGAACGCTTCCAGGCGCTGCTTGGGCACGCCTGCAATCAGGCGGAGCTCAGCGGTCGTGAGATCGGTGTAAGTGTCGCCACGAATGGTTACGCATTCAGCCGACTCGACCGCGATGAATGGCGTACCTTCGGCAAGGACGGCGAACTGCGCGCGCGCAGCTGGCCCGATGGCATGCACGTCGAATTGACGCGCGTGGGTCGGCCGCTTGAACTGACTGCGCCGGGGCACGAATCACCGCAGCTGGTCTGCTTCTCCTCTGGCGAATTGACGCCGTTCGATCTTGTTCTCGGCTTGGGCGATGCCTCGGTGCGTTATCGCATCGACGGCAGCGACGATGGAACGTTGAAAGCCGAACGTATCGAGATGCCAAAGTGACTAAGAGGATCGAATCGCCGTCTTGCGCCGGCTTCACCTTGATCGAAGTGCTGATCGCCCTCGCCGTCGTCGCGATCGCCCTGCTTGCGCTCACGCGTGCGGCAAGCGTGCAGGTGCAAAGTTTCGACGCACTGCGCGAGCGCACGCTAGCCGGCTGGGTGGCGGCGAATGTGCTGACCGAAACGCGATTGACGACAGCGTTTCCGCCGACCGGCCGCAGCGATGGCCGCATGCAGCTCGCCAGCCGCGACTGGCGCTGGACGCGGGATGTCCAGCCGACTCAGAACAACGAGATTCGCCGCATCGAGATCAGCATCTTCCTCGGCGAGTCGCACGAGCCGTCGGCGACGCTGAGCGGTTTTGCCGGTACGGCGTTGTCGCCGTTGTTGCCATGAAGAATGTGCGCGGCTTCACCTTGATTGAACTGCTCGTCGCGCTCGTTGTGTTCGCTGCGCTCGCGGCTGCAGCCTACGGTGGCCTTGCCGCCATCGCGCGAACGCGCGGCGCGCTCGCTGTGCAACAGGATCGCTTCGCGGCGATCACGCGCAGCGTGTCCACACTCGAACGCGATCTGCGTCAGGCGGTCGCGCGTCCGATACGGGGCAACGACAACGCGGTGTTGCCCGCCTTGATCGGCAATCCCGACAGCATCGAATTCACGCGGATGGGTTGTGCGAAT
>JBBRZD010000202.1:0-6038 GCA_038237055.1 Lysobacterales bacterium | reverse complement strand
TTTTTCCGCCTTGATCGCCGCGACGATCTTCTTTGCAAGGGCTTGCTCGATGCCTTGCTTCACCGTAATGGCCTGACGCGCTGCGGCCACATTGGTCTCGGGCTCCGCGACGTCGAGGCAGCGGGTATCGATGCCTCGCGTGGCGAGCCGAATGCGCAATATCTCGAACATCTGCTTCAGCTGGAATGTGCTGGTGGCGTATTGCGTGATCACCGATCCGGCGAGCTCGAAGCGGGCATCGGAGCCCTTGAAATCGAAACGCGTCGACAGTTCGCGGTTGGCCTGGTCGACAGCATTGGTCAACTCGTGCTTGTCGACTTCTGAAACGACATCGAATGAAGGCATGGAGCGACTCGCAAGCGGGAAGGCGGGCAAGTTTAGCGCGAACTCAACGCGCGCACGCTGGTCAGCCGAGCAAGTTGGTGAGCATATCCGGGTGCAGATCCCAGCCGAGCAGCCCGGCCAGTCCCATGATGATGCCGAACACTGTTGGGACCAGCGCGATGCCGTAAAGCCAGCGCTTTCGCGTGAGTGCCGTCACCGCGAGCAGGGCGATCGCAATGCTCAGCGCGGCATCGGAGAGATCGAATTGGTCGTCGTGGCGGTTCAAGGCGTCGTAGGTCTTTTGCGCCTCTTCCGCCAAGTGCTTTGCTTCTTCCTTCTTGCTTGATTCGCGTTGTGCCAGGTCGGCATAGCGGGCAACGGCGGTGCTTGCTGCCGTGGCGTCGACGCCTGGCACCGTGGAATTGAGCTTGAGTGTGTCTACGGTCGCTTGTGCGAATTCCTCACGCAGATTGCGTGCCTGGTAGAACGCCCATTGATCGACTTTGTCGACCTGCGCCTGCTGCATCGCCTGCACGATGTTGTCGTCCTTTACCTTGCAGATGCCCATGAACGTGGCGAGCACAGCGACGGTGATGGCGACCATCGTATTGAGCCGATCGTTCGAGGTTTGCGTGGACGATCGTGCGTCGTCGTTGAGCTGGAGGGGATCGATGTCCATGGCGACCTGATTTGTGTTCATGAAGGGATTTGGCCGATTAAACGTGGCGCGCCTTTCCGGCGAGTTTCGATATCTGGATACACACGTTTTGCGCGACAATCGAATCATGAAAGCCCGTGCATCCTTGTCTATTTCCCTCCTCGCTGCATTTGGCATTGCCGCTTCACGACTGGCAACGGCAGTCGAAAGCCGCTCTGCGAAAGTTGGCGACGCGGCGTTCCGTATCGTTAATCTCGATCTCGAGCGCGAAACCCTTGAGCTGCGTTGGCGCGATCCGGACGATCAGCCGTTCGCAAGTATCGACGGGTTGCGCCATTGGGCCAGCGCGCAGGGTCGTTCAGTGGTGTTTGCGACGAATGCCGGGATCTACGACCGACAATTCCGCCCACTCGGTTTGTACATCGAGGACGGAAAGGCGCTGCGGCCCCTGAACACTGCGCAGGGCGCGGCTCGCTCGGGCAACTTCTCGATGCAACCGAATGGAGTCTTCTTCGTCGATCAATCAGGCCGTGCCGGAGTTGTGACGACGCAACATTGGCGCGACCGTCGCATCGACGCGCGCATTGCAACGCAGTCGGGCCCGATGTTGGTGGTCGACGGTGAAATCAATCCGAACTTCGATGCGCAATCGGACAGCCTGAAGTGGCGCAGCGGCGTATGCGCAAAGACACCCCAGCAGGTGGTGTTCGCGGTCAGCGAAGCACCGGTCACCTTCCACGCGTTCGCGCGTCTGTTCCGCGATGAACTGGGTTGTCGCGATGCGCTCTACCTCGACGGAACCCTGTCGCAGATTTATACCGAAGGTGAGGGCTTTTTCGGCGCTCCGGGAATGGCGGTCAAGCCGTATGTGGGCATGTTCGCAGTCTTCAGTCGGCCGGCTTCCGACTGAGTTGCGTGATCGCCTGAAGCGGGACTCTTGCTTTGTCTCGCCATGCCATGCCATTTCACCGCAATGAGCGCATGATGCGCCCGGGGAAATACCGGGTCCGTGGCCGCCGCTGTCGCCATTTCCCGTTAATGGTGTATCGATAATCGTTTCGTGCCATGCGGCGCGGTTGCGCCAGTTCGTGCCAGGGGAGCGCCGTGGTCTTCAACTCGCTGACGTTCATCGTCTTCTTCGCTTGCGTCCTCGCGCTGCACGCGTTGCCGTTGCCGTGGAAGCTGCGCAAGACCAACCTGCTCATTGCCAGCTACCTGTTTTATGCGGCGTGGAATCCGCCGTTCGTGATCCTGCTGTGGATCTCGACCGTGGTCGACTGGTACGCGGCGCAGCAACTGGTGAGGTCGGAAGGTCAACGTCGCCGGCACGCGTGGATGCTGCTGTCGGTGGTCGCGAACCTCGGCATGCTCGGCTATTTCAAGTACGGCCATTTCCTGCTCGACAACTTCCAGGCGCTGATGGCCGCGCTCGGCATCGACTATCAGCCGCCGTCCTCGGACATCGTGCTGCCGGTCGGCATCTCGTTCTACACTTTCGCGACGATGGCCTACACGCTGGATGTCTATCTGCGGCGCGCGCTGCCCGCGAAAAATTTCCTCGACTACGCATTGTTCGTTACCTTCTTTCCGCATCTGGTCGCCGGGCCAATCATGCGGCCGACCGAACTGGTGCCCCAGTTCGAGACGCCACGCCGCGCGACAGCAGACCAGTTGCGCTTCGGTCTCGTGCTGATGACGCTGGGCCTGTTCCAGAAAATCGTACTCGCCGACAGCTTCCTCGCGCGCGCAGCCGAGATGGTCTACGACGGCGACAAGAGTCCTGGCATGCTCGACGCGTGGGCCGGCACGCTTGCTTTCAGTGGACAGATCTTCTGCGATTTTGCGGGTTACTCGACCACTGCGATTGGCGCGGCGATGTGTCTGGGCTTCGCGATGCCGGACAACTTCCGGTTTCCGTACGCGGCGATCGGCTTCTCCGATTTCTGGCGACGCTGGCACATCACGCTGTCCGCGTGGCTGCGCGACTATCTCTACATTCCACTCGGCGGCAATCGTCATGGCAGCGCGCGTACGTACCTTGCGCTGATGGGAACGATGCTGCTCGGCGGTCTGTGGCACGGCGCGAGCTGGACCTTCGTGGTCTGGGGCGGCCTGCACGGCATTTACCTGTCTGCCGAGCGCGTGCTGCGCGGGCGTTTCGCCGGCTATCGCCCCGGGCCGTTCGCGTTGTTCGGTCTCGGCTTGCTGACCTACATGCTGATCAATGTGACGTGGGTGTTCTTTCGATCGAAGACCTTCGGCGGCGCCTGGCGCGTATTGAACGGCATGGCCGGATTCAACGCGGACGCGAAGCCGATCCTGCCGACTGAGCATCTGGTGCCGGTGCTCGCCATCGTCACGGGCATCGTCGTCGCACATTGGTTGATGCGAGAACGCACGCTGGAATCGGCGCTTGCGCGAGTGCCTGCGCCAGTGCTGTCAGTGACGTGGGCGGTGATGCTGTTCTTGATCGTGATCGCACAGGGGACGGGCAATGCCTTCATCTATTTCCAGTTCTGAATCATTGCAAGCGGTGGATGCGCGCGTGCGTCTGACCGCATCTGATCGTCCTGGCGTGGCGCAACCGGTGCCGGTGCGTGATATTCCGCAGCAGCCGTGGGGCGCGATCTGGATCGGCACATTGCTGCTGGCGGCTGCGCTGCTCGCTGCGTGGGAATGGCATTGGCGCGACTTCGGTGCCTTGCCGACCTACCGCAACAGCAATGGCGAATGGGCCATGCAACGCCGGCGCATCGATGAAGGCGAGGGCGGCAAGACCGTACTGATCGGCTCCTCACGCGTGTTGTTCGACGTGCAGTTGCCGGTGTGGGAACAACTGACTGGCGAGCGTCCCATCCAGCTGGCTATCGAAGGCACCTCATCGGTGCCTTTGCTGGAGGACCTGGCGGCTGATCCGAACTTCACCGGCCACCTGCTGATCGGCGTGGCGCCGCAATTGTTCTTCAGCGGCTTCGCTTACCGTGGCGAAGTGGTGCCGTTCTATCACAAGCAAAGTCCGTCGCAGCGCAGTGGCAACTGGTTGTCGATGCATCTGCTGGAACCGTACTTTGCGTTCGATGGATCCGATTTCGGGCTGGCGGCCGTGATTCGCCGGCAGGACTGGCCGCTGCGCCCAGGCATGAGCCGGAAGACCACCGTGCGCGAATTGCGCGTATCGGATGCCGATCGCAACACCCATATCTGGAGCAAACTGGAAACCGATCCGGCGTATCGCGAGTTGGCGCGCGGCATCTGGCTGGAAACTCTGTATGGGCCGCCGCCGCCGACCATGGATACGCCAGAAAAGGTGCAGAAGTTGATCGATCAGCAGCTGCAGCGTGCGGTCGATGCCGTGGCCAAGCTGCGCGCGCGCGGCGTGCAGATGCTGTTTGTGCGCCCGCCCAGCACAGGGCCGTTTCTGGATTTCGAGAACCACGTATTTCCGCGTGTGACCACCTGGGACGCGCTGCTCAATCGCACGGGTGTTGCGGGCATCCATTTTGAGGATTACCCGGAACTTCAGGGACTTGAGCAACCGGAGTGGTCGCACCTGTCGGCAGCCGACGCGCAGCGCTATACGGCTGCGCTGGTAGCGATCATCCAGCGCGATTTTTGGCGTCCTCGTAGCGCGTCGGCTTCGGCGAATGCAGCGGCAGTGCACTGAACATCGGGTGTGACGGGCACTGCAGTGGCGCGCTCGCGTTCTCTTGTCGTTTCATGCCGCGCCCAACAGCCCTGTGTGCAGCGGTGTCGGGCGCGACCGGATATTGAAACACCCCGAGCGTAACGCCCGCAGGTTTGACACTCCCGTTCAACGACCCTTGGCGGCCTTCTTCGCGTCCTTCTCGGTGCGTTTTTCCTTCAGGGTCTTTTCCGGTTTCTTCTTGTCGCTCTTCTTCTGGTCCATGCCCTTCATGGGGTACTCCTCGTGTCGGTGGAATGGGAGGGCGCTGCTTGCGCAGGTCGCCCCGTACGGCAAATCCTAATCACTTTTGCGAGAACGTCAATGCACAACGTCGCATTGTCTGCCGGGTTCAGATGGAAACTTCGCCGCGCCACAGAGATTGCCATCCCTCAGGTCCAAGGTCGCGCAGCGTTTCGATATTGCGCCGGTAGATCGCATCGGTGTCCACGCCCGACGCGACGGCCTGGTCGATGCTCGATTCACGCAACAGATGCAGGGTCGGGTAGGGCGAACGATTCGTGAAGTTCTCGATCGCGTCGGGTTGCGCATCGGCGAACTGATAGTCGGGGTGGAAGCTGGCGACCTGGATTTCGCCGTCCAGTTCGAGTTCTTCCAGCAGCGCGTCGGCGTCGTCGAGAAAATCGTTGAAGTCGAGGAAATCGCCGAGGACGGCCGGATGAATCAGTAACGTCGTCTCGCAAGCCGTAGGATCGGACGCTTGCAACGCGAGCAGTTCATCGCGCAGATCGGCCAGCAGGGTTGTCGTATCGGAGGCATGGCTCACGCGAAAGCGGATACGCTCCTGCGCGAACGGCGCGCGCGCGAACGGGCACAGGTTCAGCCCGATCACCGCGCCCTCGATCCAGCGACGCGTTGACGCGATGACGTCGGCATCCGCATCCGCTTCGATAGCGGATGCGCCCGCTGGATGCGCCGGGTCGTCCACCATCAGATACGCGCGACGCGCACGTTGCGCCCCTTGATCTTGCCCTCGCGCAGACGCGTGAGCGCCTTGCCTGCTTCGGCACGGCGGATCGCGACATACGAGCGCGTGGCGAACACATCGATCTTGCCGACGGCGTCGGCCGGCAGTCCCGCTTCGCCGGTGAGTGCGCCGAGTATGTCGCCGGGCCGCATTTTTTCCGCACGACCCGAATCGATGCGCAGGGTGACCATTGCCGCCTGCAACGCGTCCTCCGATTTCCCCGCGACGACCTTCGGCTGCACCCAGCGCAGCGCCGTGCCTTGCTGTTTCTCCAGCGCGAGGGCGCGCGGCATCTCGCGTGGCGTGACCAGATTCAGGGCCAACCCCGTGCGTCCAGCGCGGCCGGTGCGACCGATGCGGTGCAGATAAATGTCCGGATCGGGCGG
>JBBRZD010000201.1:0-6051 GCA_038237055.1 Lysobacterales bacterium | reverse complement strand
TCGTCAAGCGTCTCGCTGGCTGGGCCGCGCTGCTGGCGGCGCCGACCTTGCTCGCGAGCTGGTACGGGATGAATTTCCACCACATGCCCGAGCTCGATCAGCCATGGGCTTATCCAGCGATGATCGGTGTCACCGCCGGAATTTGTTGCGTGCTGTACTGGGTGCTCAAGCGCGCCGGCTGGTTGTGACTTTGCGCGCCTGCGCGTGCAGGCGCGCGCCGACTGACGGCGTCAGTGTGCAGGAGCCGACTGCGCGCCTGCATCGACATTACCGAACTGGCCCTGCGGCTTGGCCTCAACAGCCGGTGGCTGCGACATCGTACCGGGCGCTGCGACGCCGCCTTCCTTCCATGCAAAGCGCAAATCGCTGCGGAATATCTTTACGGGCTCGAGCTTGGCATTGTCGTTTGGCGTGCCATAACTGCCGTAAGCATTCTTCTGGCTGTTGGCGACAAAATACAGGCCATCACCGTCGATCGCGCCGTAAGTGGGCAGGCTGAAAGCCGGATTGGCGACATCCAGCGGCATCGCATTCGTTACCTTGTGCCCGGTCGGATCGAGCTTCAATCGCATCACGCGATGCGGTGACATGCCGTTTTCGATCACTACCAGCGCGCCGTCGTACCAGTAAAGTCCATCGATCCCACCCAGCACGAGCAGGGCCGGATTGTAGTTGAGGTCGAAGCCCTTGCCGGCCACGAGATCGACGCCTAATACGCCCTGTTCGTAGTCGGCGAAATAGAGTGTCTTGCCGTCACCGCTGAGTGCGATACCGCGCAGGCTGGTCAGCTTCGGATTCGAGACGATCGGCTTGAGCTGCTTTCCGTCGAGGCGGTAAATCACGTTGCGCACGCCATCAACGGCGAAGACGCCGCTGCTGCCGACAGCAATGCTCGACAAAGTGCGCGGCTCGCTGTCCGGCGCCAGCAGATATTTTTCCAGCAGCTTGCCGCTGGACAGACTGAACTTGAAGACGCCGGCCTTGCCGAAATCTTCCTTCGAGAAATTCTTGAAATAGACCGATGCCGTGCTGGCGACATAGAGCGCATCGTTGGCCGGGTCGGCCGCCATCGCGTATACGCTCCACAAGCCATTTTCGGCATTCGGCGTGATGAAATCCTGCAATTGGCCGTTCTTGCCGACGAGGTAGATCTTGCCTTCTCGCACGCTGCCAGCGAGAAGCTGCTGGCGCTTCGGATCGAACGCGAGCGATTCAAACAGGTAATCGCCCTTGGGCAGCGAAAACGCAACCTTGCCTTCACCGAACGGGTGCAGGTTCGACTTCAGGTTGTCGACTGCGTAGGTCCAGACTTTGGTGTCCGCAACTTTCGCGAGATTCTTTTCATGGGCCAAGTCGTAGCCGAAGCCCTGCTTCTGCATCGCAAGCAGTACGTCATAGGTTTTGGTCTTTTCTCCCTGCAGTGCGTAGGTTGTGGCCAGCGCTAGCTTCACGTCACCATTGTTGGGCTGCAAGAAGGTAAGGCGGCTCAGCGTCCACCCAAGACGCTGCAGATCTTCATCCTGCTTGTAGAGCGAAACCAGGCGCAGCAATGCCTGCGGCGATTCGGTCTGGCCGATCTGAATTTCGGTGAGGGCGGTCGGGTCCAGCCCAGGCTTGCTGGTGGGAACCTGCTGCGCTTGCGCTGCGCACGCGGCCGCTCCAAGAACGAGGGCGCACAGAATTTGCTTGATCTTCATCAGGTATACCTCGCAAGCTGGCGGACACTCGCAGACCGACCGCGCGCCAAAAAAGTTCAGGGAAGCCCAGCACCATGACCGAAACCGAGACCCTTTGCAACGGCAAATGGCTGCGCCTGAAACGCCGAGGACGCTGGGAATATGCCGAGCGCACGAACCCCGGCGGGGGCGTCATGATCATCGCGGTGACGCCTGAGGACCGCATTCTGTTCGTCGAGCAATATCGCCCCGCGATAGAGTGCATGACGATCGAAATGCCGGCCGGATTGGTCGGCGATGTCGCGACCAGTGCGGACGAAAGCGCCGTCGACGCTGCAGGTCGCGAGCTGATCGAGGAAACCGGTTACAGCGCCGGACGCATCGAGTTCCTCATGGCCGGGCCGACGTCCGCGGGCATGAGCAACGAGATTCTTGCCTTCGTACGCGCGTACGACCTCACGCGCGTGCATGCCGGCGGTGGCGACGACACGGAGAACATCCTCGTCCACGAAGTGCCACGGCGCGACGCCGCGGCGTGGCTGGTCGCCAAAATCCGTGCCGGCTATTCGATTGACCCGAAGATGTTCGCGGGGCTGTATCTGCTGGAGAACGGTGAAGCATTGTTTGCTCGCACTGCGCCGCCGTAGTTTCGCGCACTGCAGTGGCGCAGCATTGCCTGCGCCGGACCCGATCAGTTCGCCTTGCGCTTGAACAGCTTGCTGATGACGCCGCCCGCTGCCGCCAGACCGAGGAAGATCACCTTCTTCGCCGCCAGCAGCAGGGCGAATAGCTTCGCGAACAAACCGGCCTTGGCGGCAATACCGCCCGCGACGAGGGCCGCGATGCCGTAGGCGGCGATCTTGTCGGTGCTCTTGTCGAAGTCGGCATAGCGGCTGCCGGGATCGAACTCGGTCATGCCGAGCACGCGCTGCATCCCCTCTTCCACGCGTGGTAACTGGCTCATGTCGGCAATCGCGTTAAGGCTGAGATAGCCCTTGCGACCGAGCGCACGGATGTCGTAGTTGAGGGTGTGATCGGCATGGCCGCCGAAAGCCAATTCCTTGGCCCAGTAAAGCTTGTTGTCTGCGTGGTCGTAGTGCGGCTTGGTCGCCCAACCGACCAGTTCAACTTCATCGTAGCCGTCCTTCTTGCGCTCCGCGTTCGCGTCGCGTGTGTCGTCCTGCATCTCCTTCAGCATCTTTTCGTAGTCGGTCTTTGCCGCTTCCTCGTCGGACACGAAACCGTCGCTGGAATAAGTAACCCGGCCCAGGTTTCCTCGTTGCTGAGGGTCGCTTCGCCCTGCGGCAGGATCATGCCCAGCACATCGGAATCCGGCGGATTACCCCACAGCTTTTCGAGTACCTTTTGCGCATCCTTCGCGCCGAGATACCGATATTCGGGCACCAGCTTCAGCGTGGCGCCGGCCTCGGAAATCTGGATCGTGCCGGACTGATAGTGCAGCTGGCTGAGGAATTGCTTGAGCTTGGCCGATTCGTTCGTGCTGCCAGCATCGGATTGGGCGAAAGCGACAGCGGACACGCCTAGCGCGCAGGCGAACAAGACGGAATGGATTCCGCGCATCGGAGACTTCCTTGAGTGGCTTGATGAAAGCAGGAATGAAGATCAAATCGGCAACGGTTCGACTCAACGCACCACGGCGCTGAACGCGAACCACTGCCACAACAGCAATACCGCCATCACCAGCATGACGCCCCAGGTCAGCAAGGTACCGACAAAGCGGCCGGCACTTTCCTTCGATGACATCGCCATGCCGATCGCGTGTGCGATACGCCCGACGATGAGCACACAGCCAAATACGTGCAGCCACAATGCCTGCGTCTGATTGAGTTCGAGCATCAACAGCAGCAGCAGCGCGAGCGGCAGATTCTCGATCGCATTCGCGTGTGCACGAATGCGCCGGAACAGCTCTGGATTGCCGCCATCGCCCAAGCCTACTTTGGCGGAACCACGCACGGTCGAAACGCGCCCCGCGAGGATCAGCACCAGCAAGGTGGCGAGTGCGACGTAGATTCCAGTGATATGCATGCGAGTTCCTTCGAGATGGGTGCGGATCAGCGGACGGGCGGCGACTTCAGATGATCGCCTTCCTGGATTGCAGCGAGGTGGACTGGGCCGGCCGCAACCACGCGATAACTGACGCGCAGATCGCCGACGGCGCCGTGATCCGGGTCGGCACCTGCGTACAAAACGCCTTCATGGTCGCGGAAAGTCGCCGCGAGATTCGGCGGCAACTGCGCAACGTGCACGGGAAAAGCAGCAGGTTCCGCGGCTGCCGTTGCAAGCGCCGCATCGACCTTGAACGCGCCGAGGCGAATGTCATCGGCAAGGAAACGCGCGCTCGCAAACGGCAGATGCGCTGGATTCTCGTGGCCTTTCTTGAACGCACTCGAATCGACCGGCTGTTCCGACCACTTCAGCGCGTAGTCGCAACCCTCGGCCGATGCGCATTCATGCCATTGCAGCATCTCGACCGTGCGCAACAAACCGACCGCGTCGGCACTGACGCCCAGCTGCGGATCGCGCGCTGGCTTGGCGACCTTGAGGCTGCCGCTGGCAGAGACACGATGATTGTCATTTGCAGGATCGACGCGCTCGGTTGATATGGCCGTGAGCGTCACTGCGACCGGCGCGTTGTCGAGCGGCAGTGCATGCCTGTATCGCTGCAGCAGGAACCATGCACCTGCAGCCAACGCGACGAGTACAAGCAGCACGACCATCATCGACGACGAACGCTTCTTGCGTCGCGAACGCGCCATCACGCGGCCACGCCCAGAAGTTCCGTCTGCTCGTCGGTGGTCCCGTAACGTCCGGTCGCATCGCGCGTCACGCGCGCACTCGCGCAACCAACGTCATGGGTGAAGAACAGGCGCATATCGCGTGCGAGTTTGTCGTCGAGGAACGCGCGCTTCTCGTCGATAAGCAATTCCGGAAAACGGTCGTAGCCCATCGTGACGGGCAGATGCACCCACGGACGCCCCGGAATAAGGTCCGCGCAGAACGCGATGCCGGCGCTTTCGCTGCCCGCGATTTCCGACAGCATCAAACCCGGCGTATGACCGCTCGAATAGGTAAAACGCACCTGCATGCCGAGTGTCGGCGAACGCGCGCCCTGCACGCGTTCGAGCCGACCGGAGGTTTCGAGCAGAGGGTGCAGGTCAGGAATGAACGAGGCGCGGTCGCGCGGATGCGGATTGATCGCGCGCTGCCAGCATTCTTCACCGACCAGATAGGTCGCCTTTGGAAACAGCAACGACGGCGGCTTGCCTTCTTCCCACGCCGCCATCAAGCCGCCCGCATGGTCGAAATGCAGGTGCGAAAGCACGACTGCGTCGATGTCTTCGTGCGAGAACCCAGCCATGCGCAACGAATCGAGCAATACATGATGCGACTCACGCACACCGAATCGCTCGCGCAGCTTGGGCTGGAAAAACGCGCCGATACCCGTTTCAAACAGCACGTTCTTGCCATTGAGCCCCTCGACCAGCAGCGCACGACAGGCGAGTGGAATCCGCCCCGCTTCGTCGGGCACGATCCAGCGCTCCCACATGCCGCGCGGCACGTTGCCGAACATCGCGCCGCCGTCGAGTTTTTGCGAGTTGCCGAGGATCGACCAGAGTTTCATTTTCTCGATTACCGGAATGCCAGCGACTATTTTACGACACCACTACCCGAAGTCCCGCGCGGGTCCGATCCGGCATGCATTTCGCCGGTCTTCTTGTCCCAGCTCACCGCATTCATGAAACCCCAGCGGCGCTCGGATTCGCTGACCTTGTGCCCCATTGCTTCAAGCGCCTTGACTTCATCCGCGGTGAACGCGCCTTTTTCGGCCGAGATCACGTCGGGCAGGTACTGGTGGTGGAAACGCGGATTGGCGACGAACTTCTCCGGCAGTTCGCCATCGATGAACGCGAGTACGCCTTCAAGCACCATCGTGATGATGCGGCTGCCGCCGGGCGTGCCGATCACGCCGATCTTGTCGTGTCCGACGACGAAGGTCGGCGTCATCGACGACAGCGGACGACTGCCGGGTTTCGGCGCGTTGTTGTCGTTGCCGACGAGGCCATATGCATTCGGTTTGCCCGGGACAAGTGCAAAATCGTCCATCTCGTTGTTCAGTACAAAGCCGGTACCGGGCACGACGAACTTGGAACCAAACGTGGTGTTGACCGTCTGCGTCGCCGAGACGAGGTTGCCGTCCTTGTCGATGATCGAAAAATGCGAGGTGTGCACGCTCTCGTCCGGGGCCATGTAACCGGGCAAGAGATCGCTCGGTGTCGCCTTGTCGGGATGCATCGACGCGCGCAGACCAGCTGCGTACAGCGGGCTCGTCAGTTCGGCAATCGGCATCTTCACG
>JBBRZD010000200.1:0-6073 GCA_038237055.1 Lysobacterales bacterium | reverse complement strand
TCGGCGAGGCATCTGGATCAACCGACGACAGGGCGAGATCCACTTAGCTAACGATGCGGTAAGCCATACGATGCCAGATTCCTTTTCCCGACGTGCTCACGCGCGAGTCCTCGCTTTGCGTGAGCATGATTTGTTTGCGCCCACCCAATGGCGGCGACGAGCGGCATTGTGGATGGGCGGCATCCTCGTTGGCCTTGCCGCGATCGCATTCGCGAAAACCAGCGATTTCGCATTTTCAGGGTTCCAGCGAATCCTGGCGGCGCACGCTTGGTTGCCGCTGTTGCTGACGCCAGTCGTGTTTGCTGCGCTGGCGTGGCTGACACAGGGAGCCCTGCGCGCGACGCGCGGTAGCGGCATTCCGCAGGTCATCGCGGCGCTGGACATCGAGGACAGCGCATTTCGGCAACAGCTGCTTTCGCTGCGCGTTGCGCTCGGCAAAATGGCCTTGACCCTGGTCGCGTTGCTCGGTGGGGCGTCGATCGGTCGCGAGGGCCCGACCGTGCACGTCGGCGCCGCTCTCATGCACGAGCTGGGCCGACGATTCGGATTCACCGATCCGAAAGCGCTTTCGCGTTTCATCCTCGCCGGCGGCGGAGCCGGCATCGCCGCGGCCTTCAATACGCCGCTGGCGGGCGTGGTATTCGCGATCGAGGAACTTGCCGGAACGTACGAACATCGCTTCAGCGGCATCCTCCTGACGGCGGTGATCGTTGCTGGCGTAGTCTCGCTCGGCGTGCTCGGCGACTATGCGTATTTCGGCAGAGTGTCGGCGGTCCTTCCACTGGGACAAGGCTGGCTTGCGGTGCTTCTGTGCGGAGTCTGCGGCGGTATTGGTGGCGGACTGTTTGCGCGCCTGATCCTGCTCGATGGCAGCGGATGGCTCGGACGCATCGCAGCCTTGCGTCAACGCGGTCCGGTTCTTTTCGCCGCCGCGTGTGGGCTCGCGCTTGCACTGCTCGGCTTCGCCAGCGGCGGTGCGATTTACGGCACCGGTTATGCGCAGGCGCACGAACTCGTGCAGGGGACGCATGGTGCCGGCGCGCAATTCGGTTTACTCAAGATGATGGCGAATACCTTGTCTTACTGGGCCGGGATTCCGGGCGGCATTTTCTCGCCGGCATTGGCGGTCGGAGCCGGCATGGGCAACACGCTCTCGGTGCTGCTCGGCGGCACCAACACCAGCGCGATTGTGCTGCTGGGCATGGCTGGTTTCCTTGCCGGCGTGACACAGGCGCCATTGACCTCTGCCGTGATTTCGATGGAACTCACCGCGAATCAGAACCTGATCATTCCGGTTCTTGCGGTCTGCCTGGTTGCGCGCGGGTTATCCACATTGCCGTGCAAAACACCGGTCTATCGCAAGTTCGCCAATCGCCTCGTCGATGAATACGAGCGGCAAAAACCCGTCTAGAAAACAATGCGGGCGTGCACGAACGTTCCCCATGAGTGGGTGCCCATCAAGCGTTCAACCACAAATGGACAAGGATGCTGGCGACATAGCCGAGCGCAATGACGAGCGTCCAGCGCAAATGCGCCGTGAAGGTATACAAGCCGCGTGAAGCGCCCATCAGGGCGACACCGGCGGCCGAGCCAATCGACAGAAGACTTCCGCCAACGCCGGCCGTCAGAGTGATCAACAGCCACTGACCATGATCCATCGTCGGATTCATCTTCAGTACGGCAAACATGATTGGAATGTTGTCGACCACAGCCGACAACAAACCCATCGTCGTGTTGGCTGCGGTGAAGCCGAATCCGTCATACAACCAGTGCGACGCGACTTCCAGATAACCGATCGCAGCCAGTCCGCCGACACACGCGAAAACGCCGTAGAAGAAAAGCAAAGTGTCCCATTCTGCGTTCGCAATGATCTTGAAGATCGAATAGCGCGGCGCGTCTTCTTCGCCATTGGCCAATGCATAGCCGCGTTCGCGGCGCTCGATTCGCGAGGCGACCAGGTTGAGCAGGGCAAGCCCGGTGAGCATGCCGTAAACCGCCGGCATGCCGAGCCATTGTCGGCCCACGACGGTGATCAGGATCGTCAAACCAAACGACACGCAGATGCCGATGCCGCCGGGCTTGATGCGCAGCTTCGTCTCGGCCGGATGAGGACGCCCGCTCGGAATGCTCAAGGACATCACCATCGCCGGCAGCAGCCAATTCACCAGCGACGGCAGGAAGATCGCGAAGAACTGCAGGAACTCGACTTTCTGCGCCTGCCATACCATGAGTGTCGTGATGTCGCCGAACGCACTCCAGGCGCCGCCTGCATTGGCCGCGACGACGAGATTGACGAAGCTCAACGTGATGAAACGCGGGTTGCCGGAGCAGACCGCGAGGATCACCGCCGACATCACGAGGGCAGTCGTCAGATTGTCCAGTATCGGCGACAGCAGGAACGCGATCGTTCCGGTGATCCAGAACAGTTGGCGATAACTGAAGTGGCGTTTCACCAATTGCGTGCGCAGCGCCTCGAATATGCCGCGTTCGCCCATCGCGGTGACGTACGTCATCGCCACCACCAGGAAGAAAAACACTTCGGAGTAGTCGAGGAACATGTCCTCGAACGCTTTGCGCGCGAAAGACACGTCGCTGCCTGGTATCGCCGTCCACCATGCCAGCAGCCCCCAGATCAGCGCCGCCGCCAGCATGACCGGCTTGGATTTGGCGATGTGGATGCGGTCCTCGGCGATAACCGCCGCGTACGCCAACACAAACAAACCCAGCGCAATCCACCCGATGGGGCGCGCCGTCAAATGCGCGGATGACTCTCCGACCTCGCCTGCTTGAGCGCTGGGGAGTACTAACAGGAAGAAGAACGGAAGAGTAACCTTGAGGCGCATTGTCATTGTATTTTTCAGGGCGACGGTGCTCGTGCGGACACATGTTTGCCCGGGCTCGAACGAAACGCCAAAGATCATCGCACGGTCGCGCGCGGCAAAACGCGATGTCATCCCTGCCGGCCAGCCCGTGAAGCGTGTCTTGGACTCCTGAAATGAGCTTCTTGCAGAGGGCCTTCGAGATCCATTGCGCGACCTGGCAACCGCGCACGGCCCCGAGCGCAGGGATTGGCCCGTTCCAGTCGCAAAGCGAGCGTCGGCCAAGGCCTGTTTTGCAAAACTCTGCGGCTGGCGTCTGCGCCCGGGGGTAATTTGAGGGTATCTGCGTCCCCATCGCTGGCAGGAATGCGAGGTGGTCGAGCGCGCCTGCTGCCCGGCCGATTACACGCCGGGCGATCCATTGGCGGCAATATCGCCGACGTTCGCGCTCGTTGAAGGCCGCGCGCCTGGTCTGTCGGGTTGAAAATGCGGCTGTGGCGCGGGGTCCCGAAGGCGCTGGGCATGCCCGCAGAGGCGAACCTCTGGCGATTTTCCACCCCCTGACGACGGCAACCCAACATTTGGTATCATGGCGGGCTGACAGCCGCGCCCCAGTGACATGTGCCCGCAGCGGATCGGGCGCTCAAGGGCGCTGCCCGACGTTGCCGAAGTCGCCCTGAATTTCTTGCGCGGCACCGCAGCGTGATTTCGTTGGCCATTTCAATGATGTCGCGCATTTCGCGCGCGAGATCTGTTTCGTCGTTGAACCGTTCAAGGTGACTGCGCCACATGGTGCGTGATCCAAACCAAACCAGTATCACCACTTGAGAGACAGCAACATGGCTAGGCAGAAAGAGCTCAAGCTCTACCGCAACATCGGCATCATTGCCCACATCGACGCGGGCAAGACGACGACGACCGAACGCGTGCTCTATTACACCGGCCGCAAGCATCAGATCGTCGACGTGCACGACACCAAGGACGGCAAGGGTTCGACCACGACCGACTACCTCGAGCAGGAACGCAAGCGCGGCATCACGATCCAGTCCGCTGCCGTGTCGACCGAGTGGAAGGGTTATCAGGTCAACATCATTGATACGCCGGGACACGTAGATTTCACGATCGAAGTGAACCGTTCCCTGCGCGTGCTCGACGGCGCGGTCGTCGTGTTCGACGGCGTTGCCGGCGTGGAGCCGCAGACCGAAACCAACTGGCGCCTGGCCGACCAGTACAACGTGCCGCGCCTGTGCTACGTCAACAAGATGGACCGCATCGGCGCGAACTTCGCGCATTGCGTCAAGGGCATCCGTGAGCGCCTTGGCGCCAACGCACTCCTGTGCCAGGTTCCGCTGGGCAGCCACGATGAATTCTGCGGCATGGCCGACCTCGTCGCCGGCGTCGGCTACATCTGGGCCTCGGACGACAAGGACAGTGAGTGGGAAACCGTGCCGCTGGCCGATCTTCGCGCACGCCTGAAGTTTGAATCGACCGTCGACAACGACTGGGTCGACCAGCTGCCGCAATTGCGCCAGGACCTGCTCGAAAGCGCGCTCGCGCTCGACGACGACGCGTTCGAGCGCCTGCTCGAAACCGGCGAGTTCGATCCCGCTGTGCTCAAGACCTGCATTCGCAAGGGCTCGGTCAGCGGCAAGCTGATGCCGGTGTTCTGCGGCTCCTCGTACCGCAACAAGGGCGTGCAGCAGTTGCTCGACGGCGTCATCGACTACATGCCGTACCCGGGCGAGAACGGCGGCATCTCGATGGTCGACGAAGACGGCAAGATCATCGGCGAGCAGGAAGTGCGCGACGACGCGCCGGCTCGTGCGCTCGCGTTCAAGGTCATCAACGACCAGTTCGGTACGCTCACCTTCGCACGCATCTATTCCGGCGTGATCAAGAAGGGCGATACCCTGCTCAACGTGACGCGTGGCAAGAAGGAACGCGTTGGCCGTATCGTCGAAGTGCAGGCGAATGCAACCAAGGACATCGATGAAGTGCGCGCCGGCGACATCTGCGCGTTCGTCTCGATGAAGGAAACGGAGACCGGTGATTCGCTCTCCGATCCGGCGCATCCGGCGCTGCTGGAGCGCATGCGCTTCCCGGATCCGGTGATCAGCGTGTCGGTCGAACCGAAGACTCGCAACGACATCGACAAGATGTCGACCGCGCTCTACAAGATGGTCAAGGCGGATCCGTCGCTGCGCCTGGAAGTGGACAAGGAAACCGGTCAAACCGTGCTCAAGGGCATGGGCGAGCTGCATCTGGAAGTGACCATCGATCGCATGCGCACCGAGCTTGGTGTCGAAGCGAACATGGGCAAGCCCAAGGTCAGCTTCCGTGAGGCGTTCGGCACCCGCGTCGACCACACCTACACGCACAAGAAGCAGTCCGGCGGTTCGGGCCAGTTCGCTGAAGTGAAGATGATCTTCGAGCCGGGCGAGCAGGGTTCGGGCGTGGTGTTCGTCGACGAAATCGTCGGCGGTCGCATCCCGCGCGAGTTCATCCCGTCGGTCGAATTCGCGATCAAGAGCGAATCGCGTCAGGGCCAGATCGCGGGCTACGAAGTCGTCGACTTCAAGGCGCGCTTGATCGACGGCAAGTACCACGACGTCGACTCGTCCGCTCTCGCGTTCGAAATCGCCGGCAAGCAGATGTTCCGCGAGGCCCATCGCATGAGCAAGCCGAAGCTGCTCGAACCGTCGATGCGCATAGAAGTCGTTACCGAAGCGGAATTCCTCGGCGACGTCATCGGCGACATCAACCGCCGCCGCGGCACGGTCAGCGACCAGGGTCAGAAGGGTCTGCAGGCGTTCGTGCAGGGCTTCGTGCCGCTGGCGGAAATGTTCGGTTACATCAACTTCCTGCGTTCGGCGACTCGCGGCCGCGGCAACTTCACGATGGAATTCGACCACTACGATGAAGTGCCGGCGAGCCTCGTCGACAAGCTGATGGAAAAAGAATCGAAGTAAGCAAGAGTGCCAGCTGCAGCCGCCCGCCACCAACACTGAAGGCGAATGGCGACGGCGCTTCAATAGAACGGACGATCGCAGGATCGTCCGTTTTTTTTGTCAAAGCGCAGCCTTGCGTCCACTGAGCAGAGCGAAAAATACCGGCATCACCAGCAGTACCAGTGGCACCTGCACCAGCATGCCAGCGATGATCGCGACCGCGAGCGGTTGCTGCATCTGCGAACCGCGACCGAGCGCTAGCGCCAGCGGCAACAACGTCAGGATTGCGGCCAATGTCGACATCAG
>JBBRZD010000199.1:0-6114 GCA_038237055.1 Lysobacterales bacterium | reverse complement strand
GGCATGACCCAAGCCCAGCGCTTCGGGCTGGGTCACGAACACGCAGCGGACATTCTTCGGCAACGTGCCTTGCACCATCGCAAGCAGATCGTGCTTGCCTGCTTGCGCGAGCTTGGATTCGAGCTCGTACGCTTTGTCGAAATAGTCTGCGATGGCATGCTTGTAGCGATTGGTGACGAAGATCAGCGTATCCGCGCCGGCGTCGACGGCTTCGTCGACGGCGTACTGGATCAGCGGGCGGTCGAGGACCGGCAGCATTTCCTTGGCGACAACCTTGGTCGCCGGCAGGAAGCGCGTGCCGAGGCCGGCGACCGGAAAAACGACTTTGCGCAAACGCTTGCTCATTCGATGTCCTCAGGTCTTTCAAAAACGATAGTGCGGGAGATGCTCATCGTGTGCCGAACGCAACGACAACGCCCGCTGGCTGGTTCGCGCTTGTTGCGAACTCCGGCAGCAGGTGATCGAGAATGCGTCGCAGCACTTCTTCGTCGAAGTCGCGCACGGCAACCTCGGCCTGACGCAGCTGAGCGATCAGCAAGCTCCAGCCCATGCTGCGCGGCTGCGCGAGGAAGATCTTCGCATGCGTGGTATCGCTGTAATTTTCCAATGGATGGAACAGTTCCTCGAACAGTTTCTCGCCGGGACGCAGCCCGGTGTAGATAATCGCAATGTCGCCGTTTTCATGTTTCCCGGCAAGACGGATCATTTGTTCGGCGAGGTCGCGGATCTTGACCGGCTCGCCCATGTCGAGCGCGAAGATCTCGCCGCCCTGCCCCAGCACCGACGCCTGCAGGATCAACTGGCAGGCTTCCGGAATCGTCATGAAATAGCGCGTGATCTCCGGATGCGTGACCGTGACCGGCCCACCCGCGCGTATCTGCTCGCGAAAGCGTGGGACGACCGATCCCGCGGAGTCGAGTACGTTGCCAAAACGTACCGTGATGAAACGCGTCTTCGATTGCTGCGCAAAGTTCTGGCAGAAAAGTTCGGCGACCCGTTTGCAAGCGCCCATCACGCTGGTCGGGTTGACCGCCTTGTCGGTGGAAATCAACACGAAGCTGTCTGCACCGTGGCGGTCGGCCGCTTCTGCAACAGCGCGCGTGCCGATCACGTTGTTGCGAAATGCCTCGCGTACCTGGCTCTGCAGCAGCGGCACATGCTTGTACGCAGCGGCATGGAACACGACCTCGGGCCGCGAGTTTGCGAACACGCGTTCGCAGGTCATCGTATCGCCACAATCGCCAAGCCATGCATTGAACAGCAGGTCCGGATAGTCGTGACGCAATTCCTGCTCGACTGTGTAGAGGTTGAATTCGGACAACTCCAGCACGGTCAGCGACTCGGCGCCGAGTCGTGCGATCTGGCGACACAATTCGGAACCGATCGAGCCGCCACCGCCGGTGACCAATACACGCTTGCCGGCGAGGCGCGTGCGAATTGCGGTCCAGTCGAGTTGTACCTGTTCGCGTCCGAGCAGATCCTCGATCGCAACTTCCTTGAGCTCGTTGAAACTGGAACGACCGGCTACGACGTCTTCCAGTCGCGGCACGGTGCGAAACGGCAGGTTGCAGTCCTCGCACAAGTCCACCGCGCGACGCATTTGCGCCTTGTTCGCTGCCGGCATTGCGATGACCAGCATTTCAGCCGCGGTCTCGCGTGCGAGCTGCGGCAGCTGGTCGAGCGTACCGAGCACCGGGATACCATGCAGGCGCGAGCCGCGCAGCTGGACGTTGTCGTCGAGAAAACCGACAGGCGCGTAGCGATTCTCACGGCGCAAGTCGCGTACCAGCGCATCGCCCGCCTTGCCCGCGCCGAGCACGAGCACGCGCAGACTGGGCGTGCGCGTGACGAAGTCGAGACGGCTGTCTTTCCAGTAGCGATAGAGCAGGCGCGGACCGCCAAGCAGTATCGCCAACACGAACGGATACACGGCCAGGACAGTGCGCGGCACTGTTGCGAGCCGGTTGTACAGGAACAACGTAATCGCTATCGCGAATGCGCCGAGTACGCAGGCGCGAAAGATGTTCCAGATATCCGGCATGCTGGCGAAGCGCCACAGGCCGCGGTAAAGCCCGGTCCAAAAAAAGACAAGACCCTGTGCGGCGAGCACCAACCACGCTTCGGTACCAAACAAAAATACGGGCGACGGGTTCGGCTCGAGCGACCAGCGCATCATGCTCACCGCAGTCCAGGCGACCCAAACCATGAACATGTCGTGCGCGACGACCGCGAGACGCGGATGGATGCCCGCGATCGCCTTACGCAGCAGCATGCAGCCTCCGCGCGACTACGGTGACCATGCACCAGCGCTTGCCGGACCACCAGAGCGCGACCGCCAATGCGTAGACCGCGGCTGCGGCGCCGATACCGGCGGGCTGAACAGGAGCAATAAGCGCATTGGCAGAGACCACTTCAGGCATCCAATTCATCCAGCAAACGACGGGAAGCACGACGAGCAGGTTCCAGCCCATGTAGAGCGTTACGACGCGTACATGCGACCACCCGCATCGCACCAACCACTGGTACAGATGCTCGCGATGCGCACTATACCAACGGCGGCCGAGCAACACGCGCAGGAGCAATGTGCATGTGGCATCAGTGACGAAGGCGGAGCACGAGACGACGCCGCTGGCGAGTGCGATGCGAGGCGTTGTCATCTGCCATAAAACGGCGAGCGCGATGAGCAGCCCGATCAGCCCGCTACCGATGTCACCCATGAAAATGCGTGCGTGGGGAAAGTTGAAAGGCACAAAGCCCGCAACAGCAACGGCGACGAGTGCGATGCATTCCGCTTCTGTCCGACTACCCGCGTGGGCAAACAGAACAGCTACCGCGATCAGCACGAACAGCGCCTGCAACGCGAGCAATCCGTCAATCCCGTCCATGAAGTTGTGCAGGTTGATCGACCAGACCGTCGCGATCAGGACCATCGCGCAAACCGCGCCATACATCACAATTTCTTGCCCGGCCAGGTAAGCGAAACCGGCTGCGGCAGGAACACCAAGCGCGATCAGCGCAGCCACGCAATGTGCTGCAAAGCGCGTGGATGCTTTCAAACCGCGATGATCATCCACCCATCCGACCAGCGCGACGAGCATGAGGGCAACAAACAGCGCCGCCACAGTTTTACCACCCAACGATTGCGTCCATCCCGCGAATACCACAAGGGAAAAAAGTACGCTCAGCGCGATACCGATACCACCGCCGCGGGGCGTGGGTATTGAATGGGAACGCCGCCTTCCCGGCAAGTCAAACAAACGCCGTCGTGTCGCATAGGCAATACCGAACCACGTCGCAAAAACGCTCAGCGCAAACGCGAGTACAAGAGCAACAATCCACGCTGCAGTTGGCCAAATGAGCATGCTGGCTTGTCTACTCGCCGACCACGCCGTGAATCGGCCGTACCGTACCCCAGCTCTTGCAGCTCGGGCACTGCCAATGATGTGCTTTTGCACCGAAACCACACTTATTGCAGCGATACATCGCTTTGCCTTCAACCAGCTTGTGGGTCAAATCGCGCAAAATGAGGAAATTCTCGCGTGCGTCACCGCTGGCGGTGTGCAGATTCACATCGATCAGCGCCCTCAGCGCACGCACCGACGGGCGTTCGCGCAGGATTTTATTGAGGAACTGGACTGCCGCTGCTTCTCCGCGCGTTGTCGCGTACAACTTTGCCAGCGCGAGTACGGGTGAAACACCGTGATAGCGTTCGATGAGTGCTCCTAGGAATTCTTCTGCACGTTGCATGCGCTGCGCACGCGCGTAGCAGTCAAGCAATGGGGAGAGAATTTCCGGTACGTAGTCGACATCGAGTTCGGCGACGCGCTCGAATGCACTGATCGCGGCAGCCAGATCGCCGGCGGCTGACTCGATGTGGCCTTCGATCATGCACGCGCGTACGCAATCGGGTTCCGCGTTGAACGCGTCTACGATCCGCTCTCTCGCCTCATCTCGGTTGCCGCGTGAACGTGCCTGCTCGGCGAGTTCGCAATAGAACTGCGCAATCGTCGTCCCTTGCGACTCCCCTACGGCTTTCTGCAATCGCTGCGCATGCTCAATTGCCTTGCCCCAGTCGCGCTCGTGTTGGTAGATGCCGATCAAGTGTTTCAGGGCGGACGGAGCGAGCGCGTCCATCGCAACGAGGTCAGTAAACAGCGTTTCGGCGCGATCGAGCAGGCCGGCGCGCATGTAGTCTTCGCCCAATTCAAGCAATGCGACGGTTTTTTCTTCCTGACTCAGGTTCGGTCGCGCGATCAAATGCTGGTGTACGCGGATCGCCCTGTCGACTTCGCCGCGACGGCGGAACAGGTTGCCAAGAGCCAGGTGCGTCTCAACGGTGTCGCGATTGATCTCGGCGAGCTTGAGGAATACCTCGATTGCCTTGTCCTGCTGCTCATTGAGCAGATAGTTGAGGCCTCGGAAATAGCTGGTCGACAGTTCGCTGACGCGTGCGCCGGAGGTACGTTCGCTGCGCTTTCGGCCGAGTACCCAGCCGGAGAATGCAGCAACCGGCAGCAAGAAGAAAAGGAGTGCCAGCTCGTTCATGTCTTATCGCGATCCGGTTGTGCTCCGCGGACAGCGCGCAACTCGAGTTCGAGCAGGCGTACTTGACGACGAAGCCGCGGCGCCTGGCCTAGCCAGGAGACAATCCCTCCAAAGAGCCATCCGAACGACAGCGTGAGAAGCAGCACGGGACCCAACGGCAATTCGGTACTGAAAAAATAAAAGTCGATTGGCACGCGCAAGCCATTGAGCGCGCTGAACAGCGCACCGCTAACGGCCATCAACAGGATCAGAACAATCAGGATCAAGCGCATAAGCGGGCGATGCTTGGGTCCGCGCATGATACGGGGTTCGGTGGGTGCTCGGTCGCACCAAGTAGTCCTTGCGCATTGGTGCTGATTCCATCGTCGCGGCACGTTTCGCGACGAACAATCTCAAGCAGGCAACGCAGCCTTGATCTCGGCGTGCTGTTCGTCCACAACCTTTTCGTTGACGCGCTCGCGCAGTTCCTTGCCCGGCTTGAAGTGCGGCACATGCTTGCCAGGGAGCGCGACTGAATCGCCGGTTTTCGGATTGCGTCCCATGCGCGGTGGACGGTAGTGCAGCGAAAAACTGCCGAAGCCACGGATTTCGATGCGCTCGCCCGTCGACAGCGAAAGGCTCATCTGTTCGAGCACACTCTTGACGGCGAGTTCGACGTCATTGGCAGCCAGGTGCTTCTGCCGTTGCGCCAGCGCCTCGATCAGCTCGGACTTGGTCATCGCTGTATGAATGTTCGCGTTCTCGGTTCAAAAAAACGCGCACCGTTGCCGATGCGCGCGCAGACTCGTCGCGGTGCGCGGCAGTTGCCGCGCACCGCGAAATACATCAACGGTTCAACTGTTCCTTCAGCAGTGCGCCGAGCTTGGTAGTACCGCCCGTTGCACTCTGATATTCGTCCAGCGTGCTCTGCAGATCTTCTTCATCCTTCGCGCGGATTGAAAGCTGCAGGCTACGGCCCTTGCGGTCCATGCCAGTGAACTTGGCCTCGACCGGATCGCCGACCTTGAAGTGCAGGGTCGCATCATCGACGCGTTCCTTGGCGATGTCGTTCGCGCGCAGGTAGCCCTCGACGCCTTCGCCAAGATCAACCGTCACGCCCTTCGCATCGACTTCGCGAACCGTGCCGTTGAGGATGCTGCCACGCGGGTGCGCTGCCATGAACTGGCCAAACGGGTCCTGTTCGAGCTGTTTGACGCCGAGCGAGATGCGCTCACGCTCCGGGTCGACCGCAAGCACGACCGCCTCGATCTCGTCGCCCTTCTTGAAGTTGCGAACGAGGTCTTCGCCAGTGGTCTGCCACGAGATGTCGGACAGGTGCACGAGGCCATCGATACCGCCGTCGAGACCGACGAAGATGCCGAAGTCGGTGATCGACTTGATCGTGCCCGAAACCTTGTCGTTCTTCTTGTGGATCGCAGCGAACGCTTCCCACGGATTAGCACTGACCTGCTTCATGCCGAGCGAGATGCGACGACGCTCTTCATCGACGTCGAGCACCATGACTTCGACTTCGTCACCAACCTGCACGACCTTTGCCGGATTGACGTTCTTGTTGGTCCAATCCATCTC
>JBBRZD010000198.1:0-6142 GCA_038237055.1 Lysobacterales bacterium | reverse complement strand
TTCTTCGACGGCAAGGGCCAGCCGGGTCAGGTATCGGCCGTGTCGCATGGATCGAGCACCGCGCGCTTCAATGGCGCCAACGTCATCAACACTGCGCGCAGCCTCGGCTGACGACGGGCGGAGAAATCAACAATGAGCATGTATACCGAGCAAGAAGCCAAGGCCATCCTCGACAAGGCGATCAAGGCGTCGAAGGCGGATCAGTGCACGGCGACACTGACCGGCGCGAGCGGTGGCAATATCCGCTATGCGCTCAACAGCGTATCGACCAGTGGTTACGTCAGCGACGCCGACCTCGCGATCGAAGTCGCGTTCGGCAAGCGCATCGGCACCGCAACGATCAACGCGTTCGACGACAAGTCGATCGAGGCTGTCGTGCGCCGCGCCGAGGAGCTGGCCCAGCTCGCTCCTGAGAATCCCGAGTTCATGCCGGCGATCGAAAAGCAAACGTACAAGCCGACCAGTACGTTCATCGAAAAGACGGCTGCGGTTACGCCGGAATATCGCGCCCAGGTCGCCGCAGACTGCATTGAACCCTGTCGCAAGGACAAGCTCGTTGCGGCCGGCTTTTTCACCGACACACAGAACTTTGCCGCGATCGCCAACAGCAAGGGCAATTTCGGCTACCAAGCAGCCACCGGTATGGACTTCACCTGCACGGTGCGCACCGATGACGGCCACGGCTCTGGCTGGGTAGCGCGCAATCTGGCCGACGTGGGCAAGTTCGACGCCAAGAGTGACATCAAGACGGCCATCCGGAAGGCCAAGGGTTCGGCCGACGCAAAGGCGCTGGAACCCGGAAAATACACGGTGATCATGGAGCCGGCGGCAACGGCTGGCCTCATCTCGTTCATGATGTTTGGCTTCGATGCGCGCCAGGCCGATGAGGGCCGCAGCTTCCTGTCGAAGAAGGGTGGCGGCAACAAGCTCGGCGAGAAATTGTTCGACGATCGTGTGACCCTTTACGCCGATCCGTGGGACGCCGAAGCCGCCGTATTGCCTTGGGACAACGACGGCCTCGCACGCGAGCGCACACCGATCATCACCAAGGGCAAGGTCGACTACCTGCAGTACTCGCGCTACTGGGCGCAGAAGCAAGGCAAGAAGGCGATCGGTCAGCCCGGCAACCTGATCATGGTCGGCGGCGACAAGTCGACCATGGATCTCGTCAAGGGCACCAAGAAAGGCGTGCTCGTTACACGTACCTGGTACATCCGCCTGGTCGATCCGCAAACCGTGTTGCTGACCGGTCTCACGCGCGATGGCACGTTTTACATCGAGAACGGCGAGATCAAATACCCGATCAAGAATTTTCGCTTCAACGAATCGCCAGCGATCATGCTCAACAACATCGAGGAGATCGGCAAGCCCGTGCGCGTCGGCGATGACGAGTCGCCGTTCGTGATGATGATTCCGCCGATGAAAATTCGCGACTTCACGTTCTCGTCGCTCTCGGACGCTGTATAGCCGGGATTCGGCACTGGGGATTCGGGATTCGGAAAGGCAGCGGTCCGCAAGTCCGATTGCGGCTGCTCTGCCGAATCCCCAATCTCGAATCTCCAACCCAGCCTTCATCATGACCCGCGCCGAGTTCCTCCGCTTGATGATCACCGGTATCGCCGGCGTCGCTCTCGCGCCGGTCGCGCGCGCGCGGGCGGATTCCCCGAATCCCCAATCCCCAATCCCGAATCCCGGCTCTTACGACTTCTGGTTCACACGCCTGATGTATGAATCGGGCGACTGGGACGTGGATCAACGCATGCCGTCCAATCTGCTCGACGCGCTGATCCAATACACCACGCTGCGCGTCGATGCAAAGGAGCGAGTGCTGCCGCTCGCCGATCCACGCATGCTGACCCAGCCATTCTGCTATCTGGCGGGACACAAACTGGTTGAATTCAATGCGGACGAACGACGCAACTTCGAGCGCTACGTGCGCAACGGCGGCTTTGTCCTCGTCGACGACTGCAACCACGACATTGACGGGCTTTTCGCGAAATCGTTCGAGCGCGAGATGGCAGCGATCTTTGGCGACGACGCTTTGAAGAAGTTGCCAAAAAAGCATCCGGTATTCGAGAGTTTTTTCAAGTTCGACGGGCCGCCCAATACAAATTTCGAGCTCAACGGCTGGGGCGACGACCTCGTGCATGAATACCTCAAGGGCATCGAGATAAATGGCCGCCTCGGCGTGCTCTACAGCAACAAGGACTACGGCTGCGAATGGGACTACGACTGGCGCAACAAGCGCTGGCTCGCCGAGGACAATACGAAGTTTGCGGTCAATGTCGTGATCTATGCGTTGACCGTCTAGCCTCAACGTATCGTCATTCCGGCGAAGGCCGGAATCCAGTTTTTCCTTGACGACGCAAGGAGCTGGATCCCGGCCTTCGCCGGGATGACGGGAAAAATGAACTGGATGCGTGTCATCCGGCGCACAAAGGAAATCCGTGAACACCGCTATCGATGAAACGTTCGTTGCACACCAACTCAGCAAGCTCTCCGCGCTGCGCGACGCAATCGCACAAGTCATCGTCGGCCAACGCGACGTCGTCGAGCAACTCCTGATCGGCCTGCTGGCCGGCGGTCACTGCTTGCTGGAAGGCGTGCCCGGACTCGGCAAGACCCTGCTCGTGCGATCACTTGGCCAAGCCCTCGCTCTGGATTTTCGTCGTATCCAGTTCACGCCCGACCTGATGCCAAGCGACATCATCGGCACGGAAATTCTTGAAGAAGACCACGGTACCCGCAAGCGCTACTTCAAGTTCCAGAAAGGTCCGGTGTTCACCAACCTTCTGCTCGCCGACGAGCTCAATCGCACGCCGCCGAAGACGCAATCCGCGCTGCTCGAAGCCATGCAGGAACGCACCATCAGCTACGCCGGTACCACGCACATCTTGCCGCAACCTTTTTTTGTGCTTGCTACGCAAAACCCGCTGGAACAGGCGGGTACGTATCCGCTTCCCGAGGCGCAGCTGGATCGGTTCCTGTTGCATATCCGCGTCGACTACCCGAATGAAACGGAAGAGCGCGCAATCCTCGCGCAGACCACCGGCACTGCCAGCGCGCATATCGAGGCCGTGATGAGTGGCGACGAAGTCATCGCGTTGCAGAAGCTCACGCGCGAAGTGCACGTTGGAGAGGACATGCTCGCGTGGATCACGCATCTCGTGCGAGCGACACGGCCGCAAACCAGCGATCTGCCCGAGGTGCGCGACTGGGTGCGTTGGGGCGCCGGTCCACGCGCGGGCCAATCGCTGGTGCTGGCCGCAAAGGCGCGTGCGCTGATCCACGGCCGTTTCGCCGCGACGCGTGATGACGTCAAGGCGCTCGCCGCACCGGTGATGCGCCACCGCCTGCTGCTGTCGTTTGCAGCCGAGGCCGAGCAACGCAGCAGCGATGACGTGATCGCTGCGCTGTTGCGTGCGGTGCCGTTTCCCGCCTGAGCGAGATCGTGACCACGACCGGTTTCATTCCACCGGACGTACGTGCGCGTTTGCGCGACCTGCGCCTGGCCGTGCGATCCGGCGCAGGCGGCGACGGTCTTGGTCAGCACACCAGTCGCAGTCGCGGCGCCGGACTGGAGTTCGCGCAATATCGCGCGTACGAGCCTGGCGACGAACCCCGTCGCATCGACTGGAAACTCTACGCGCGCTCCGATCGCTACTTCGTTCGCGAGGCCGAACGCGATAGTCCGCTGACGGTCTGGTTGATCATCGATGCGACCGCGTCGATGCAGCAGGCCGATGCCGCGCGTCCGGGTTTCAGCAAACTCGATGCGGCCAAGGGAATCGCTGCGTGCGTGATCGACCTCGCCTTGCGCCAGGGCGATCGCTTCGGCGTGATCGCACTCGGCGGAGTTGCGCCGCTACTGATTCCGGTATCGAGCGGGCCGCGCCAGCGCGATCGATGCCTGCTCGAATTCGCGCGCCTGTCCGCGGCCGGGCAGTGGCCGGATGCGACGTCTTTGCGACCCTTGTGGGAGCGTATCCAGCCGCCATCGCTGGTCATGCTCCTGTCCGATTTCTTCGATGACGCAGCAAGCGATCTCGCCACGCGACTTGCCGCCGCCCGCCGCGAAGTGATCGCCGTGCAACTGCTGAGTGCGGAGGAGCGCGATTTTCCGTTCACCGGCGGCCATCGCTTTCGTGATCCGGAATCCACCAACGAACGTCGCGTCGACGCCGCCGCAGTGCGCAAGGATTATCTGCAGCGATTCGGTGCGGCGCGCGAACAGCTCGCCAGTCGCCTCACCGCGAGCGGCGTGCGCAATACCGTGCATGTGCTGGACGAACCGCTCGATGCGCCGTTGCGGCGATTCTTCGGTCAGCGGCAGCAACGCGCATGAACTTCAGCTTGCTCGCGCCGTTGGGCCTCGCCGCGTTCGCGGCATTGGCGCTGCCGTTGCTGATCCATCTGATCCGCCGCCTCGAACTTACGACCACCGATTTCGCCGCGCTGCGCTGGATTTCCGAACGTGTGAAGCCGCGTCGACGTCTACGTTTCGAGCGGCCATGGTTGCTGTTGCTGCGCCTGTTGCTGTTCGCGCTGCTCGCTGTGCTGCTCGCGCGCCCGGTCATGACGGAATCCGCTGGACCGTCGCGCATGCATGTCGTCGTCGCGCCGGGTGTCGACCGCGCGGCTGCGTATGCGGCAGTTCTGAATCCTGCTGCGGATTGGCGTTGGTTGGCGCCCGGATTCCCTTCGATGGAAGTCGCGCCGCCCACAGGTCGCGTACCGGCCGCTAGTTTGCTGCGCGAACTTGATGCGGACCTTCCGGCGGCGAGTGCGTTGACCGTCATCGTGCCGAGCGAACTTTCAGGCCTCGATGGAGAACGTCCCCGCCTGAGTCGCAAGGTGGATTGGCGCGTGCTGCCCGGTGTCATGGCATCGAGTGCGCCGGCTGTTTCGAATTCGTCGATACGTTTGGCAGTTCGCTACGATTCGGAAGACGAACCTTCCTTGCTCTATCTGCGCGCAGCCGTCGCCGCGTGGAATGCGAGCGAGCCCGGTCATTACACTCTCGATGCGCAGCCGTTTTCGGCCGCGATCCACGACGACGAGCATTGGCTGATCTGGCTAGGCGGGGACTTGCCCGTGGCGATATCGCGCTGGATCGAACAGGGCGGTACCGCGATGGTGCCCAGTCAACCTCAGTTGCGCGGCGACGTAGTCTGGCGCGCTGCCGATGGCAGCGTGCTGGCGCAACGCTACGCGTCGGGCCGGGGTCGCATCGTCGCGTTGCACGGTGCGCTGACAGCGCAGGCACTGCCGATCGTGCTCGACGCGGATTTTCCGGTTCGCCTGCTCGCGGTGATGCGCGAAGCGCCGCAAGCGCCGACACGTGCAAATGCCGAGGCGATGCGGCCATTGCAGGAGGTCGCCGCTGCCAGCAATACCCAGTTTGCGCCGGGCAGTGTGCGTCCGCTGGATCCGTGGCTCATCGTTCTGATCGCGGGCTTGTTCTTGCTTGAGCGGTGGCTTGCGACGCGGGCGCGCGGCCAGGCTACCGAATGAGCGTCGAAGAACGCATCGAGCTGTGGCGACGCGTCGCGGCGCGCCGCCGCGTCGCAATCGTGCTGGCGCTTGCGGCTCCGATCACGTGTGCGCTGGCGCTGCTCGGAGCGCGCATCGGCGGCGTGACGATGGCCGAGTTGCTCGCGGCCGTCGCGATTGCGATCGCCGCTGTTGTTTCGGCGCGCGCGTCGCGCCAAATCGACCAACACTGGGTCGCGCGTCGCCTCGACGCATCAGCGTCGATGATGGAGGACAGTGCTGCCTTGTTGTTGGTAGAACAAGATCAGCTATCGACGCTCGAACGCCTCCAGCAGACGCGTTTACGCACTCGCCTCCTCGATCTCGATGCCGATTTGCGTGCACCCTGGCCGCATCGAATGCAGCTTGCGAGTTTCAGCATTGCGCTGGCGATAGTCGCTGTTGCGGTTGTGTGGTCGCCGCGAGAAACGGGGTCGGATCGGCCCGGCGCGGTCGCCCATTCTGCCGCACGGAGCACAACCGCGATCACGCAGGCCGAACTTGCCATCACGGCACCGGCCTACACGCAGTTGCCTGCACGCAGCGAATCGACGTTGGAGGGGAAGGTGCCGGAAGGATCGCGCGTTGCATGGCGGCTGCGGATCGATCC
>JBBRZD010000197.1:0-6248 GCA_038237055.1 Lysobacterales bacterium | reverse complement strand
CACCACAAGTCTTGCAGCGCGTTAGAGGTTGGGACGAGCGGTTCAGCGCTCCCGTTCAAGGGGAGGGTTGGGTGGGGATGGTGCTCGGACCTCAAGCCGAAGGTATCGCGGCCGCCTTTTGCACTCATCGCCGACGCCAGATCATTATCGCGCTCAATGTGAAATTCGCAGCACGATCAAGGTTTGGTCGTCGACGCCCAGTGCGCTGCCCTGATGCGCGATCAGCTCGTCGCGCAGCAAGCCGAGCAGCGCATTTGCATCGTGAGGTCCATTGCGCACCGGTTCGACCAGCTTTTCATTGCCAAAGGGGCGCTGTTCGCGATCGCGCGCCTCGATCACGCCGTGGGTGTACAGCACCAGCACATCGTCCGTTTCGACATTGAACTGCTCGTTTTCCCATACGTAGTCGCGCAGGACGCCCACTGGAATTTGTGTTCCGGCGCCGCGCGATGTCACGGTATCCCGTCGCCGATGCAGCAAAGGCGGATGTCCGGCGGCCACGTAAACCGCGCGGCGCAAATCCGGTCGATAAACCAGGGCGAATGCGGTCAGGAAATGCTGCCGCTGCCGTCGCGAGAAGAAATGGCGGTTCCCTCTCGCCAAGTTGTGCCTTACCAACCCGAGAGCGCGACCTTGCCGATGGTCTTGCCGGATTCGAGCTGCGCGTGCGTGCTGCGAAGATTGACCGCGTCGACGGGGAACCGCGTTGTATGAAGGCAGGAAATTGTGATGTCGTGACCCCTGCCACCCTTGCGCAAAGTCCGCATGGGCATACTTGGGCCTCCACCACGAGGCGCGCGACGATGCACCGCATATTCCTTTTGCTGATCCTGGTGACGGGCACGGCCGGCGCAAGCGATTGCCTGATTCCAGGCGATACGCTGTTCTCATCCGGTTTCGAAGCGCGCCCGACACATGTCTACTACGTCGCGACGAGTGGCGACAATGCTCACGAGGGAAGCCTTGCGGCGCCTTGGGCATCGATCCAGTACGCAGCGAGCCACGTGACGGCAGGCGAGACCATTTGCGTGCGGGGTGGCGTGTACAACGAACTGGTTACGTTGACGAGATCCGGCTCGGCAGCCGCGGGGCCTATCGTGTTAAGCAATGTGCCGGGTGACGTCGCAACGATCGATGGTGCAGGACTTGCGATACCCAACGGCCAGACCGGTCTGATCACGATTGTCGATGCGAGCTTCGTGACCGTGCAGGGTTTTGAGCTTCGCAACTACAGCACGGCGTCGACGTCCAAAGTGCCGATTGGTCTCTACCTCACGGGCGCTGGTACGCAGATTCGTCTGCTCGGCAATCACATCCATGACATCCGCAACACCGCCAATGGCTGCGCCGCGAATGCGTTCGGCCTCAAGGTCGATGGCACGTCGGCGCCCGCATCGATCAACCAGCTGACGATCGCGGGCAATGAAATCGATCACCTCGTGCTGGGCTGCAGCGAATCGTTCTCGCTCGACGGCAATGTCGAACAATGGACAATCAGCGGCAACACCGTGCATGACACCAACAACATCGCGATCGGCGCCATCGGTTTCGAAGGCGTTGCACCGGACCCCGCCTATGACCAGGCACGCGATGGCGTGATCAGCGGCAACACGGTCTACAACATATCCTCGTATGGCAATCCGGCCTACGGCAACGCGTACGCGGCCGACGGCATCTATATCGATGGTGGCACGCGCATAACGATCGAGCGCAACCGTGTGCATCACGTCGACTTCGGCATCGAGGTCGCAAGCGAGCACGCCGGCCACAGCAGCAGCTATGTGCTCGTGCGCAACAACCTCGTCTATCTCGGCCATTCAGCCGGTATCTCGATTGGCGGATACGCCCCCGGCGTGGGCGGAACCGATCACGCGACCATCGTCGGCAATACGCTGTTCCGCAACGATCAAGCGGCCACGGGCGCGGGCGAATTCCAGATCCAGTATCACGCGAGCAACAATGTGTTTGCGAACAATTTGGTGTACGCCGGCGACAGCGGCTTGCTGGTGTATGCGTTTACTGGCGATACGCTGGCGCCGGCTTCACTTGATTACAACCTGTACTACTCCAATGTCGGGGCAAACGGCTCCAGGTGGGTCTGGCAGGGCAGCGAATATGTAGGGCTTGCGGCCTATCGAATTGCAGCCGGGCAGGATGTGCATTCGCTGTTCGCGAATCCGCAAATCACTGATCTGATCGCGCCGGATCTGCGCATTGTCAGTGGGTCGCCGGCCATCGATGCGGGTTTCGACTATGGAGCCGCGGTGATCGGCGCGTCCGATTTCGCGGGCGCCCCCCGCGTTGTGGGAGCAAGCGTCGATATCGGGGCGTACGAGAAATAGGAGCCGACTCGGCCGTGGCGAGAATGCCGCGGTCAGGCCCGGGGGCCGTGCGCGGGCCGCCCAAAGAAGCGGAGGTGACACCCAGACGACGCCGGCGCTTCGATCACGAGAGTTTCCAGCATCGGTGTGGGTCCTCTGCTAGCTGCGCGATTCTGGCAAAATACGCGGCTCTTTCCCGACTGCTGGCAAATTCCATGTCCCATCACGACATCCGCTCGGCCGTGAGGCCCGATCCCGACCAGCCGATGGTCGACATTGCCAACTACGTTGCGGACTACACGATTGATTCGAAAGAGGCCTACGACACCGCGCGCTACATGCTGCTCGACTCGCTCGCCTGCTCGATGCTCGCGATGAAATTCCCCGAGTGTGTCAAACACCTGGGCCCGCTGGTTCCGGGCGCGACTCTCGCCGGCGGCGCGCGGGTGCCGGGTACCAGCTTTGAACTCGATCCCGTGCAGGCGGCCTACAACATTGGCGTGCAGGTGCGCTGGCTCGATTTCAACGACACCTGGCTGGCAGCAGAGTGGGGCCATCCTTCCGACAACCTCGGTGCGATCCTCAGCGTCGCCGATTACCTTTCGCGCAAGGCCGAACGCGAAGGCGGCAAGCCACTGACGGTGCGTGACGTACTCGGCTATGCGATCAAGGCGCACGAGATCCAGGGTTGCTACGCGCTGAAGAATTCGTTCAACCGCGTCGGCCTCGACCACGTGATCCTGGTTCGTCTCGCCTCGACGGCCGTCGCCACACAGATGCTCGGCGGCGGCAAGGACGAGATCGTCAATGCGGTCTCGAACAGCTGGATCGACAACGGCGTGCTGCGCACCTATCGCCACGCGCCGAACACCGGTCCGCGCAAGAGCTGGGCCGCGGGCGATGCCTGTCGTCGCGCCGTCACGCATGCGCTGAATGCGCTCAAGGGTGGCGTCGGTTATCCATCCGCGCTGACGGCGAAGACCTGGGGGTTCTACGACGTCGCGTTCAAGGGCAAGGCGTTCGAGTTCGAGCGTCCGTTCGGCAGCTACGTTATGGAAAACGTTCTTTTCAAGATCAGCTTCCCGGCCGAATTCCACGCCCAGACTGCGGTCGAATGCGCGATGCAACTGCACGCGCAGGTTGCTGCCAGGATCGATCAGATCGAGCGAATAGAGATCGAGACGCAGGAAGCGGGCGTGCGAATCATCGACAAGACCGGCCCGCTGGCGAACTACGCCGATCGCGATCATTGCATCCAGTACATGGTCGCTGTGCCACTGATATTCGGTCGCCTCACCGCGGGCGATTACAACGACGAAATCGCCGCCGATCCGCGCATCGATGCTCTGCGCGACAAGATGAAGGTGAAGGAAAACCCGCAATTCACCAAAGATTACTTCGATCCAGACAAGCGTTACATTGGGAATTCGCTGCAGGTGTTCTTCAAGGACGGTAGCTCGACCGACAAGGTGTCGATCGATTTCCCGATCGGCCACCGCAAGCGCCGCGCCGAGGGAATTCCTGTCCTGCTGGCCAAGTTCGAGGCCGCACTAGCCGGGCACCTTCCGGCCGGGCGGGTCGATCAGATCGTCGCCGCGAGCCGCAATCCGGCCGCACTGGACGCTATGCCAATCCATCAATTGATGGACTGGCTTGTGCTCTGACTGACTCGGCCCTTAACGCCATCTTCACACAGTGGTGGCTGTTCGCTATCGATGTGGATACACTGCGCCGCAGCCCGCAACCTTGGGAATTTGTTAAGCGCACGTTTCCGGCGCGTGTTTTTCGCGTAGACTAGGAAAGTGTGGAAGCGTCCCTTGGGTTGATGGACGCGTGGCGAATACCAAAAACGTAGAGAGGAGACTCTGAATGAAACGTAATGCCCTTAGTGCGCTCATCGCCTTGGCGCTCGTCGGCGGCAGCGCCGCAGCGTCCGCGCAGGATTTTGGCAACTGGTACATCGCACCGCGTATTGGTGCGGATTTCTCTGATAGCAGCCGCAAGACAGATGCCTCTGTCTGGGGTGGTATCGGCGTTGGCGTGTGGGTCAATCCGCACCTGGCCGTGGATTTTGAATACACGATCAACAACGCGAAGTTCAAGGATAGCTCCTGGCGTGGCGGTCACGAGTGGGAAAGCGTAGGCCTCGGTGTGAGCGGTCGCTGGTTCTTCGGAGACGAAGGCGCGCAGTGGCGTCCGTACATCATGGCCGGCGTTGGTGCGCTGCGTCATGCAGCCTACTCGGGCTTCCTGCTTCGCAACGCCAATTTCAATGAGAACGGCTGGGATCCGATGGCAACCATCGGTGGCGGCGTTCAGTACAACATGTCCGATCGCTTGGCTCTTCGTGGTGAAATCGCGGCTCGTTACGACCACGACAACAACACCCAAGGCAACCTCTCGGATGCGCTGGGCTACACCGTTCCGCACAAAACCGGCTACGTCGACGGTATCGTCAGCGTCGGCTTGGTCTACAGCTTCGGCGGCCACGCTGCTGCACCAATGGCTCAGCCGAATGCTGCACCGCCGGCTGCCGCCGATTGTCATTCGATGGATGACGACCATGATGGTGTCAACAACTGTGACGACAAGTGCCCGGATACTGCTGCCGGCGCAATTGTTGGCCCAGATGGTTGCCCGACAAAGGTCGTTATCGATCTGCGTGGCGTGAACTTCAAGTTCGACCGTCCGAAGAAGGGTGAGAAGTCGATCGACCCGACCTTGCAGCTCCCGACCGCTGATTCGGTCGCGATCCTGGATCAGGCCGTCGACGCGCTGAACCGCTACCCGGCGATCAAGGTTGAACTTGACGGTCACACCGACTCGGTCGGTACCGACGCGTACAACCAGGGTCTGTCCGAGCGTCGTGCACAGATCGTCAGTGATTACCTGACGGCGCACGGTGTCGACGCCAGCCGCATCACTGCGGTCAAGGGCTTCGGCGAAACGGCTCCGATCGACACGAACGCGACGAAGGAAGGCCGCGCTCGCAATCGTCGTACCGAAGTGAAAGTCGAGCAGTAATACTGGTCGATTCAAGCAATAGGTAAGTGAAAAAGCCCGGCGCAAGCCGGGCTTTTTCTTTGTGTATCTCCCTTGCCGAAGCGCAGATTCAGAGGGCGAGGATCAGAGCGCGAGAATGGGCGGCAATTCCGGTGCAATCGCCTTGACCATCGCATTGGCGACGCTGACATTGCCGGCGATCAGATTGCCGCTTTCCGGAAACCCGTCGCGTCCCGCGAAGTCGCAATAGCGACCACCCGCTTCGCGCACGAGCACGCAGGCAGCGGCCATATCCCAGGGTTTCAAACCTATCTCGTAGAAGCCATCGACGCGACCGGCTGCCACATAGGCGATATCGAGTGCAGCAGAACCGGTGCGACGAATGTCCTCGGCCTCGACAAGCAGCGCGCGCGTCATGTTGAGCTGGGCATCGAGATGGCGGCGCTGACGGTAGGGGAAGCCGGTCACCAGCAAGGCGCCACCGAGACCTTCGCGTTTGCCTATGCGGATGCGGCGGTCGTTGAGATAAGCACCGTTGCCGCGGTCCGCAGTGAATAACTCGTCACGCAGTGGATCGTAGACGACGCCGAGTGTCGGCTCGCCATTCTCCAGCAGGCCGATCGAGACGCAGAAATGGGGGATGCCGCGTAGATAGTTGTGCGTGCCGTCGAGCGGATCGATGACCCAGACATTGCGCGACTTGCCCGAAGCGCCCGACTCCTCGGCGAGCATCGCGTCGCGCGGAAACGCTCGCCTGAGTTCGCGTATGATTTCCGCTTCCGCGAGCTTGTCCACTTCCGACACGTAGTCGTGCCGCTGCTTCTCGATGATATCGAGGCTTTCCAGGCGGTTCATGTAACGCAGGATGATCTGTCCGGCGGCGCGCGCGGCGCGCACCGCGACATTGACGGCGGGTCTGGGCAT
>JBBRZD010000196.1:0-6255 GCA_038237055.1 Lysobacterales bacterium | reverse complement strand
TTGCACAGTATCCTCATTTGCATGACGCCTTTGGTATGGAGACGGGCATTCTCCAAGCTGCAGACGTGACGGAGAATCAAGGCAATCGGCCGCAGGGAGTTCGCCGGGCCATTGCAGGAAACCCGATTTAAGGTTTGCCTAACCTGCGGCGCGTACGCTGCATCGATTGAATCGACAGGGCGGGTTTGCAGATGCATGTACTCGTGGTCGAAGACGATACCTTGCTTGGCCAAGGCATTCAGGACGCGCTGGCGCGCTGGTCGCATACATCGGACTGGGTGCGCGATGGCGCGGCGGCACTCGCCGCCGCGCGTGCCGGGACATTCGATATCGCCGTGCTGGATCTCGGTCTGCCTCGCGTGAACGGCCAGAGTCTCGACGGCATGGGCGTGCTGAACGCGCTGCGCCGCGACGGAATCGGGCTGCCGATCCTCATCGTCACTGCACGCGACACCGTATCCGATCGCATCGGCGGCCTCGATGCCGGCGCCGACGATTATTTGGTGAAACCGTTCCATCTCGACGAACTTGCGGCGCGCCTGCGCGCCCTGCATCGACGCGCGAACGGACTGGCCCACAGTTTGGTCGAAGTCGGCGCCTTGACGCTGGATACGACTACGTTCGAAGGCTCTTACGCAGGGCAACGGCTCGATCTTTCGCACCGAATTCCTGCTGTTGCGTGCTCTCGCCGAACGCGCCGGACGGGTCGTCCTGCGCGCAACGCTGGAGCAGGCCCTGTATGGCAACAATGGCGTCGAAAGCAACGCTCTCGAAGTGCACGTGCACGCGCTGCGCCGAAAACTCTCGCCCGAAGCAATACGCACGGTACGCGGCCTGGGCTATCTGCTGGTCACGGGAAAAGCGTGATGCGCTCGCTGCGCAGCCGGATCAGCGTCCTGGTGCTTGCGGTCATCGTGGTCGTGCTGGTTCCCGTGGTCACGCTTAGTTACTACTTCATGATCGGCGAAGTCGACGAATTGAGCGATGCGCGCCTCGCCCAGAACGCGCGCACGATCCACGCGCTGGTCGCCGACACTGGGGCGTCCGCCGCGGTGGTCGCGCACGAAATTGTGCCGTGGCAGCGCGAACAACGCAGCCTGCCATCCGCGCTGCCAGGTCACAGCTACGAAACGCAGATCGGCTTCCAGTACTGGAACGACGCGCATGCGTTGCTGCTGCATTCTGCGAACCTGCGCGAAGTGGCCTTCGATGCGGCGCCAATCGGCTTTGCGGATATTTCGATCGGTCCACATCGATGGCGCGTCTTCACGCTGCTCAATGACGACCAGAGCCAAGTGCGCGTCGGCGAACGCTACGACAGCCGTCGCGAAATTTCGCACGCGCTCGCGATCGAGGCGATCGTGCCGTTTGCGATCGGGCTACCGTTGCTGGCGCTGCTCGTCGGCTGGGCGGTGCGCGTGGGCCTGCGACCGCTGCGTGCGCTTGCCGATCAGCTCGTGGAACGCCGCCCCGACAATACACAGCCGCTTGCCATTGCAAATTCCCCACGCGAAATGGAGCCGGTCATCGCCGCGCTCAACGGTTTGCTGGAGCGGGTGCGCGGACTGCTCAGGCACGAGCGCCAGTTCACCGCGAACGCGGCGCACGAGCTGCGCACACCGCTGGCCGGCGCTTTGATGCATGTCGAGAACGCACAAGCCGCCGCAAACGCGGCGATCGCTACTGAGGCGCTCGACAAGGCCGGAGTGGGTCTTGCACGGTTGACCCGGATCGTCAATCAGATGCTCGACCTTGCGCGTTGGGATGCGGTGGCCGCCACGCACGAATTTCGCGCCGTCGACCTGCGTCGTTGCGTCGATGAGGAATTGCAGGAACTCGGGGCGCTGGCTGCCGACAAGGACATTGAATTTGCGATCAGCAGCACGCCCAGAGCGTGTTTCGTCGATGGCTGGGAGCCTGGCTTGCGTGCGTTGCTGCGCAATCTGCTCGACAATGCGATTCGCTACAGCTTCGCTGGCGGCCGCGTCACGATCAGCATTGTTCCGCACGAAAACGGCACGCGACTGTCGATCGCCGATCATGGCCCAGGCGTCGAACCGACGCGTCGCGGCGCGATGTTCGAGCGTTTCCAACGCGGCGCCGAAGGCCTCAGCGAAGGCAGCGGGCTGGGCCTGTCGATCGTTGCGCGCATTGCAGAACTGCATCACGCTCGCGTCACCCTCGCGGATGCCGATGCACATGCTGGCCTGCGCGTCGATATTGATTTCTTGCGGCCCTCAACCGGGCCTTGACCTACCGCTTCGATGAATGTTGAGAGTTTGCCACTTTGAATTCCCAACCCGAGGATACCTCCATGTGCATCCGCTTGTTGCCGATCGCCGCCGCTTTCTTGCTAGTCGCTGCTGGATCCATTGACGCGAAAACGGCGGCGAACGCGACGTCACCACCCATCGCCCGCTGGTCCGTCGACGGCACCGGCGGCTGGGATTACCTCACCTTCGATGAGAGCGCGCAGCGGCTGTTCGTGACGCGCTCCGATCGTGTCGTGGTACTCGATGCCGGCACCGGCAAGCCGCTCGGCGAAGTGCGCCCGACGGATGGCGTGCACGGGGTCGCGCTGGCACCCAATCTCAATCGCGGCTATGCGAGCAACGGCAAGGGCAATAGCGTGAGCGTGTTCGATCTGAAGACGCTGACGATGCTGAAGACAATTCCGATCGAGGGGCGCAATCCGGATGCGATCATGTTCGATGCGCAGACCGGTCACGTGTTCACGTTCAACGGGCACAGCAAGGATGCGACCGTGATCGATGCGAAGACCGATGCCGTCATCGCGACAATCGCGCTGTCCGGCAAGCCGGAGTTCGCGGTCAGCGATGGCGTGGGCCACGTGTATGTGAACATCGCAGACCGCAGCGAACTGAGCGAGATCGACACGCACTTCAACAAAGTCATCGCGACGTGGCCGTTGACCGGCTGCGAGGAGCCCAGCGGCCTTGCACTCGATGCCGTGCACCATCGGCTGTTCTCGGTCTGCCAGAACGGCCAGCTCGCCGTGACCGACGCCAGGAGCGGCCGTCATGTCGCGAACGTTCCCATTGGCCAAGGCCCGGATGCGGCAGGTTTCGATGCGCAGACCCAGCAGGTATTCAGCTCCAACGGCGAAGACGGCACGTTGACCGTGATTCACGAGGATACGCCGGACCGCTATACCGTCAGCACGACGCTGCCGACTCAGAAAAGCGCGCGCACGCTCGCGATCGATCTGGCTTCGCATCGTTTGTTCCTCGCGGCTGCGGCATTCGAACCTGCGCCGCCCCAAGCGGTCGGCCAACCCCGCGTGCGCCCGGCCATGCAGCCGGACAGCTTCGCGATTCTGGTCGTCACGCCCGGCAAATGAGGGTTCCGACAATGCGCATGGACGCATCGAGCGCCGACTTGTCCGCGAAGCGCCGCAACCCTCCGTGGCCGCGCTGGCGCGCATCTTTGCGCGTGATCGCTTTCGCCTCCTGTGCGAGCCTCAGTGCATGCGCGAGCTATCGGCCGCTGCCGTTGACCGAGTCGTTGACGGCGCAGCGGCTGGGCGACATTCAGGTGGCCGCGGCATCAATGCCGATGCCTGCGCTGGCCAAACACCGGTTCGACCCGTCCGATGGCCTCGATGTCACTGAAGTGGCGATGCTGGCGGTGGCCAACAATCCGGAGCTGCGCCTGCTGCGCGGCGACCTCGGCATCGCACAAGCGCAGGCGTTCGCGGCCGGGTTGTTGCCCGATCCGCAACTCAGCGCAGAGAAGGATCGACCGACCAGCCAGCAACCGGATCTGACCAGCGCGTTCAATCTCGGCCTCACCTATGACCTCGGCAATCTTCTGACGCGCTCGGCTCGAGTCGGTGCGGCGCGCGACAGCGCTCGCGCCGTGCATCTCAGCCTGCTCTGGAGCGAGTGGCAAACGATCGCCAAGGCACGCCAGTTGTTCGGCAAGATCGGGTCGCTGCGCGCGCAGGTGGCGCGCCTGCGCGAGGAACAGGCCGCATTGGCACCGCTACAGCCGTTCATCGAGCGCGCACTCGCGGCGGGTGACCTGACCTACGACAGCGCGAGCAGCGGCTTGCGTGCTGCCACCGACGTTGCAACCAAGCTTGCCGATGGCGAACGTCTACTCAATCAGGCCGAACACGACCTGCATGACCTGCTCGGACTCGATACGCAGGTTCCGCTGCATCTGGTGGGTGATGCTTACACGGTCGATCCGGATGCGCGCGATGTGCAGGCCGCGTTGCTCGAGCTGGCGCGTCGCCGCCCGGATCTGCGCGCGCTGGAAGCGGGCTACACCGCGCAGGATGAAAAACTGCGTGCGGCAATTCTCGCGCAATTCCCGGCAATAACGGTCGGCTTCGTGCGCGCGCGCGACACCGGAAATGTTTATAGCTCGGGATTTTCGGTCGCGCTCGCGTTGCCTTTGATCGATCGCAATCGCGGCAATATCGCGATCGAGACTGCGACACGGCAGCGCCTGCACGATGAGTACGCGGCACGCCTGCTGACCAGTCGCAATGACATCGATCGGTTGCTGGGCGACCTGCGCAGCTACCGCGGCGAACATGCGCTGCTCGCGAACAACGCCCATCAGCTTTCTCGGGCGCGCGCTGCCGCCGAACGCAGCTATTCCGCCGGTTTGATCGACTGGCCAACCTATCTGGCCATCCGCGCCAACGCGCTTGCCGCCGACAGCGACCTCGCCACGCTAGAGCAGAACATGCACGAACAAGCGATCGCGCTCGATACGCTCGTAGGCGGCGACTGGCCCATCTCCACGGAGTCTTCCACACCATGATGTCGCGCACATTCCACGGTTCAATCGCGTTGTCGTTGTTGCTGCTGTGCGCGTGCTCGAAATCCAGCGGCGATGCCGACAACGCGCCGGCCGCGAAGAAAGTCGCGATCGAGGTTGGCGTAGCGACGCCGGTGCAACGCACATTCCCGACGCTGATCGAAGCGTTCGGCACCTTCGCCGGGGACAGCCGCCACACGCAGATGCTGAGCCTGCCGCAAGCAGGGCAGGTGGTCGCAGCCGACGTCACGCCGGGTCGACGGGTGAAGCGTGGCGAGCCGCTGCTGCGCCTTGCCACCGATCCAACGACGCGCAGCACGTATCAGCAGGCGCAGACCGCACTCGATCTCGCGCGTGGCGAACTCGAGCGCAACCAGCGCTTGCACGCCGAGCACCTGGCGACCAATGCGCAACTAGCGGCCGCGCAAAAGGCGCTGGCCGACGCGCAATCGAGTCTCGCCGCGCAGGGTCGACTCGGTGGCGCGCACGATGTGGCGATCCTGAATGCGCCAGCCGATGGCGTCGTCACCGCAGTTGCGGTGGCGCTCGGTGAGCGTGTGCCGGCGGGCGCAAAACTTGTCGAGTTCACTCCGCAACATGCACTGTCCGCGCAACTCGGGGTGGCGCCGGAGGAGGCGGCGAAAATCCATTCCGGCATGTCGGTATTGGTCACGCCCGTGTATGGCGGTGGCGCTCAGCCGTTGCAGGGCCACGTCGTGGTTGTCGCCGGCGCGGTCGACACACAAACACGCCTCATCAATGTGCTTGCGGACGTCGATGCGGGCGCCGACTCGACGCTGGCAGCGGGTGTGGCTCTGAACGCACAAATCGAGATCGCGCGACAGACCGCGTGGGCGGTACCGCGAGACGCCCTGCTCAGTGACGACCAAGGTCACTATCTGCTGCAGATCCATCAGGGAAAAGCGCACCGCATCGATGTCGAGGTGCCGTCACCGGCCGGCGATACGATCGGGGTCATCGGAGCGCTCGATGCGGCTGATCCGGTGATCACCCAGGGCGCCTATGAACTGGCCGACGGCGACGCGGTGCGCGCGCAGGCGGCGAGCGGAACCACGCCATGACGCCGACGCTATGGATGCACACGCATCGGCGCTCGCTGCTCTTCCTGTGCCTGATCCTTGCGCTCGGCGGCATCGCGGCTGCGTTCGGATTGCCGGTTTCGTTGTTTCCGGATGTCTCATTCCCGCGCGTGCAGGTCACCATGGATGCGGGCGATCGGCCCGCTGACCAGATGGTCTTGCAGGTGACCACACCGCTTGAGGAGGCGATCCGGCGCGTGCGCGGCGTGCGCGACGTGCGTTCGACGACCAGTCGCGGCAGCGCCGAAATCGCGGTCACGTTCGATTGGGGTGCGGACATGAGCCGCGCGTTTCTCGACGTCAACGCGGCGGCCGGGCAGATCTTGCCGGACCTTCCCGCTGGAACGACGCTTTCCACGCG
>JBBRZD010000195.1:0-6257 GCA_038237055.1 Lysobacterales bacterium | reverse complement strand
CTTCGCGCAAGGGCCAAGTCGCGCCAGCAGATCTGTTTCACGCTCGGACGCATGCGAGCGACTGCCCGCGACCACCAGCGGTGAGCCGCGCCGTCGCGTGCCGATGCGCCGCAACTTCGCGCTGACGGAATCCGCGAGCCAGGCACCACCGCCCTCCCAGGCGCAAGCCAACTCGCCGCTGACCGGTGTCTGCACGACACCCAGCACCGGCCGGTGATCATCGATCAAGGCGATGTTGACGGTGAATTCGCCGTTGCGCTTGACGAATTCACGCGTGCCATCGAGCGGATCTACGAGCCAGTAGCGCGACCAGGTCGCACGCTCGCTCCACGCGATCGCTGCTGATTCTTCCGACAACACAGGCAGCGCAGGCTCCAGCGCCTCCAGGCCAGCCACAATGATCTGATGAGCAGCCAGATCGGCCGCGGTCAACGGCGAGCGATCATCCTTGTGCTCGACCGCGAAATCGGACGTATAGACATCCATGATCGCGGCAGCAGCGCGCGTCGCTATTTCGCCGGCGGCACGCGCGAGGCGTTCAAGGTCTTGGCTCACGGCTGTGGCCGGAAGCGACCGCAGAGGTATTCGCGCGCCATGAACAAGGCCGCGATCGAGCGGCCATCGCTCACCTCAGACTGCCCCAGCAGCCGATGCAGTTCCGACAATTTCCATGGCACCACTTCGAGCTCCTCCGGCTCGTCGCCGACAAGACGCTCGGGATATAGATCGCGAGCGATCACCACGTGCGTCATCGCCGTCATGTAGGCCGGTGAGACGGACAGACAACCGAGGATGTGCAGATCCCGCGCGCCGAAGCCAACTTCCTCCTTCAGCTCGCGATTCGCCCCTTGCTCAACCGTTTCATCGCGATCGAGACGGCCTTTGGGCAGACCAAGCTCGTAACCGTCGATGCCGACCGCGTATTCGCGTACCAGCAGCACGGTGTCGTCATCCTGCATCGGCACGATGATGACTGCACCCAGACCCGACGTCGTCAGGCGCTCGAACGTTCGCTTCTCGCCATTGGAGAATTCGAGATCGACTTCTTCGGCGCGCAGGAAACGGCTCGTTTCAAGCGCACGCGTGGCATGGATGATAGGCGGCTTCGGCATGCCGCGATTGTACGCGTTCGGCATGGATTTCGGATGCGCGCAGCCGTCGCCGGTCGAGCCACCGACGCATTAATTCACGTCGAACGCGGCCAGTGCCTGCGCATGCAGCGCGGGCGTTCCGGCCAGTGCGCTATGCGTGTCGAGTCCGATGTCGGCGCCGTCGAGATCGGTGAATACTCCACCGGCCTCACGCACGATCACCACCAGCGGCGCTATATCGAGGATATTGAGATCCGATTCAATCACCAGGTCGATCGCACCGCGTGCAACCAGATGGTAGTGCAGGAAGTCGCCATAGCCGCGGATGCGCCCGACGCGGCGCACGAGATCCGCATAGACGTTCCAGCGCGCCGGAGATGCAGCCAGAGATTTCAGATTGCCGGTGGAAATGGCGGTTTTTGGCCCGAATTCGCATGTTTCCGCGACGCGAATGGGTTTGCCATTCAAGAACGCCCCGCCACCCAGCGTTGCCCAGGCACGCTCACCGTACTCACCCGCTGCAGACACACCGAGCACGAGTTCGCCCGCATGCATCAGCGCGATCTGGGTGGAAAACATCGGGTATCCGCGCACGAAGGCCTTGGTGCCGTCGATCGGGTCGATCAGCCAGAGGAACTCGCTATCGCCCTCGCGTCCTTCTTCCTCGCCGTAGAACGCGTGGTCCGGGAAATCGCCGCGCAACACGCGCTTGATCACGGCTTCGGCTTCGCGGTCCGCCTCGGTTACCGGCGTCGCGTCGGCCTTGGTGATCACGGAAAAATCCTGGCAGCGGTAACGCGACCGGATCACCAGCTCGGCCGCATCAGCGGCCCGCTGCGCGACACCCAGCGCGTGCGCGAGAAATTCGTTGGTCAGCGACACACTCAAAGCACCGGAAGCAACTGACCGTGGATGATGAGCTTGGACGAACCGTCGGCCTGCACTTCACCGACATGGCGCAGCGTTTCGGTGACCTGCTCATTTCCGTTGCGTGCGCTCAGCGTCGCCTGCGCATCGAATGTCCCGAGATTAGCGTTGAACGTGCCATTGACGGCCAGATCACCCGTGCCGTCATCGTGCACAGTGCCAGCAATGCCAGTGCCCGGTTGCGCGCCAAACTCGACGAGAATGTCCGAAAAACGCGCTTCGGCTTCACCTGACACGCCGGCATCACTCCAGCGCGCATTGCCGTTGGCGTCGCGCAGCACCGCACCCACAAGCGTCGCCTGGCTGACCACGCCACTGATCGTGCCGAGCAGTTTCAAGGTGCCGATATCAAGCGCGGGCGCCAGCAGTTCGGCCGGCATGCGAAAACGCAGATCACGTGCGCTGATCGTGCCCTCGCCCTCTCGCGTAACCAGACCTGCCGCGTCGACGTCCGCGCCCTTGATGCGCACGTCCGCGACAAACTGTCCACCCAATAGGGCGCGCTTCTGCGCATGCCAGTCGAGCTCACCGACATCGCGACCGAATGCGCTCACGCCATCGGCATGCCCGTCCCAGATCGTTCCGCGCAAGCCGGTCAACGCGATCGGCCCCAGATATCTCGCGCCGTAGCGGTAGGCCACATCGGCGGGCAGCGTCCACAAGACGATACCGCCGACGATCAACGTCAGCACGATGAGAACACTGAAGATTTTCAGGAATCGCATTTTTCTCTTCTCTGGTTTTTCTGGTTGCGGCGTTCTGGAACCCTCCCGCCATACATTGCGCCGCAGGCGGATGCTCTAGCGCATGCATCTGAATCGCACGCCACACATTCGAGCGAGGTTGGATGCGCGTTAGGAAATGGTTTTCAAGGTGCATCCTGCAGAGTAACCCGTGCATTCACCAGACCGATTCCATCAGCACGGTCAGCCGACAAGTCGCTGGCTTCAACGCCATAGCTCTTTGACAACCCTTCCACCCATTGCACCAACGCATCGAAATTGGCGCCCTCGAAACTGACGCGCACGCTGCGCGTGCCCACCGGCTCGACGCGCTTGAGCGCACTATCGAGCCCGCCCGCACGCGCGGTTGCATCGGCGAGTGCGAGCAAGGATTTGCCTTCGCGGTCTGAGCGTGCGCGTGTACCGGTCGCGTGCAGATGCTCGATTTCGGCCGCGCCAAGTCGCACGTAAGCGAGATCTCGACGTTGGTTTTCGACGTTCTGTTCCAACTCGGCCCGTTTCATCGCGAGTGGATGCCAGAGCAGCGCCCAGCCCAGCAGCAACGCAACAATGGGCGCACCCGCTCCGAGCATGCGTCGCTCGTTTGCCGCAAGACCCTGCCACCATGTGGATATCATCGCGCCGCGCCCTCACGCTTGGCATCGACATTACCGATGCGAATACGGCCATCCACACCATCGGCAGACGGATTCGCAGCTGTCACCACGGCTTGCAAACCGGGCACGATCTCCAGCCGCTCGCGCACGCTGTCGAGCGCGGCAACATCCGGTGCACGCAAGGCAAGCTCGAACGTGCCGTTGCGGTATTCCATGCCGCGCGTCTGGATACGCGTCGTGCTACCGAGCACCGGCGCGATCTGCGCGAGGATTTTCAGCAGCCCCGTGGAATCGGACCCACCACGCAGGCGTTCGAGCCGGCCGCGCATCAGGTCGGCGGCACTCAATCGCGCAAGCTGCGCCGCGTCTATATCCGGAAACGCCTTGTGCACCGCGTCCTGCGCCAGCGCATCCATTTTTGTCGAGGTACGCGAAAGACGCAGCACATCGAAACCAAGATTCGCGACCGCAAGCACGATGACAGCGGCGGCGAGCATCGCAGCAATGCGCCACCAGCGCGCGCCGCGCGCATGACGATGGCGCGTCGCGAACCCACCTTCGAGCAGGTTGATCGGTGCCTGCGTGAAATCCTTTGCAAGGAACGCGAGGGGATCGCGTTGACGCTCCTGATACAAGGCGATCGGCAGCGGCAGTGCGAGCGCCGGTGCGGCACGGAAATCGTGCACGGTCAACGGTGCGACCGCGCCATCGGATCCGATTTGAGCGAGCCATTGCGGCAATTCATCCAGAGCGCAGGCAAAAGCGGCCCCGGTCGACAACCGCACAATCGCACGCGAATCCTCAATCAAGACATTGCCGCCACTCGACAGCGCGGGCAGCGCAAGCGATTCGGGAATCAGCACATCCGGCTGGATGCCGGCAGTGGCCAGATGTTCCAGCCACGCGCGCATCTTTTCTTTTGCGACGACGGCGACACCGAACGTGTCTCCGCTTCCGTGCGCGGCAGCGAAATGCTGCTCTTCGATCGAATCGAGCAACTGATCTTCGACCGCATACGGCACGGCCTGCAGCAATTGCGTTCGATTGCGCGCGCTGAGCTTGATCTCGGTCAGCAGCACGTCTTCCGCCGGTACCAGCACGACGATCTCGTCAACGCCAGCCTGCGCGGATGATGGCGGCGTCCCAGGAGTCGACGCAGCCGCGATACGCGCACCCGTCGCCGTGCGCAGCCAAGTCAGGCCGCCGTCGGAACCAAGGCGCAGCAGCAGGCGATCGGGCATGAAGAGATCAGCATCGGGAAACACGAGGATTGTAGACGAGATCGCAGCACAGCCGGGAAGGGAGGCGTGGCTTCATTGCAGCGTTCCGTTGGCCGAATCGTTTGCATCATTCAGCACGGGAGCGACCAGCGCATCGTCGCTGCCGCGGCTGCGCTCGACCACATTCATGGGATTTCGCTGGATCAAGCTGTAGAACGTGAATGGCACATCGTCGAGGACGATATCGCCACGAGCGAGGAAATAGGAGCTCAAGATATCTAACATCGTCAACGGCAACGGCGGCGCCCCGGGGCCGATCTGCGTCGAGAAATCGGTCAAATCCTTGAATTGGGCATGTCCGTTGTTCCACAGCTTTTCCGAAACAGCCTGCGAAACACCAAGGCTTTGCAGCACAGGGACGCTGGCTGTGTTGACGTTGATCTTCGTACCTGGCGGCAATGCGCAGACGTAAGGCGCAAGTCTCGCGTAGACGTCGCCAGTGACACCTCGCACAAGCCGCAATTCGGAAACGTGGGCAAATACATCGCGGCGTGGACGATACGGCGTGGGCAGCGCCAGATAGTAGCCGGCGTCATTGCTGCCGCTGGCCGGATCAAGCCACGCTTGGACCGCGTCGGCGAGATTCGGGTCGACCCCTTGATTGGTGAGTAGCGCCTTGAACATCGCCAGCCAATTGCTGTTGTTACTGTCTCTCTGGGAAAGATTGTTGAGATTGAAACAACCATTCATGTCGCGCATGGTCGCGCTAATCAAACCGCCTGGCACCTGTTGCGGAGGCAACGGCAAGGCCCACGGACTCGCGTTCGTGTCTGGTGTCTGGCTTGCTGTGGTCACCAGGATTTGCGCAGCGTAGATCTCCAGCCCCTGCGCATATGCCTCGGCCTGTTCGGAGCGCAGCACATTGCGCGTACGCGCAAGCGCGAGCTCGCCGCGATCGAGAAGCGCTGCGATCAGAATCACCGCTAGCGCGACAACCAGCAATGCGACCAGCAGCGCGACGCCACGCTGCCGCTGCGGCTGCGCGTTCATGGCGCTGGCCCGGAAGGTTGCGTTGCATGCGCTGGTAATGCGGATGGCAATTCGACCACTCGACGGATTTCGCCGATATCGGCGACCACAAATCGGAACTCGATCGCGAGCGGCATCGCCAGCGCGGGATCCTGATCCGACTGCGTCGGCGGCCACGTTTCGCGCCAAACAAGATTCTTGTCGAAATAGCGCAAATGCAGGTCGCTGATACGATCAAGCAGCGGAGTCGTCGCTGGCGCCGAATTCTGCGCGCGGTCAAGCATGGCATAGCGACCACGCCGCAGTTTTTCGCTATCCAGACCATAGACGACACGTTCGAGATTGCTGCGCGGCTCGGCGCGCGGATTGGCGAAGCCCAGCCGGGTGAACTCGATGCTGTCGGGAGCGCCAATCAATGCCGGCTCGGGTTCGCCTGCATTGCCAAGCACGGAACGCGAGACGCTCTGGCGGAGATCGCGTTCGAGTAACGATATCGCGCGCGTGATGGCCGCGAAGCGATCCTGCTGCGCCGCCAACGCGCCGCGAACGCGCGCGATCTGCGCAAGCCCGCCGTACGCCGCGGCGGCAAGCGCGGCGAACACGACGAGTGCAACCAGCAGCTCGATCAGGGTAAAGCCTCCGGCGATACGG
>JBBRZD010000194.1:0-6381 GCA_038237055.1 Lysobacterales bacterium | reverse complement strand
GTGGCGACTTCATTTGCATAGAAAGTGTACGACAAGGTCAGTTCATGCACGTCTTTGGGCAAGTGCGGATCGACGAAGAAGCGCACTGGCATCCGTCGCGACTCGCCCGCCTTCAGGACCTGTTCGGTGAAACAGAAACATTCGGTCTTGTTGAAATACGATGACGCTGTGCTCGGCGCGATGCTCGGAACAGCATTGCCGACGATCGCCTCGCCGCTGTGGTTCGTCGCATCGAACCATACATCGGTGAGCTTGCCTGGATGCACATCGACGCTAGGAAGCTCGGGCGCAAATGCCCATGGCAACTTGCTGTTGACGCTCGCGACGAACTGGATCGTCACCGTTCGGTCGGCATCCTCGATCATGCCCGCGATCTTTTCCTGACTCGCCGCCCCCGCTGCCTGCTTGATGCCGAGCACATGCGTACACACGATGCTGTAAAGCGGAACCATCGCGAAACCGAACAGGAAGGCGCACGCAACGACGATAGCCGCCGTTTTCAGCACCCCACGATTGTGGCTCGCAACATTGTTCATCGCGGCCACATCACGCTGATGATCGCCGTCGCATAGATCGCGAACGCGATCGCGCCGAAGATCAATGCCGTACGTCGCGCGCGAGCGCGACGGGTGTCCGATTCAGTGCTGGCAGAAGTGGGCTTCAATGGCTTACATCGCCATGCGCCAGCATGCTGCTGGTGATCACCGGCGGCACCGTAAACGTGTGGTACGGAGCCGGCGACGGCACCGTCCATTCCAGTCCATGCGCACCTTCCCAGACCTGGGTCGTCGCGCGATTCTTCGAGAAATACACCGCGTGGATGATCACGCCGACGAAGATCAATTGGCTGGCGCCGAACCAGAAGCCGCCGATCGAACTGATCATGTTGAAGTCGGCGAACGCCACGTTGTAGTCGGGTATGCGTCGCGGCATGCCGGCAAGGCCGAGGAAATGCTGCGGAAAGAACAGCACGTTCACAGAGATCGTGCTCATCCAGAAATGGATCTTGCCCCACTTCTCCGAATACATGTTTCCGCACCACTTCGGCAGCCAGTAGTAGACCGACGCCATGATCGCGAAGATGGCGCCGGTGACCAGCACGTAATGGAAATGTGCGACGACGAAGTACGTGTCCTGGTACTGGAAGTCGGCCGGCACGATCGCGCACATGACGCCGGAGAAACCGCCGATCGTGAACAGGATCACGAATGCGATCGCGAACAGCATCGGCGTTTCGAACGTCATCGAGCCGCCCCACATCGTCGATACCCAGTTGAACACCTTCACCCCGGTCGGGATCGCGATCAGCATCGTCGCGTACATGAAGAACAGCTCGCCGCCGAGCGGCATGCCGACCGAAAACATGTGATGCGCCCAGACGATGAACGACAGGAACGCGATCGACGCGAGCGCGTACACCATCGCCTGGTAACCGAAGATCGGCTTGCGGCTGAAGGTCGGAATGATTTCCGACACGATGCCGAACGCCGGCAGGATCATGATGTAGACCTCGGGATGCCCGAAGAACCAGAAGATGTGCTGGTACATCACCGGGTCGCCGCCGCCGGCCGCGTTGAAGAAGCTGGTGCCGAAGAACTTGTCGGTCAGCAGCATCGTGACCGCGCCCGCGAGCACTGGCATCACCGCGATCAGCAGGAACGCCGTGATCAGCCAGCTCCACACGAATATCGGCATCTTCAACAGGTCCATGCCTGGCGCGCGCATGTTGAGGATGGTCGCGATGATGTTGATCGCGCCCATGATCGAGCTGATGCCCATCAAATGGATCGCAAAGATCATGAAGGCAACGTTGCTGCCGCCTTCCAGCGACAGCGGCGGATACATCGTCCAGCCACCCTGTGGGCCGCCACCAGGCATGAAGAGCTCGGAGATCAGCAGGAAGAACGCGAACGGCAGGATCCAGAACGACCAGTTGTTCATCCGCGGCAGCGCCATGTCCGGCGCGCCGACCATCAGCGGGATCATCCAGTTGGCGAGACCGACGAAGGCCGGCATCACCGCGCCGAAAATCATGATCAGCGCGTGCATCGTGGTCATCTGATTGAAGAACTCCGGCTGCACGAGCTGCAGGCCCGGCTTGAAGAGTTCCGCCCGGATGACCATCGCCATCGAACCGCCGATGAAGAACATCGTCAGCGAGAAGATCAGGTACAGCGTACCGATGTCCTTGTGGTTCGTCGTGAACAGCCAGCGATGCAGGAAGCCATGCGGCTTGTGATCGTGGTCGTCATGCGCGTCATGCGCGTCGTGGTGGATGGCGGGATTGGCTGCGGCCATGATCTGAGAACCTCTGCGACGTTCGGTTTAACGTCTGAAAACAAATGACGTCATGCTCGCGAAAGCGGGCACGCATTTGATGGATTACCAGCCGCTCCTGCGGCCTGCCCTTCGGGCCATTCGCTACGCGAATGTTCGCTTCGGCATCCTGCCTTCGCAGTCCCGCTTGCGCGGAAATGACGGCCATTAAACTTGACGTGACTGCACATGACGATCAGCCCTGAGGCGCCGGCGACATGGCGATCGGCGCGGTTGCTGCCGTCTGCGCCGCTGTCGCAGCGGTTTCCTGCGCGGCCATCCACTGCTCGAATTCGGCCTTCGGCAACGCTCTCACGACGATCGGCATGAAACCGTGGTCCTTGCCGCACAGTTCTGCGCACTGACCGCGATAGGTGCCCGGCTCGTCGATCCGCGCCCACTGGTCGTTGATGATTCCGGGGATCGCGTCCTGTTTCCAGCCGAGGCTGGGGACCCACCAGGCGTGGATCACGTCGTCCGCCGTAATCACGAAGCGCACCTTGACGCCGACCGGCAGCACGAGAGGCTTGTCTACGTTGAGCAGGTAGCTCTGGAAGTCGCCATCCTTGACCGTGGCGGGGTCGATGCCGGAACCGAGCTGGCGCGCCTTGTTCGAATCGGCATCCAGGCTCGAAATGAAATTGATGTGCGTCGGCTTCTTGAAGTAGTCGACATACTCGTAACGCCATTTCCACTGGTACCCGGTGATCTTGATCGTCATCTCCGAGTTCTCGACATCCGCCATGTCGACCAGCAGCTTCGTCGCGGGCCACGCCATCACGATCAAGATGATGATCGGAACGACGGTCCAGATCGCTTCCATGGTGGTGTTGTGGCTCCAGGTCGCCGCTGTCACCCCCTTGGACTTGCGGAACGTGAACATCGCGTATGCCATCGCGCCGAACACGATAACGCCGATGACGACGCAGACCCAGAACACGAGCATGTGCACATCGTGGATGCGATGCGAGATCGGCGTCACGCCGGGCGTCATGTTGAGCTGCCACGGCTGCGGATTCGCCAATGCCGTGCCGCTCGCGAACAACGCGAGTGCCGCGAAGGCGCGGCAGGCGCGCTGGACCCCGGATGAAATCATCGCCATCACCTTGTTTCGAGTACTTGGATTCGCAAGCCATTAGCCGCCACGGCGGCGCGGAAGCCCGACCCGACCGGCCCCGGCTTCCTGGTTCAACAGCGCAACTTTACGATGATAGTGGACCCTGCGCGGCAGCGGCAACTTTGGACGCATGCGCACGTGCGACAAAGCGCCGCAATCATGCAGCCAGCGAAGTCCGCTCGGCGGCTTCAGACCTTGGCCGGCGCAGCCCACATCACTACACTACGCGCCTTCGCGCGACCGTGCGGTCACGTGCTCCCGCCCTTCTCCGAGACACGCCTTGAGCGATCGCCTGATTCCGGAACTCCCGCCTGCCGCCGACCCGACCTGGGCGCGCATCACGGCTGCCTGGTCGCGTGACGAGACTGAGGCCATCGACGATCTGCTCGCCCAGGCCACCCTGCCAGCGGCCGAGCTTGAAGTCGTGCTTGCGCGAGCCTCCGACCTCGTTGCGCGCGTCCGTGCCCGCGCCAGCGAGCAGAGCGTGGTCGAGTCCTTCATGCGTCAGTACGACCTTTCCAGCGAGGAAGGCGTGCTTTTGATGTGCGTCGCCGAAGCGCTGCTGCGCATCCCCGACAGCGCGACCGCGGACAAGCTGATTCGCGACAAGCTCGGCGAGGCCAACTGGAAGAAACACATCGGCGGCAGCGAATCGGTGCTGGTCAACGCCTCGACCTGGGGACTGATGCTGACCGGGCACCTGGTCAACCTCGCCGACGAAACCCGCCGCGACTTCACCAGCGCGCTCAAGCGCCTGGTCGGCCGTGCGGGCGAACCGGTGATACGCCTCGCCGTGCGCCAGGCGATGCGCATCATGGGCCACCAGTTCGTGATGGGGCGGACGATCGACGAGGCGCTCGACCGCTCCGCCGAGAAGGCCAATGCGGTCTACCGCTATTCCTACGACATGCTCGGCGAGTCCGCGCTGACGACGGCAGATGCGGAGCGCTACCACCGCGCCTACAAGGACGCAATCGGCGCGCTGGGCGAGCGCGGCCCGTTCGCCAACGTGCTCGATGCGCCGTCGATTTCGGTCAAGCTGTCGGCCCTGCATCCGCGCTACGAGGTCGCAAAGCGCGCTCGCGTACACGCGGAACTCACGCCCAAGCTGCTGGAGCTGGCGCAACTTGCGATGAAGAACGGCATCGGCATGACCGTCGATGCGGAAGAATCCGAGCGCCTCGAGATCTCGCTCGAAATCATCGGCGAAGTGTTCGCACATGCGTCATTGGCCGGCGGGAACGGCTTTGGCCTCGCCGTACAGGCGTACCAGAAGCGCTGCCCGTTCGTGATCGACTGGCTCGCCGAAACTGCGTACAAGGCGGGCCGACGCTGGTGCGTGCGACTGGTGAAAGGCGCCTACTGGGATTCAGAGATCAAGCGCGCACAGGAAGGCGGCTACGTCGGCTATCCGGTGTACACGCGCAAGCCGAACACCGACGTCTCCTACCTCGCTTGTGCCAAGCGCATGTTCGCGGCCGGCGGCGACGCGATCTATCCGCAGTTCGCAACCCACAACGCGCACACGATCGCGGCAATCCATCATCACGCTCAAGGGCGCACGTTTGAATTCCAGCGCCTGCACGGAATGGGTACCGATCTCTATGCCGAGGTCATCGGCGAAAAGAATCTCAATGTTCCGTGCCGTGTCTATGCGCCGGTCGGCAGCCATGAGGACCTGCTGCCCTATCTCGTGCGCCGCCTGCTCGAGAACGGCGCAAATACTTCGTTCGTCAATCGCATCGTCGATGCGGACGTGTCGATACGCGAACTCGTCGCCGATCCGTGTGAATCGGCGCGCGCGTTCACCTCCAAACCACATCCGCGCATCCCGCTGCCGGTCGCTCTCTACGGTGACAATTCTGCGCTTGCGCAGAATTCAAAATCAGCACCTAACCCGCTTGCGCAAAATTCAAATTCTGTATCCAGGAAGAATTCCATGGGCGTCAATCTCGCCAACGACAACGAACTCAAGGCCCTCGCCGGAGCGGTCAACGCGCCGCATGCGCCGTGGATCGCCGCGCCGCTCGTGCCTGGCGCGAGCAGTGCGGAGGCAGCGCGCCCGGTGACCAACCCTTCCGATCGCCGCGAGGTGATCGGCGAAAGCCGCAACGCAGACGCGGCGACAATCGAGAAGGCGCTCGCGAACGGCGTCGCTGCCCAACTCGACTGGGACTTGATGCCCGCCGCGAGCCGCGCCGCGATCCTCGAACATGCGGCGGATCTGCTCGAAGCACGCCGTGGAGAATTCATCGCGCTGTGCGTGCGCGAGGCGGGCAAGACGATTCCGGCCGCGATCTCGGAAGTGCGCGAAGCGGCTGACATGTGCCGCTACTACGCAGCGATGGCGCGCAAGCTGTTCGGTGCGCCGGAAAACCTGCCCGGTCCAACCGGCGAATCCAATCAACTCTTTCTGCGCGGCCGCGGCGTGTTCGTGTGTATCAGCCCGTGGAATTTCCCGCTTGCGATCTTCATGGGCCAAGTCGCCGCCGGACTCGCCTCCGGCAACGCGGTGATCGCCAAGCCCGCGGATCAGACCACGTTGGTTGGCTACGCGGCCGTGAAGCTGCTGCACGAAGCCGGCATACCCGAGGCAGTGCTGCAGTTCGTGCCGTGCAAGGGTTCGATGCTCGGCAACACCTTGCTGACGAAGGCCGATGTCGCCGGCGTCTGCTTTACCGGTTCGACTGAGACGGCGTGGACGATCAACCGCACGCTCGCTGCGCGCAATTCGCCGATCGCCGCGCTGATCGCCGAGACCGGCGGCCAGAACGCAATGATCGCCGACTCGTCGGCATTACCGGAACAGCTGGTCAAGGACGTGGTCGCCTCCGCGTTCGATTCCGCCGGCCAGCGCTGCTCTGCGGCGCGCGTGCTGTTCGTGCAGGAAGACATCGCGGACAAGGTCGTCGCGATGCTTGCCGGTGCAATGAACGAACTGGTGGTCG
>JBBRZD010000193.1:0-6417 GCA_038237055.1 Lysobacterales bacterium | reverse complement strand
GTTATCCCCGCAACGTTCGTACTCAGTCTGTTCCTGCTCGCACCGGTCCTGATGATTCGCCAGCAAAGCAAATGGGCGCAGAACCTGAGCACTCACAGCGTGAATCTCGCGCTGATCGCGATGATGATCCTGCTGCGCATCGGCATCACAGCCGGGCTGCGCTACGGCCAATTGCCGACGAAACCGGTTGCGAAGCAAGACCGCAAGCACAAGCGTTCCGGCAGGAAGGGTTCCTGACGGACCACTCGATTGCGCGCGCCGTGCTGGTCGAGTTCGCTGCACGTGGGAAGCCGGCTGATGCGAATGTGGGATCTGCTGCAAGGTCCGCGCAGCAGCTCTCAGATCGCCACGCCATGGGTGCTCGCGCTAGTCAAAACGAAGCTTGCGCGGCGCGCGCGTGAGAAACAAGACGTCCAGCGGGCGGATGGTTGGCTGCTAGACTGCGAGCCTGCCCAACGCATGCAGCCACGATGAGTTCGCCGATGAAATCCACGAAGAAGACCAAGGAATCCGCCGTCAATCAATCGCAGGCCGAGCAGGCGGTTCGCACGCTGCTGCGCTGGGCCGGCGAAGACCCTGCTCGCGAGGGCCTGCTCGACACGCCCAAGCGCGTCGCCGAGGCTTATCGCGACTGGTTTTCCGGCTATGCGATCGACCCGGCCGAATACCTCGGCCGCACGTTCGAGGAGGTCGCCGGCTACGACGAGATGATCGTACTGCGCGACATCCATTTCGAATCGTTCTGCGAACACCACATGGCGCCGATCATCGGCCGCGCCCACGTCGGCTATCTGCCGACCGACAAGGTCGTCGGTATCTCCAAGCTCGCGCGCGTCGTCGACGCGTATGCACGCCGGTTCCAGGTGCAGGAAAAGCTCACCGCGCAGATCGCGCATTGCATCGGCACGGTGCTGAAGCCGCGTGGCGTCGGCGTCGTGATCGATGCAACGCATCAATGCATGACTACGCGTGGTGTGCACAAGACTGGCGTGTCGATGATTACCAGCCAGATGCTCGGCACGTTCCGAGAAGACGCACGCACGCGCGCCGAATTCCTGCGCTTCATCGACATCGACGGTCATCGCTGATTCGTATCGCGCGCGCCAGCGGGCGCAATGTATCGTTTGAATAGCGCACCAGTGCGCGAAGGCAAAGGCGCTGCTACCCGGCTGATGGCGCGAAAAGCGCTTACGCTGCGCATCCCCGATCGGCTATCGTGCGCGCTTCCAGCACGACTGTCTTGGCCCGCCCGATGGATTCAATCGCCCCGCCCGCACCGCGCCGCGCTGCCCTGGTCTTCATCTTCGTAACGGTGCTGATCGATATCCTGTCGTTCGGACTGATCATTCCGGTGCTGCCGCATCTGATTGAAAGCTTCCTCGGCGGCGACGTATCCAAGGCGGCAATCTGGTACGGCTGGTTTGCGACCGTGTTCATGGCAATGCAGTTCTTCTTCACGCCTGTGCAGGGCGCATTGTCGGATCGTTTCGGCCGGCGGCCGGTGATCCTGCTGTCCAATCTCGGCCTCGGCCTCGATTTCCTGATGATGGCGATGGTCAACACGCTGCCGCTTCTGTTCATCGGTCGCATCATCTCCGGCATCACCGCGGCGAGTTTCAGCACGGCGAATGCCTACATCGCCGACGTCACGCCGCCGGAAAAGCGCGCGGCGAGTTTCGGCATTATCGGCATGGCTTTCGGCATCGGTTTCGTGATTGCACCGGCGATCGGCGGTTTCCTTGGCGAGATCAATCAACGCGCTCCGTTCTGGGTTGCGGTCGTGCTGTGCCTGACCAATTTCGTCTACGGCCTGTTTGTGCTGCCCGAATCGCTGCCACCGGAGAAGCGCTCGCCGCGCTTCGACTGGAGTCATGCAAACCCGATCGGCTCACTGCGACTGTTGCAGCGCTATCCACAGGTACTTGGCCTCGTTGGTGTGATGTTCCTGATGTCGCTTGCGCACATGGTGTATCCAAGTACGTTCGTGCTTTACGCGGATTACCGCTTTGGCTGGGGACCACAAATGGTGGGTTACACGCTCGGCGCCGTCGGCCTGCTCGCCGCGATCGTGCAGGGCGGTCTGATCAAGAAGATTGTCGGCTGGCTCGGTGAGCGGCGAACATTGATGCTGGGTCTGGGCTGCGGCACGTTCGGCTTTACGCTGTACGGACTCGCGCCGAGCGCAGGATGGTTCTGGGCGGCGATGCCGATTGCGGCGCTGTGGGGCGTTGCCGGTCCGGCTGCGCAGGCGATGATGACGCATCAGGTGTCGCCGTCCGAGCAAGGTCGCCTGCAGGGTGCCGTCGCGAGCCTGTCCAGCATCGCAGGCATAATCGCGCCGACCCTGTTCTCGCGCGCGTTCGCGGCCGTGACACAAGCACACGTGCACAACGCCTGGGCCGGCATCACATTCGGGATCGCTGCCGCGCTGGTCGGTGCGGCATGGCTGATCGCGTGGCGCACATCGGCGCATCTGCCGGTGGCGGTGTACGCGGCCGCCGTTCCAGAAACGATCGTTCCAGACGTTGTTTCCGACGCCGACGATCTGCAGGTGCAGCCGGCGAGCGACAGCACGTCGCCGGCAGACCGGGATGCAGCACCCTTCGGTCGGTCGAGCTGAAATCCGGCGTCCAAAATGGCCGGCCTGTAGTCAACGGAAACGCGACGTTGGCGCACACTTTTTACCGTCCGCACAGGCTTTCTTGTAACCAAGCGCGCGCTGAATACGATGTCGAAATCGATTTTTTCTGTTAAGGCAAGCGTCCGCACACTCCCGCGATGAAAAATGGAATGGCGCGCGGCACCAGGAAGACGTCGTCTGGCGTGCACGCGAATTCGATCGCGCCTGCGAAGGCTGCACTCGATGCCGCGCGCCAGGTTGGCCTCGTCTACGTCAGCGATGGCGATCCTGGCATTCGTCGCGTACGCGCGGGCAAGGGGTTCGCATATCGCACGTCTGCCGGCAGGCGTGTGCGAAATGCTGCAGTGCTTGCGCGCATCCGCGACCTGGCGATTCCGCCGGCGTACACGCAGGTGTGGATTTGTGCGAGCACGCGCGGCCACCTGCAGGCGACCGGTCGCGACGCACGCAATCGCAAGCAATATCGCTATCACGCCCGCTGGAGTGCGGTGCGCGGCAAGGGTAAATTCAGCCGCGTCATCGAATTCGCCGAACGCTTGCCGCGCCTTCGCAGACACTTGCGCACTGACCTTGCGCGAGCGGGTCTGCTGCGCGAAAAAGTCCTGGCGGTTGCCGTCAGCGTGCTCGCCGAAACGTTGGTTCGCGTCGGCAACGAGCAATATGCGCGCAGTAACAGCTCCTACGGGCTGACCACCCTACGTGAGCGACACATTGCCTTCCTGCGCGCCGGACGCGCACGGCTGCGCTTCCGCGGCAAGAGTGGACAGACTCAGGACATTGCGATCGACAACGCGCGCCTCACGCGCGTCCTGCGTCGCTGCCAGCAATTGCCCGGCCAGGCGCTGTTCCAGTATCTCGATGATGCGGGTAAGCGACAGCGGATCGATTCGGGCATGGTCAACGACTATCTGCGCAATGCGATGGACGGCGAGTTCACGGCCAAGGATTTCCGCACCTGGGGCGGCACGGTGGAGGCGATTGCCGTACTCGCACGCACGCCCTTGCCCGAGCGCGGAGGCGAACGCGCGTGCGCGCACGTGATTGCCGGCGTTGTGAAGGAGGTCGCGACCCGATTGCGCAACACACCGGCCGTGTGCCGCGCTTCATACATCCATCCATTGGTGTTTGCCGCATGGCGTGACGGCAGCCTGCAGCAGTTCGTGCCCGCGGCGAGCGCGGTGCATCCGCGTCAGCTGGAAACGGCTTCGCTGCGCCTGTTGCGCAAGCACCTGCGATCAGCTGGCGGCGCACCAGTGCGTCGCTGAGGCAAGTGCAACCGCAACGCGCACGGCACGTTCCGACGATGCTGCGCTAAGCTCACTGTTCCGATATCGCGCGCGAGCGCCGCGCTGATGAGCGGATCACGAGCGTACGGGAGCGGGATGAAGACCATCGGTTTGATCGGCGGAATGAGTTGGGAATCCACCGTGCCGTATTACCGCCTCATCAACGAGACGATGCGCGAGCAGCTCGGCGGACTGCATTCAGCTCAATTGGTTTTGTACAGCGTCGATTTTTACGCGATCGAGCGTCTCCAGCATGCCGGCGATTGGGAAGCCGCGGGTGCGCTGCTCGGCGATGCCGCCGGCGCACTGGAGCGCGCGGGCGCGGATTTCATCGTGTTGTGCACCAACACGATGCACAAGGTGGCCGCAGCCATCGAGTCTGCGGTAAGCATTCCGCTACTGCATATCGCCGATCCAACCGCGTACGCGATCCGCTTGGCGGGATTGCGACGCATCGGCCTTCTTGGCACGCGCTTCACGATGGAGCAGGCGTTCTACCGCGACCGGCTCCAGCAGAAGCACGGCATCGAGGTGTTGATTCCAACGGAGAGTGACCGCGAAACCGTCCACCGCATCATTTACGACGAACTGTGCATGGGCAAGATCCTGGCTGCGTCGCGCACCGAATACCGCCGCGTCATTGCCGAGCTGATCGACCGTGGTGCGCAGGGCATCATCCTCGGATGCACCGAAATCTCGACGCTTGTGGGTGCGGACGATTCAGCGGCGCCACTGTTCGACACCACTCGATATCACGCCATTGCCGCGGCCATGCGCGCGCTCGCGAGCGATTGAACGCGGCCTCATACTTTCAGTCGCCTGCGTCGAAGCGCGGCAGCGACTGGTGCAATGTCGAGAAACCCTTCCACGGTTCCTCACGCAGGGTCTTCGCGCGACGCAACGAAGCGGGCAGATCGAACTGCGCAGCGCTCTTTATCCTGCCCAGTTCTTCCCAGCGGATCGGCATCGCGACTGGAGCTCCGTCGCGTGCGCGCAACGACCAGCTCGCGACACTGGTAGCACCGCGTGCATTGCGTAACCAATCGAGGAAGATGCGGCCATCGCGTTTGGCCTTGCTCGCAGTGGCGATGTAAAGCAGAGGTTTGTGCGCGGACATCGCGCTCGCGAACGCCTCGCAAAACGCTTTTGCTTCGCTCCAGTCGATCTCTCGATCAATCGGGACAACGACGTGCGTACCCTTGCCGCCGGACAGCCGCACGAAACTCTGCAGACCCGCTTCGGCGAGGCGGTCGCGCACATCGCGCGTCGCCGCGATCAACGCTTTCCATTCGACGCCGGGCCCGGGATCCAGATCGAACACGAGACGATCGGGCCGGTCCGGTTGATCGACCCGTGCGCCCCACGGATGGAACTCGATCGTGCTCATCTGCACCAGTTCGATCACGCCAGCGAGGTCCTTCACATAGAGATACTCGTCGCTGCCGCCGCCCTTTTCTTTCAGCTTGATCGACGCCACCGTCGGGCCCAGTGTCGCGGCATGATGTTTCTGGAAAAAGCAGGTACCACCCGCACCATCGGGACAGCGCACAACCGAAAGCGGTCGATCCACAAGTTCTGGCAGCATCCAGGGTGAGACCGCGCGATAGTAGTCCGCAACATCCTGTTTGGTGATCGCTGTGCCGGGAAAGACGATGCGTTCCGGATGCGTAATCGTGACGTTACTTTTTAGCGCCTTCGATCGTGGCGCGGACTTGCGTTTTGCTATCGGCTGGCGCGTGCCAGCCTTCTTGCCCGCGCGCATTTCGACGCGCTTGGCGGCGCGTCCTGCCGTCGGTTTTTCGGTCTTGCGCATATCGATGTCCTCGATCGCCTTGTCCTCGCGCACGCACAGGAAACTCGCCTGGCGCAACAGCCCCTCTTTTGCCCAGGCACGGAATTGGATCTCGACCACGAGATCGGGCTTCACCCAGTGCACGGTGTCGGCGCGAAACGGCACATGTGCGGGCAAGGTTACGGCCGCATCGTCGGTTGCGAGCGACTGAAGTCGACGAGAGAGCGTTTTCAGCAAGGCATCATCGAATCCGCTACCGACGCGCCCGACATAGCAAAGCGCGCCATCGTCAACTTTCGCGAGCAACAGCGCACCAAAGCCGTGACGCGCTCCCTTCGGTGCGCTGTAGCCGACCACGACGAACTCGTCGGTGTTCGCATGCTTGATCTTGATCCAGCTGCGCGAGCGCCCTTCGACATACGCCGAATCGATAGCTTTGCTGACGATGCCTTCAAGCGCCTGCCGACAGGCGGCGGCGAACACACGTTCACCGTGACCCACGATATGGCTGCTGAAAAACAGCACATCCTGTTTTGCCGTATCCAGCAGGCTCTCAAGCAGGGCCTTGCGCTCGAGCAGTTCCACGCGCGTCAAATCGACCTGCTCAAGCGCTGGCAGATCGAACAGCACATAGTGCAGGGAGGCACTGTTTCCATCTTCGAGTGCGCGCTGCAGCGCGGAAAAATCGCTGTGCCCCT
>JBBRZD010000192.1:0-6435 GCA_038237055.1 Lysobacterales bacterium | reverse complement strand
TTCAAACCGCACGCCGTCAGCAAAAACAGCGCAAGGCAAACCATGCCGCGCGCGCACCAGGAAGCTGGCGCCAGGGTCTTGTTCGCATACTTCATGGAAGTGTCGGCTGCGCCGTTTCGACAGCGTAGACCTCAAGGCGCATTTCGACCCGGTCACTCAGCGTGCCGTGCCGTGAATGCATCCCGAATACGGAACGCCGGATGATGCCTTCGACCTCGATTGGGCAATCGTGAGCAGGCCTGCCGCAGTTCGACGGCCGCAATTTGAAGCTTACGGGCCGGGATATGCCGCGCAGGGTGAGGACACCGGGCAGGTCGCCGCCTTCATGCAGGCGTGATCGTGGAAAGGGTTCGGAGATGAAATCGATCTGCGGATACTGTGCGACGTCGAAGAATTCCGACGACTTCACCCAGTCCTCCTGGCTCGCGCTACTCATGCTGATTGCATTGACGTCGATATGCGCGTCGACGCTGATCTGATTGCGAAAACGAACGAAGCGGACGCTTCCGCTGACCTTGCCGAAGCGGCCGCCGATGTTGAGCAGCCATAGCGCCTTGACGCGGAAGTTAACCTGCGAGCGCGCGCTGTCCAGCTGCATGATGTCGGCGCTGGCGCTGTCGACGATCGAGGCGCATGCATTCCGCGACATCGCGCAAAGCAGCCCGATCGAACTAAGCAAGGTCGCGATGGCCAGCGCGCGTGAAAGAGGCCGCACCACGTTACAGCCTCACGGCCACCAGAAATGACGAACTTCGGCCGTTCCGGGCTCGATGCCACTGCCTTCAGGCAACGTCATCCAGACCACGCCGGCCGGCGGCATGCCGCGACCGGAATCGGAAGCGCCTTCGGTCATCAAGGCGACCAGATTCTCAAGCCCCGGATTGTGTCCGACCAGCAAGACGGAACCGACATCGGTGTGGTCGTCAAGTACCCGCAACAAGGTTGCGGGCGTGGCCTCGTAGATGCGCGCGTCGCTGCGCAGGTCCGTATAGCCGAGTGCTGCAAGCACGCGCTCGCACGTCTCGCGCGAGCGCGCGGCGGGCGAGTACAACACGCGTTCGGGCGCTGCGCCGTGCTGCTTGAGCCAAGCGCCCGCGGCATCCGCCTCGGCTTCACCGCGCAGGCTGAGGACGCGCGCCATGTCGTCTTGCCCGGGCGTTGCAGATTCTGCGTGGGCGTGGCGCAGCAGGATAATCTCGCGAGTGGCCATCAGCAGGTTCTCCTTTGCTTGGATACGTGATGATGCACGATTCAGCGTGTCCGCGGTCAAGGAAACTTCCTCAGGGCGATGTCGGGCGGCAGCGACGAGGCACGCGGATCGCCGTCATGCGGGAGCGGGTCCAATGGGGTTGCGGCGACTGGCGGGTCGCAGCCTGAAAAAAACACGTCGCGCCGAAAACTGTTGACGCCGCGCCCGCACCTTCGCACGGCGTCCGTTGGGTTTTAGCCGTTCGGAGTCGCCGCGTCGTCAGGGCTCGGCGCGCCGTGGCGATGCTTGAAGCCGCCCCGTCCCTGTCCCAGCTGATCGATTGTCAGCGTATCGGCACCGGCGCCCATGCGGTCGAAGCGGGCCATCGCCTTGGCCTCGAAGTCGGCCTTGCTGACCGTGCTGTCACCGTTGCCGTTGCGCTTGACGAAGCCTTCTGCGCGTTTTTGCACACGTTCGGCGGTCGCCGCGGACTGCGCGACCTCTTTCGCGTCGACGCGGCCGTCATGGTTGCTGTCGAGCTTGTCGAAGCGGCTGTCGACCCAGGCCTGGTATTCGGCGCGGCTGAGCACGCCATCGTGATTGGTGTCGATCTGATCGAAAAGGCGCTGACGGAACTCGGCTCGCTTGCCCGAATGTGGGCTGGCCGCCGCGTCGCCGGCCGGATCGGCGGCGACGGCGGTGCCAGACGCGGCCAGTGCGCACGCGGCGCACAGGAGCGGGGCAAAAAGTGTGGGAATGATCTTGCGCATGATGGGATGCTCATCGAGCGGCCACGGCGGCCGCACTCCTATCGAACGCGGGTGACCAGACTTTGTTTACGTCCACACCGCAAAGTCCGCGCAAATTCATGTAAGGCGACGCCTGAGCGCGTGGACGAACGGCGTCGGCAGCTGGCGGGATTACGCGGCGCTACGAATGCTTCTTGAGCCAGCGCAGGAGCTTGGTCCAGTCTTCCTGATGCGCGCGCACCAGCTCGGAGTGGTAGTCAAAGATGCTCTTGCCGAGCGCGTTCGCGAGCACATACCCCTGCGTGTCGCGCAGCTCGCCAATCAACGGGAACGGGAACTGCTGCATCTCCTCGACCGCGAGCTGGGAAGCATTTGTCCATGGCTTCAGCCGGTTCGCGACGACTCCAACCGCAACCTTGCCGCGCTTGATCTTTGGCAGTTCGGCAATCTCGGCGAGGAAAGGCTCGGCCGCTTCAAGGTCGATCGCCGACGGCAGCACGGGCACGATGATGACGTTGATGTGGTCGAGGTAGTCGGCGACATCGCTGGCGCGGATGCCAGCGGCGGAATCGATGATGACGCGCTGGGCGTCGGCCGGAACCAGTTTTTCCCAGTCGCGGCGCAGGCCCGGCACGCCGAGGACCGCATTCACGTGAAGGGCGCGTTTTTCGCACCAGCGCAGGGACGAGCCCTGCCGATCGGCATCGACGAGAACGGTGTTCTTGCCATCGACCGCAAAGTGCGCGGCCAGGTTGGTCGCAATCGTGCTTTTGCCCGCACCACCCTTGGAACTCGCAACCAGGACCTTCAGCATGAAGCCTCCGTCGGGACGCAAAGTGGCTGGCAGGTTACACCAGCGCTGAGGATTCTTGAAAGCTTGCGTGTCAGGACTTGGCCGATGCGGCTTGCGAAGGTTCAATCTGGCTTGGCATGGGCGTGGGCCTTTCGACGTGAATAAAGACCATTCAGCGTCACCTGATCGCTGGCGTCAGTCCCCCAACGCCTCACGCATGAACTCCGGCGAAGCGAGCGCGGCCTTGTGGATGTCGACGTTGTAGTAGCGCGTCTCGAACTGCTTGGTCGCGGCGCCGCGCTCGCGGAAGCCGCTGAGATCGGCACCTTTGCGCGCCATCGTGCAGCTCCACCAGCCGGTTGGATACAGCGGCTGCGGGAACGTCAGCGTCTTGACCGAGTTGAAGTCGGCGAAGCGCATCGCGGAACGCATTGCCTTGATGAGATCCAGATGCACCAGCGGCGATTCACTCTGCTGTACGAGAATACCGGTCGACTTAAGCGCCTTGTGACAGGTGGCGTAGAACGCGGCGCCGAACAAACCTTCGGCCGGCCCGACCGGATCGGTCGAATCGACGATGATGACGTCGATCGATTCCGGATCGCACTCGGCCATGTACTTGATGCCGTCGATGAACAGCAGCTCGGCGCGCGGGTCCTTGTTCGACTCGCACAACTCCGGAAAATACTTCTCGGCGAGGCGCGTCACGCGTTCGTCGATCTCGACCTGCACGGCGTGCTCGACTTCCTCGTGCTTGAGCACTTCGCGCAAGGTGCCGCAATCGCCGCCGCCAATGATGACGACGCGCTTCGCGCGCGCATGCGTGAACAATGCCGGATGCGACATCATCTCGTGATAGAGGAAATTGTCGCGCGTCGACACCATCGTGCAGCCGTCGATGATCATCAGCTTGCCCCAATCGGTCGTGTCGTAGATCTCGATCGACTGAAACGGGGTCTGCTCTGCGTGCAGCTTTTCCTTGATGCGCAAACCGAAGGACGAGCCGGAACGCGCGTGCTGCTCGGTGAACCAGTTCTGCGTGGCGTCGGACTGCTCGGGCGCTGACATCGGTGCTTCCTGCGATTCGTTGGGGGCTGAACGGGTGGTATGGGCGCAATTGTATCCGGTCCATGTGGCACCGACATACGCGAAACGCAACACCTCGTTACACTAGGGGGCTTGGATTGCAAACACGGAGCATCGAGGTGACCGAGCAGCGCTGGACCGCCGAAGAGGCGCGCCGTACCTGGGCCGTTCCGCATTGGAGCGAGGGGTATTTCGATGTGTTCGGCGCGGATCTGATTGCGCGTCCGCGTGGAGCCGGAGGGCCGACGCTGTCGTTGCCGGCGATCGTCGAAGCGGCGCGCGCGCAGGGTTCGCGACTGCCTTTGCTGGTGCGCTTTGCGGACATCCTCACCGATCGCCGGGCGCGCCTGCAGCGTGCGTTCGCGAAGGCGATGACCGAGTGGGACTACGCCGGCGGCTACACGCTGATCTATCCGATCAAGGTGAACCAGCAAAATCAGGTGGCGGGCGAGCTCGCCGCGTCTGCGGCGCCCGGTTTTGGTCTAGAAGCCGGCTCGAAACCGGAACTGATGGCGGTGCTTGCACTGGCACGACCGGGCAGCACGGTAATCTGCAACGGCTACAAGGATCGTGAATATATCCGGTTGGCGCTGATCGGTCGCAGGCTCGGGCTCGACATTTTCATCGTGATCGAGAAGCCGTCCGAATTGCGCTACGTGATCGAGGAAGCCGCGGCGCTCGGTGTCGAGCCGCTGCTCGGCGTGCGCATGCGCCTCAAGAGCCTGGGGGCCGGCAAATGGCAGAACTCCGGCGGCGACAAGGCGAAGTTCGGCCTCACGCCGCGCCAGCTGCTCACCCTGCTGGACGAGCTCACGGCTGCGAATCTTTCGCACACGTTGAAGCTGCTGCACTTCCACATGGGATCGCAGATGTCGAACGTGCGCGACATCGCAAACGGCATGCGCGAGGCGGTGCGCTATTTCGTCGAACTTTCGCGCATGGGCCTGCCGATCACGCACATGGATGTCGGCGGCGGCCTTGGTGTCGACTACGAAGGCACGCGTTCGCGTTCGGATTGCTCGATCAATTACGGTCTCGACGAATACGCGTCGGCCGTGGTCGGCGCACTTGCCGAAGCCTGTTTAGCAAACGGCTTGAAGGCGCCGCACGTGCTGACCGAATCTGGCCGTGCACTGACCGCGCATCACGCCGTGCTGATCGTGAACGTCAGCGAGATCGAGGAAGCGCCGCGAGGCGCGGTGCCGCCGCCGCGTGCCGATGAACCGGCCGTACTGCGGCGCCTGCGCGAGACGTATGCGGAAATGGACCAGCGCCCGCCGACCGAGCTCTACCACGAGGCGCAGTACCAGCTTGCCGAGGGTTATTCGCTGTATGCGCTCGGCCAGTTGTCGCTCGACGATCGCGCCGAACTCGACGATCTCTACTACGCGATCATCAATGCGGTGCGCTCGCGCTTGAAGCCGGACGAGCGCGTGCATCGCCAGGTGCTCGACGATCTCAACCAGACCCTCGTCGACAAATACTTCGTGAATTTCTCGGTGTTCGAATCCGCGCCGGATATCTGGGCGATTGATCAGGTATTTCCGATCGTTCCGATCGCGCATCTGGATCGCGCGCCGGATCGCCGTGGCGTGATTGCGGATCTGACCTGCGATTCGGACGGCCGCATCGATCACTACGTCGACGCCGACGGCATCGACGTCAGCCTGCCGCTGCACTCCTTGCGCAAAGGGGAGTCGTATCTGCTGGGCCTGTTCATGGTCGGCGCCTATCAGGAAACCCTGGGCGACATCCACAACCTGTTCGGCGACACCGATGCAGTCAACGTGAAGCTGACCGATGGCGGCTATGAATTCACCCACTGCCGTCGCGGCGACAGCACCGATCTCATGCTCGATTACGTGGGCTACGACCTCGCTGTGCTGCGTGCTTCTTATCGCGCGAAGATCGTCGCGGCGAACGTCGATGCAGCCGAAGCACAGAAGCTGGAAGCGGCACTTGAGAAGGGTTTGACGGGCTATACCTATCTCGCCGAGTCTCAATAGATACAAGTGATCTTGCATGCTTTCCCGCGTTCGCGGGAATGCAGGAAGCAACGTCAAGACTGTGTGATGGTGGAAGAACCCGGAGCGGTAGGCAATCATGAACGAATTGAAAGTCGGTTTCGTCGGACTCGGCGCCATGGGCCTGCCGATGGCGGGACACCTTGCGCGCGCGGGGTTGCTCGCGGCGGTATGGAACCGCTCGCACGACAAGGCCATCGCAGCAGCGGAAGAATTCAAGGTCACGGCGCCTGCGACGGTGGCCGCCTTGGCTCCGTCGTGCAACCTGATCGCGCTGTGCGTGCCGGCCGACGTGGACGTGCTTGATCTCGCTCGCGAGATCGCCGATCACGCACAGCCGGGGACGATCGTCATCGATCACTCGACGGTATCGTCGGTCACCGCGCAATCCGCGCACGCGATCCTCGCTACGAAAGGCTGCAGCTTTCTCGATGCGCCGGTTTCCGGTGGCGTCGAAGGTGCGAAGAACGGAAAGCTCTCGGTGATGGTCGGTGGCGACGAGGCGACTCTGATCTCCGCGCGACCGGCACTCGAGTGCTACGCGCTGAAGATCAGCCACATGGGCGACGTCGGCGCGGGACAGAACACCAAGGC
>JBBRZD010000191.1:0-6534 GCA_038237055.1 Lysobacterales bacterium | reverse complement strand
CGGCCGGATCGAATGGTTGAGCCATTCGTAGCGTTCTTCGTACACATTGAGCTCGGTACCGAACGGGCGCACGTCGAGCGCGTTCTTCGATCGCTGCTTCACGACCTCGCGCTGCACGTGCGAGAACGGCACTTCCTCGTTATCCGACTCGACCACGTACTGACGCAGCATCGGCCGCACCCTCTCGAAGAAGAAGCGGATATGGCAAATCAACGGATAGTTGCGGCGCAGCGTCGACCGCGTCTGCGCAAGATCGGTAACGCCGATCAAGACCAGCGCACCTGAAACGATCGCGAGCAGCTTGACCGCGCGTCCGTCGTCCCAGCCGAGCAGCGCGAGCCCGAAGATCAGCACGCAGAGCACGAATGCGAGATACCTCGAAGGCAGCCACTTTTCCATCGCCACTCCTGATCGAGATGCAGCGGCGCGCGATACACCGCGAAAAGGTGAGCATAGCCGAGGTTTCGTCGAACGCATTGCGGGCTAAACTTGGCGCATGGACGAGACCGAGCGCCCGAAGACACCGCGCAAGCGGAAATCGCCTACCGCGGATGCGGCGGTGCCAACGCCGGGCAATATGCCCGCGCCGCCGAAACCGCCGGTGAGGCGCGCTGCTGCGAAACCCGTTGCAACGGATGAAGCCGAGGCAAGACCCAAGCGCGCGTCGACGAAGCCAACAGCCTCGACTGCGGAGGTCACGCCGCGCGTGCGCGCGGTGCGAAAGACGCTGCCGTTGCCACTGGCCACCGTCGAGTCCGCGGCAACGGTTGCAAAACCGGCGCAACAACCGACGCCAACGATGCCCGCGACGGCACCCACATCGAGTCCGTCACCGCACGTTTCACCGTCGGTGGTGCAGGCCACACCCAGCATTGCGAAAGAGGCGTCGACGCCAGCTGTACGCGTCGATACCAGCGAACGCAGTGCTTCGGCCGTCGAACCGCCGACGATCACGCCGCCACGTATGCCACCTCCTCCGGCGCGTGCCGTCGCACCAGCGCCTACCGCTCCGCCAGTGAACGAAGCACCGCGCCCCACGTCAGCGTTTCCGCAAGCAGCGCCGCCGATCAGCGCGCCGCAGGCGGCAATGTCGGCGCGGCCGCACACGCCAATACCACCGGCGGCGGCGCCCATGAATCCAGCCGTTAGCCAAACCACACGCGTCGCTGCGCCCGTGCAAACACCGAGCATGCAGACAGAATCGCGCGCTGCTGCGACAACCAGCACGCCATCCGCACCCATACCGCCTGCGCACAAGCCCATCGCGCAGGCGCCGAAGACACAAGCGTCGAGTGTCGATAGACCTGCGCAAGTGGCGCCTTCGACGCCGACGCCGACATCCACTTCGCCGAACACCGCGTCCGTGACGACGCCGGTACCCGCGGCTGCCACGGCTCCGCAACCCGCGGCGCAGGCCACGCGGACTGCGCCCCCTTCTGCATCGCCCCAATCGGCCCCCGCGCAGAAACCGATGCCGAAGCCACCGCTCGCGCCACCGCCCGCATCGGCGCCAGTTCCGCCGCCGCGCAACCCACCGCACAGCAAGGAAGCCGGAGCTGCAGAAAAACCGGCGATGGTTCCCTCGTTCGCACGCAAGCCGTTGGCACCCACGCGGTCGCCAGCAACATCGCGTCCAGCGGATACCTCGACGCGTTCGGCCAAGGTGATCGATTGGTTGATCGGCTATCTGCCGCCAAAGCACCGCGCGCGTATTCGCGAGTACCTCGTGCTGATGCGCTTGGATCGCCCGGTCGGCGCACTGCTGTTGCTGTGGCCGACGTGGTGGGCGCTGTGGTTCGCGGCGAACGATTTTCCGCCGATTGGACCGCTGCTGATCTTCACCCTCGGCGTATTCGTGATGCGCAGCGCCGGCTGCGTGATCAACGACTATGCCGACCACGGCTGGCTCGATGCCAATGTCGAACGCACGCGCGGGCGGCCGATGGCTTCGGGGCGCGTGTCGAAGAAGGAAGCGCTGCTGCTTTTTGGTGGCCTGCTCGCATTCGCCTTCGCGCTCGTGCTGTTCACCAACGCGCTGACGATCAAGCTGTCCTTCGTCGGCGCTGCGCTCGCGGCGAGTTATCCTTTCAGCAAGCGCGTCACGCACCTGGCCCAGGTCGTGCTCGGCGCCGCGTTCGGCTGGGCAATTCCGATGGCGTTTGCCGCGGTGACCAATTCGCTACCGCCACTGTGCTGGCTGCTGTTCCTCGCCAACGTGCTGTTTTCGACCGTGTACGACACCGAGTACGCGATGGTCGATCGCGACGACGACATCCGCGTCGGCGCGAAATCGACCGCAATATTGTTTGGCGATGCGGACCGTGCAGCGATCGCCGTGCTGATGGCGACGTTCCTGTTCGCGATGCTGCTGGCGGGCACGCGTGCGACGCTGCACTGGCCGTACTTCATCGGCGTTGCAGTCGCAGCCGGACTGTTCGCGCATCAGCAATGGCTGATGCGCGATCGTTCACGAGAGCATTGCTTCTCCGCATTCCGCAACAACAACCTGATCGGCCTCGCGCTCTGGCTGGGGCTGCTGTTCGCGCTCGCGATACGCTGATCCGAAACCGCGGTTCGCGTTGGCGCTGCGCTCAGGGATCGAAGCCGTCGACGAAGATGCGATCGTCGTGCAACCTCCACCAGTTCAGCAGGTCGATCAGCGCCTGCGGCGTATTGCTGGAAGCGGGCAGGCCGGCCTGATTAGTCGTATTGACGCCATGACAGCCGTCGCAGGCGCGGATTTCGCCCGCTTGATATTCGATCCAGTAGCGTTCGCGCACGACGGGCGTGTTCGGACCCAGCGTTGCCGAACCGGCAGCCGGGGTCAGGGATTGCCATGCCATGGCGCGCCGCGCCGGCACGAACAACGCGACCGAGCCGTCGGCGGCAATGGGCTGTGCGCCAGGATTGAGGGCACCGGTCGGATTGAAACGCTGCGCCTGCACATCATTGAGATAGCGCGTCATCGTCCGCCGGCCGGGAAGCGGATTGGCCGGCGTGCCAAAACCTCGCACCTGGTCGGCTTCAAAAAACTGCACCTCGTCGATGTCGTAAAGCGTGCCATTGTCACCGAGCGTCTGGGTGCCGTTCGGCACATGCAGGTTGAATGGTTGCTGGCGATCGGCGCCATCGCGAGACGTCACATTGCGTATGACCAGCAACGCCAATCCTTGCGCCTGCAGGAAAGCGCGCATGTCGCTTTCGGCAACTTGCGCGGCGGTGAAAGCGTTCTGCTCGGGTGTCGCCAGCGCAGGCTCCGTCATCGCCACGGGTGCCGCATGCGCGTAGACCTCGACGGGCTGCAATTCCCACAGATTGCCGCTGTAGGCCGTCAGCGTCGCGCCGACGTAATAGCTCACGCTTTTCGCAATACCACCGGTAAGGTTAGTCGTGTTCAACGCATCATTGCTCGCGCTGCGGTTCTTGCTTAGTCGGGTCAGGCGGAACTGATAGATGGCCGCCGCCGTCGGACTCGGCTCAGCGCCCGGCGTTGGTGAGAAGGCGGCGAGCAAGGTGCCTTCCGTCGCGGTCGTTCCATCGCTCATCGGCAAGGGATCGCGGAAATGCCCGATGTTGTTCGCGTTGGACGCGATGCTTTGCGTTGCGCGGTTCGTGACGTACTGGATCGTCATGTCGTGCGCATTCGACAGGACACCGTTCTGCGCCGCATTCAACGCGACAATTTGCCCCGAAGCATGCGTGCCAAATTCCGTCGCATCGATGCCGACGTAGCGCCCGTGCACGACCGGATCTTCGCGAAGCTGGAAAAAATTGAAAATTGGATTGACGTTGGTGCGACCGCTGGTGGCCGCGATGAAATTGATCAAGCTGGCATCGTTGGTAAACGTGCGAGGCAGGCCCAAGCGCAACTCGTGACGGCCGATGTGATTGACGGTCTCCTCGCGACTGCCGTCCTGGTTGATCGTCCACGGAAAAAACTGGTTGATTTCAAAACTGTTGACGTTACTGTTGGGAACCGCAGTGATCGGTTCGGGAAACAGCTCGACGGCAGTTTGTGTAGCCGCATTGGCTGCTTCCGAGGCGTAGTCGAACACGCCAAACATCGGCGTCGGGCTGGTGTGGTTGATGTCCTGCACCAGGTGATCCCAGCGCACGAACGCAATGCGCCCGAAGCTGTCCACGATAGGCGTGAACGAACCCGATGGCGTGTGTTCGAGCAGACGCAGGTCGCCGCTGGCTGGATCGAGCCGCCACAAGCCGCTGTTCGCGGGCTGGCCGCGGTATTCGTCGTTGATCGGATAGAGCTGCGCTGCGCCGTTGCGCGGTCGGTCACTGACGAAGACGAGGCTTCCGTCGCTGAGATAGTTCGGCTGGATATTGTTGAATGGCGGCTGGTTGGCGACCTTCACGATGCTTGCCGTCTGGCCGCTGCCGAGGCCGCTGACTTCGTACAGTTGCCATTGCGCGGTTTCGATGCCGTTCGGCTGCGCTGGCGCGCCGATGGCCATGCTGAAGACCGCCTTGCCCCCGGACCAGTGGACAGCGGGATCACGCACCGCTATCGCATTCGCATCCTGGAAACCGTTCGCACCGGTCGAACCATAGCCCGCCTCCAGCGTCAGGTTGCGCAACACACCGGTGGGCGACATAAGCATCAGATCACCGCCGCGAGGTGCCGCCGCGGTGGTTGGCAGATGATTGGCGAAGCTTGAGGTGATCGTGGCGCGAGCGACATCGTCGCCGGGCATCGGCACCTGGCTGACAAACAGCACGGAGTTAGGCAATGGCGGACTGACGGCAGCGTGCACTGAAGAGGCAAGCAGGCACATCAGTGATGCACAACAGGAAGCGAGGACTCGGCGCATGATCGGACTCCGTGGATACAGGCCCCATTCAACGCAGGGCCACACCTCAACCGAACACGGCGAGCGCTGTAAAACCGACACGCCACCGATCAGCGGTAGCGTCTGTCAGACAACGGGCGCGGACGCTTTCGCAGAACCGCCCAGGTGACTGTGCGTATCGGGTGCGCCGTATCCCTTTCGTATCGAGTGGGCAAGGTCGCGCGCTGTGCGCGGATGCTCGATCGTCAGAAATTTCGCCATGGGAGTTGCGAACAGGAACAACCCATCCGGCTTGCGCGAGCGAGCGACCAACTGATTGGCAGATGCCGTCTCGTCGATCCAATGTTTCCAGTTGTTGGAGCGGCTCTTGAATGCGCGAGTCGATCTCGCCCGCATTGCACGTGCTCTTTCAATCGATCGGCCGCGCGCGCCAACGCCCAGACATCCACCCGTTGCAACCCTGCTAGCTAGAGCACGCGAGCAGATTCTGGCTCGGTTTGCTGCTCGCCGTCGCTATCCGCCAACTATTCCGCTTCGTGCGCATCGCGCAGGCGGTACAGCCGACCGCTGCCGTAGCCCTTCGCGAGCGGCAGCACGCCGAGGTAGTCGGCGGCGAAGTCGCTTACGCCGCGCGCAGCCAGGACAAAGGCGAGCTCGGCACTCACGTAGATCGCGCCGGGCGCGGTGACCGGCTCGATGCGCGCAGCGCGGACGACGTGCGAACCGAAGTAGTTGTCGCGGCCAATCAGCGGGTCGAATCCGCGGAACACGGGTCCCGTGTGCATGCCGATTCGAATCGCCGTGCCTTCCGGCAAGCCACGCGCTGCCCAGTCGGTGCGCGCGATCGCGTCGCGCAGCCGAAGCGCGAAGCGGGCGCCCACGGCGACATCGTCGAATTCCATGAACAGCCCGTCGCCCCAGGTATTGACGAAGCCTGGTGGCATCTCGGACTGCTCGACGATGCCGGCAATCGTACCGAGGAAGTGGGTGATGAACGCCGGGGTGTCCCGTTCCGCGAGGCGGCTGTAACCGACCATGTCGGCGAACAACATCGTGCGGATTTCCCGTCGCACGTCGGGCTGGCGCGCAGGCGCCTGGATCGTCGCCGCGTCCGCATCGGACGCGGGTTCGACGAAACCCTCGCGCGCACGCAGCACCGCCAGGTCGATGCACTCGATCTCATGCCCGAGCGAGCGCCATCCGGACAGCAGATCGACCGAACCGCCGGAACGCCGCTGCGAGGACTCGTCGACGAGTGCGAGCAGCAGCGGTTCGGTCTCCAGCGCACGCGCATGCAGCACCGCCGCGCCGAGAATCAGCGCGCCGGCATAGGCGAAGAGCGAGTCGTCGCCAAGATAGCGCTCGCGCACGCCGTATCCCACGCTGGCAACGCGCGCAAGCACGCGATCGAAGCGCGCGACCCACTCCGGACCGGCGAAGGCCACGCTCGTCGCGATGAAATCCTCGCGCTCGAACGGCAACACGAGATGCACTTCGGCACCCCGCGCGAGCAACGCTTCGACGAACAGCAGGTCGCCGCCGCAGGCGGCCGAGCAGTACGCAAACCCGATGTCGGATGCCTCGATGCGCGCGGACAGTTCGTGCGCGACGGCGTGTTCGAGGGCGGCCGGAAACCGCGCTGGCGAGCGACCCGGCGCGTCGAGCATGTGACCGGTGAAGGCAGCCACGCGCGGGATCGCAACGGCGGCATGCACGTCCGCGGGGATTG
>JBBRZD010000190.1:0-6691 GCA_038237055.1 Lysobacterales bacterium | reverse complement strand
GTGGCCATATCGCTCCGCAGTTGCGCCGATTCCAATAACCCAATCAGGATTCACTGTGTAATGGAGATCTGCGAGCCATGATGGTTGGTCGGAGCTCAGACTCAGGCCGCGATAGAGGTTGTCGCTAGCCAGGCCGAGCGAACCGCCAAAATCCTGCGCCGCGCCCATTGTTGCGAACGTACAGCCGACAAGGAGAAGCAACCAACCTGCCCGGGAACAACGTGCGTCGGGGCATTGGGAAGTCGAACGCCCGTCGGCAACCGGATTTTGAGGTGGAAAGTTGGCTGACACTGGCATGTTCGTCCTACCCTACTATCCCAATTTCCATATTTCCATCCCGATCCGCCTTCGGTTGTAGACCTTGGCTGAAGCGCGCAACCTTTTCGCGCAGTTCCGGTACATACCAATCGGACGGCTTGCACAAAGCGGGAATGACTTTGAGCGACAAACGTGATGATCGCAACGATATCGATCGCAAGCGCCGCCGGGAAGGTGATGATTGCGAGCCCGACATCGCCTGGATGAACGCCATCGGGCATGGCGATTGCACAGTCTTCGAGCGCCTGTACTTACACTATCACGGTCGAATGGCGCGCTTCCTGGCCAACTACACGCGTGACCGCCATCTCGTTGACGAGATCATCAACGAAACCATGTGGGTGGTCTGGCGCAGTGCCAAAGAATTCCGTGGTGAATCGCGCGTTGGAACATGGATCATCAGCATAGCCTACCGATGCTTGATGAAGTCGTTGCGCGATCGTCCGCCACCGATGGCGGATGTCGAGCGCGACGACGACAAGCATTCTGCGGCGGATGTCATGCAATCAACCGAGGAGGCCGAGCGACGCGAACTGCGCGACTGGCTCGTGCACGGCCTCGTGCTGTTGCCTCCCGAACAACGCACGACGATCGAGCTTGCCTATTTTCTTGGGCAGTCCTGCGAGGAGATCGCGACGATCATGAACTGCGCGGTCGGAACGGTGAAAGCACGCATGTTTCATGCACGGCTGCGCTTGCGCAACACCCTGCCCGCGCTCGCGGGCGGAATGCTCGCGCAATCCCAATCCGCAAAAGGGTGACGTCATGGATTCATCATCTTCGATTGAACATCGCCGCACCTGGGACCTGATCCCATGGCTGGTCAACGACAGCATCGGTGTCGACGAGCGGCGATTGCTTGAGGATCATCTGCGCGAGTGCGCGGATTGCCGCGACGAATTCGCTTTTCAGTGCCGCCTGCGAGCCGGCATGGCCGTGGAGGCTGCGACCGAGCACTCGCCCCGACCTGCGTTGCAACGCCTGCTTGCGCGAATTGATGCCGAGGATTCGCGCGTCTCGAATGATCGTCCAGTTGCGCGAGCAAAGCATCTTCGTCTCACACGCAAGCAGCGTGGCGTCATGCGCCGCCGCATGCGCTGGCTCGCCATCGCACTCGCCACGCAAGCAGCCGGACTGATCCTGGTCGGTACGTTGCTCTACCGACAAGACCGCTCGCCGGATGCGGGTGTGCGTTATCAGACATTGAGCCGTGCCAGCGACGATTCGTCCGCCGCGGCCATACGCTTCGTGCCGTCTCCGACACTGACAGTCGGAGCGCTGCAGGCGATTCTTGGCGGCGCGCAGGTACATATCGTCCAAAGCAATGCCGGCGGCACGATCTATGGTCTGGCGCTCGACGACACAGCGGATACAACCCCGGATGTCGCACGCGCGCAGTCGCAGCGTGTCGACGTTGCGCTGGCGCGATTGCGCGCGCAGGATGGCGTGCTGCTGGCCGAACCGATCGCACGCGCACCGGCCGGCGTACGATAGGAACATGCGCGAAGTCTGCCGGCCACGGCTATCCCACTGGACACGAGTGTTGCGACGTGTGGCAGTCATATGCGCGCTGATGTCGATCGCGTTGCATATCGGCGCGGTGCTTGCCACCCCTGCCCCGCCGACTCGGATGATCATCGTCGCCATTGCGGACAAGGCCGAGGCATTGCCTACGGCTGGTTCGACGCCACGCGGATATGCCGGTTTGCCGAACTACAGCGGGAGCGATCGCGTAATCGCGGCGGCCAAGCGGCTCGCGCGCGATTACGACTTGCGCGAAGTCTCTGCGTGGACGATCGATGCGCTCCATTTTCGCTGCATCCTGTTCGCGATTCCGGAAAACGCCGATCGCGCGGCACTGTTTGCGCGCCTGCAGGGTGACGACCGCGTGCGTCTCGCGCAGCCACTGCAGGATTTCCGCACCCTGACGGCGCCGGCAACTTCCGCATCGCGCACGTACAACGATCCGTATGTCGGTCTGCAGCATGGATTCTCGACGATCGGAGCCGACCAGGCACAGCGCTGGACTCGCGGCGAAGGGATCAGGGTTGCGGTCATCGATACCGGCATCGATGCCACGCATCCCGATCTCGTTGGCCGCATCGCCGTACAAAGCGACTTCGCCGTTGATGCGCCTGAAGTGCCGGAGCGCGATCGGCACGGCACCGAAGTGGCTGGCGTTATTGCGGCTGTCGCGAACAATGCATTGGGTATCGCCGGCGTGGCTCCCGGTACGCGCATTTATTCGTATCGGGCCTGTTGGCCAGTGGCGGTGGACGCCGAGCCGGCACGCTGTGATACGTTCACGTTGGCACAAGGTCTTGCCGCAGCGATCGCGTCTGGAGCGCGCGTGATCAATCTGAGCCTCGGCGGACCGTCCGATCCGTTGCTCGCGAAACTGACGACTTATGCGCTCGAACACGGCACGATCGTGGTCGGGGCGGTGCCATCGGATCATCGGATGGATGGTTTTCCCGTCAATGTGCCCGGAGTGATTGCAGTGACTGACGCAGGCGAACCTTCCACCGGTGCGACGGCACTGGCTGCACCCGGACGGGACATCCTCACGCTCGAACCCGGCGGACACTACGACTACGCATCCGGCAGCTCGCTCGCGACCGCCCACGTGAGCGGTGCGATCGCCCTGCTGCTCGGACTCGATTCACACCTCGACGCGCGCACCGCATTTTCTCTGCTGAGCGCTTCGGTGCACGTCAGTGGAGCGTCGATCAATGTGTGTCGTGCCGCGCTTGTTCTGGGTCGCGAGACGGGTGAATGCAGATGAATATCGGCAACTCTGGATCAGGGACCGGGGTACGCCATTGATGCGACGACCTTCGGTCTTTGAACTTTTGAATCCGTCACGGCGGGGCGCGTGGGTGCGTTTCCTGTCAACGGGCATGGGCGTGCTTTCAATTGCCGTCTCGCTGGCGCAGCCAACATTCTGTCTGGCCCAGCAAACACGCGAGGAACTGGCACGGGATCTGCCGGCATCCAGTCTGACGAATGCCGACGTGCACGCCACGAGTGCGAACCTGCTCGCTGCGCCGGGTTTCGCCAAGGCGCGCGTCGCCGACAACCCGAATGCGCTGTCTGCACAGCCGGTTGGCGAAAAGACCTGCATTGCCTGCCACCAGCTTGAAAGCGATCACTTCACACATACCCTGCATGCGCTCGGCCTGCATGCGGCGAACAAGGCTGATGCATCGATCCCTGTGTGCGAGACCTGCCACGGGCCCGGTTCCGCACACGCACAGAACCCAACCGCCAAGGGCTTGATCATCGGCTACACCAAGGACTCCGGCACACCGATCAAGGTGCAGACAAAGACCTGCCTGACCTGTCATGAGGGTGGTCCGCGCGATCACTGGACCGGCTCGGTGCATCAGCGCAACGGCTTGTCGTGCAGCGATTGCCACAACCCGATGGCGAAGTTCTCCAGCGAAGGTCTCATGGCCAAGTCATCCATCAACGACACCTGCGCGCAATGCCACAAGGATGTGCGCCAGCAATTCAACCGCCGCTCGCACATGCCCTTGCCGGAAGGCCAGATGAGCTGCGACGACTGCCACAACCCACATGGCTCGCTGACCAGTCCGCTGCTGAAGACGAACACGGTCAACGAAACCTGCTACCAGTGTCATGCCGAAAAGCGCGGCCCGTTCCTGTTCGAACATGCGCCGGTGCGCGAGAGCTGCCTCAATTGCCACACGCCGCATGGTTCGAATCAGGCCACCCTGCTGGTCGCGCCGATTCCGTTCCTGTGCCAGCAGTGCCATTCGAACCTGCGTCATCCGAATGACCTGCAGACGACACAGGGACTCGGCAATGGCCCATTTCCGGACGAACGCATCATGGGTCGAGGCTGCATTACCTGCCACGCGAACATCCATGGCTCCAATGCGCCATCCGGTCCGAAGTTCCACGAATAGGCGCGCAGGAGGACAGTCATGCCCAACCCTCGGCTAGCCTCTTCGGTGCACGCGCTGCCGCTCGCCCTGGCAATTGCGGTGACGTTGCCGGCACGCGCCGACAGCGGTGTTGGCGTCGATACCTGGCGCGCGAACAAGCTCGACCCGAATGCCGGCGCAACGGTGCAAGGCTGCGATGATCGCGGCACCAGCTGGCTTGTGGCCGGCCAGCATCGTTCGCCAACCGGCAATCTGTACGCGTGCCCGCCACAGTCGCCACAATCCGACGATCATGGCGACTGGCGGGGTTACGGCATCCTGCAGGTCGGAGCACTCGCGACCGGCGGCGACGACAACAACGCGCTGTGGAACCGCTACGTCGACTGGGACAGCAATCTCATTCTCGGCCTGCTCGACTACACCTGGGAACGCGCGGACGACGGCACCTATGCCAACGTGCGCGCGAGCCGCCTCAGCGACGATGACCAGTATTACCAGGCGGTATTCGGCCGCGCCGGCAGTTACAAGATCCAGGCCTTCCTGCGCGACATGCCGAACGTGCTGTCGAACAACGCGAAGCCGATCTGGAACGGCGTCGGCAGCAACCAGCTCACCTTGCCAAGCTCCCTGGTCGCCGGCGGCAGTACGTCGGCGGCCGTCGCAGCGGTGTCGGTGGCAACGCCCGAACGCAGACTGTCGGTGCGACGCGAGAAGCACGGTATCGGTTTCAGCATGTACCTGACGCCGGAATGGACGGCGTATGCGAATGCCAGCGACGAGCAGCGCAAGGGTGCGCGTCCTTACGGCGGTCCGTTCTTCTTCAACTATCCGTTTCCAGACAACGGCGGCGTACTCGAGACGGTCAAACCGATCGACGACGCGACGATAAACCTCAATGGTGGCCTGCGCTATGCGGGCAACGTGTGGCGCGTGGACTTCGGTTACAGCGGATCGTTCTACCGCGACCGCTACACGCGCTACACCTTCGAGACGCCGTTTGCGCTGTCGCCTGTCGTGTCGGGCGCTGTCTCGGCGCCGCTGACCACGGGACAGATGTCGACCGAGCCCGACAACGACTATCACAACCTCAAGGCTGCGTTCACGCGCAAGCTGCCGCTCAACGGCGAACTCTCGCTGACCGCTTCAGCGGGACGCATGAGCCAGAACGACGCGCTGATCGCACCGATCGACTGCCACGGCGTCTTCGGCATTGGTCTCGCCGGCAGCCTGCAGCTCGGTCCGCAAAACCCGTTCCTCAACAATTGCTCGAACTGGAACACGACTGCGGCATTGTCGCGTCCGACCGCGGACATGCGCATCGACACGACACTCGTCGACGCACGCATCGTGCTGCAACCCGGTTCCGACTGGACCGTGCGCGGCGGCCTGCGTTTCAACCGCGAGGACTACCGCAACGTCTATCTGGCCTTCAATCCCTTGACCGGGCAATACGGCTACGTCAGCGAGAACGGCGCGCAAGGCAGTGTCGTGCCGGGCGAATCGGGCATCTGGGATCCCGTGACGGGCGCATCGAACATCACGCGCGTCAGCAGCCTGCCGCTCGACATGCAGACGATCGAGGGCACGTTCGGCGCCGACTGGAAGCTCGGGCTTCACGATACGCTCGGCGCGACACTCACGTACAACCGGTACGAACCTAGTCATCGCGAGCGCAGCCAGGTCGACGACGACAGCATCAAGCTGACCTGGGTGGATCGCTCACTCGACTGGCTCACGTTACGGACGAACCTCACGCACCTGCGGCAGAACGGAGATCGTTACGACTACGATCCCTACGACTTCACTTATTCGATCGGCCTTCCGGGTTTTGTCCCGCTGACCCGCGGCGTGCCCGCACACACGGTCGAAGAGCTGCGCAAGTACGACCTTTCGAGTCGGGACGAGAACAAGATCGACCTGATGGCGACGGTGCAGCCGCGCGACGACATGACGATCAGCGCATCGCTGCGCGGCGACTGGAACCACTACGACGCCGAACTCGGCCGGCAGCGCTACGACACGTTCGGCGCGACCGTCCAATGGGAATGGCAACCGTCGCCGACCACCAACGCGAGCGTGTACTACGGCTACGATCGTTCGGCGCTTGTGCTCGCCAACGTCAACGAAATCGATGCTGGCGGTGCGGATCCGTCGCTTGGCGGCGGGACCTATCCTGACCTCGGTCGCTGGTGGGTCGACGACAAAGAACGCAATCAGAACGCGGGCTTCACGGTCAATCGCCGCATTGGTCGCGTCCAGCTCGATGCAAGCTGGAACATGTTGTTCTCGCGCGGAATAACGAGTTACCGCTATGCCTCACCACTCGCACCGGCCTATCCCGATCCGGGCGTCACCGGTGCAGGCAGCGGCGCATTTCCGGCGATGACCTATCGCGTCAATACGCTCAATATCGGCATAACTGTGGCCTTGGTCGATCGGGTATCGTTGCGATTGTTCGATAT
>JBBRZD010000189.1:0-6697 GCA_038237055.1 Lysobacterales bacterium | reverse complement strand
CGATCGATGCCGCGTATGCCGGACCACCTGGCGGACCGCCGCTGTTGTTGATCAATATATGAAACGGGTGCGCGTTTGCAGTTGCTTCGACTTTCGCGCGCAATTCCTCGTGCGCACTCATGTCGGCGGCGATCGTCGCGTGAGTCTGCGCCGAATGCGTTTTAGGCAAGGCTGCCAGTGCGGATTCGAGCGACTCGCGCGAGCGTGCAAGCAGGGTGACATCGGCGCCGAGCAACGCGAGTTCGATCGCGGTCGCGCGCCCGATACCTTGCGATCCGCCGCAGACGAGGGCGTGTTTGCCGGTGAGGTCAAGATTCATTGGGGCGCACTTCCAGCTGAAGGATGATCGTGTTTTGCGATATCGACGTGTGGTGCCAAGGTTCAATGCCGCGGCGGCAGCTTCTGCACCATCTGCGGCACCAGGTCTTCATCGTCTCCGCGCGGCGGTTCGGTTTCTTCAAGATCAAAACCGATCATCGCGGCGTCGTCTTCATCGAGCCCGTCGAACGCACGGAACTCCGCATCGAGCAGAGCCGTGCGCCCGGTTTCTTCATCGTCGTAGCGCAGCATTTCGCCGCTGCTGTCGAGTACTTCGGCAATGCCGGAATCAAGGATTTCCAGGCGCGCCCAGACCAACGTGTCGCCGATCGCAGCGACCCACCATGATTTCGTTTCTTCGCTCACGCGGCACCTCCGAACCAGGCGATGCCTTTCGATCCGATCGCGATGGTCGCGCCGATCAGGATTGACCACGCGCCGATGCTGCCAAGGCGTGCGAGTGCACTGAGGTCGCGATCATGCAAAGCGCGATAGCCCCGGCGCAGATACCAGCCGAACGCGTACGGCGCGAACAAGAATCCGCTAAGGCGTGCGTATTCGTCGGTGTGGTGATCGCGCAAGTGGACGATCACCAGCATCCAGGTCATGACATACGTCGTCAGGCCGGCCACCGTCATACCGAGACCGGTGATCAACAGGAATTCGCGGAATGCGAGGAAGGTCACGATCTCAGAACTCGGCCGAGCCGGGCGCACGCGGATACGGGATCGCGTCGCGGATATTCGCGAGGCCGCAGACGTAGCAGACCAAGCGCTCGAAACCGAGACCGAAGCCCGCGTGGGGCACGCTGCCATAGCGACGAAAATCGCGGTACCACCAGTACATCTTTGGGTCGAGACCGAATTGCGCAATGCGACGATCAAGGACGTCGAGCCGCTCCTCGCGCTGCGAGCCGCCAATGATTTCACCGATGCCGGGGGCAAGTACGTCCATCGCGGCACAGGTGCGGCCATCGTCGTTGACGCGCATGTAGAACGCCTTGATCTTCTCCGGGTAGTTCATCACCACGACCGGCCCGCCGACATGCTGCTCGGTCAGGAAGCGCTCGTGCTCGGTCTGCAGGTCCGCGCCCCATTCGACCGCGTAGTCGAACTTCTTGCCGGACTTTTTCAGGATATCGACCGCTTCGGTGTAGTCGATGCGCGTGAACGGCGTCGCGACAATCGACTGCAAACGCGAGATCGCGGTTTTCTCGACGCGGTCGGCGAAGAACGCCATGTCGTCCGGGCGTTGGGCCAGCACGCTGCGGAAAATGAATTTGAGGAAATCCTCTGCGACAGTGGCATCGACGTCTAGATCGGCGAACGCGATCTCCGGCTCGACCATCCAGAATTCGGCGAGGTGTCGCGTCGTGTGCGAGTTCTCGGCGCGAAAGGTCGGGCCGAATGTGTACACCTTGCTCAACGCAAGGCAGTACGCCTCGACATTGAGCTGGCCCGACACGGTCAGGAATGCTTCCTTACCGAAGAAGTCTTTCTTGAAATCGATTGCGCCCTTGTCCGTGCGCGGCAGGTTCATCAGGTCGAGCGTCGATACGCGAAACATCTCGCCCGCGCCTTCGGTATCCGATGTGGTGACGATCGGCGTGTTGACCCAGAAGTAGCCGTTCTCGTCGAAATAGCGGTGGATCGCATTGGCGATCGTGTGGCGCACGCGCGTGACGGCGCCGAACAGGTTCGTGCGGGGGCGGAGGTGCGCAACTTCGCGCAGGAATTCGGGTGAATGCGGCTTGGGCTGGATCGGATAGGTTTCCGGATCTTCGACCCAGCCGACCACTTCGATGCGGCTGGCCTGGAGCTCGAACGACTGCTCCTTGCCTTGCGAGGCGACCAGTTCGCCCTCCGCGATGAGCGCGCAGCCGGCGCTCAGGCGCATGACCTCATCTGCGTAGTTTGATAGAGAGTTGGGCGCGACTATCTGGATGGGATCGAAACAGGAGCCGTCGCTGAGGTTGATGAACGAGAGGCCGGCCTTGGAATCGCGGCGCGTGCGCACCCAGCCACGCAACTTCACCTCACTGCCCGGCGCGATCGCTCCCGACAAGGCGTGTTTCACGTCCACTACGTGCGCGTCGACCGCGGCGCTACCGGCTACCGACATACCTTGAAACTCCTGGCTCGTGCATCCATCTCGCCCAACGGCGGGGTCTGCGATGATAACGGAATCCGCTGCGCCGCCGCAGTATCACGCTAGAATCCCCGCACTGACGACTCTTTGCAGACCATGTCCATCCAGCTCACCGCCGCCGCGCGACAGCGCATGCAAGATTTCATCGCCAAGGACGCGGGCGCGCTAGGCGTGCGCTTCGGCATCAAGCGCACGGGCTGTTCCGGCTTCGGCTACACGGTCGATCTCGCCAGTGCCATTGCCGACAGCGACAGCGTGTTCGATCAGGATGGTTTGCGGCTGGTTATCGACGCAAAGGCGTTGCCGTTTGTCGACGGCACCGAGATCGACTTCCAGCGCACGGGCCTGAATGCGACCTTCGTGTTTCGCAACCCGAACGCGACCGGCGAGTGCGGCTGTGGCGAAAGCTTCACGGTCGACGCAAACGCCTGAACCAGCAGGGCGAGTCCGCCTGCCGCGGACTTGGATCGATCCAGCGGTTTCGGTTGGCGCGGTTGCGCCAACGGCCTGATTCCATTAGTATCCGCGACCCTTCGAAGGAACCCATCGGGATTCCTTGAAGGTCTTGCCTCACCGCGCCGCGGGAGGCTGTCGAGCGGAATCTTCCGCGTCGATACCCATAAGGAGTTTCCATGCGTCATTACGAAGTCGTGTTCCTGGTCCATCCGGACCAGAGCGAGCAGGTGCCTGCGATGATCGAGCGCTACAAGGCGCTGATCGAGGGCGATAACGGCAAGATTCACCGCCTCGAAGACTGGGGTCGCCGTCAGCTTGCCTATCCGATCCAGCATCTGGCCAAGGCGCACTACGTGCTCCTCAATATCGAATGCAACGCGGCCGTGCTGGCCGAGCTGCAGACGGGCTTCCGCTTCAACGATGCGGTGCTGCGTCACCTGATCGTGACGCGCGAAGGTCCGGTGACCGACATGTCGCCGATCATGAAGAACAAGGACGACAAGGGTGATCGCCGCGGTCGCCGCGACGACGAAGGCTTTGGCTTCGGCAGCGACGAGGACGAGCCGCGTCCACGCCGCGAGCGCACGCCGCGCGAGGAAGTCCCCGCCGCCGCCGCGCCTGTTGCTGCTGCTGAACCTGCCGCTGAATAAGCGCCGCCCACGTCTACGGAGCAACACCCATGTCCAAGTTCTTTCGTCGCAAGAAATTCTGCCGCTTCACCGCCGAGGGCGTGACCGAGATCGACTACAAGGATCTCAACATGCTGCGCCAGTACATCAGCGAGACCGGCAAGATCGTGCCGAGCCGCATCACCGGCACCAAGGCACGCTACCAGCGCATGCTGGGCACCGCTGTCGAGCACGCGCGTTTCCTCTCGTTGCTGCCGTACAGCGACAGCCACTGAAGTTTTCCACGCGGCGTCCTGCATTAGCGGGCGCTGCGTGATCGTCCATTCGGACAGCCACCCGCTGCGCCCGTGATCCGGGCGCTAACGAATCGGAGTACATCCATGGAACTCATCCTCCTGCAAAAAGTGAAGAACCTCGGCAACCTTGGTGACAAGGTCAACGTCAAGCCGGGTTACGGTCGTAATTTCCTCGTGCCGCAGGGCAAGGCCACCGCGGCCACCGCTGCGAACCTCGAGGAATTCGAGAAGCGCCGCGCCGAATACGAAGCGAAGGCGAACCAGCAGCTCGCCGGTGCCGAAGGGCGCAAGGCTCAGCTTGAGAGTGCACCCGCCGTCACGCTCAAGGCGCACGCAAGCCCGGAAGGAAAATTGTTCGGCTCGGTCGGTCCGCGCGACGTCGCCGAAGCGTTCACTGCGGCTGGTTTCGCGCTCGACAAAAGCGAAGTCATCATGTCCGAAGGTCCGCTGCGTCACATTGGCGAGTTCGACGTGCTCGTGCACCTGCATGCCGATACCAACACAACGGTCAAGGTCATCATCGTCGGCGAGGATTGATTTTCTCGCGAATCTTCGTGTATCGAAGATTCGGCCGAAAAGAAAACGGGTACCTTCGGGTGCCCGTTTTCTTTTATGGACATGATTGACCGGTATGACCGGCATGCAGGAGCTATTGCCGGTGGTGCTGACGCAAATCCCATGCACAACTTGTCCACAGGCTTGTCCACGCCGTAAGGCGAGTTGTCCACCGTTTGTTCGGTGAGTTTTGCGTCGCGCATTCTGAGACGCCGATCTAGTATTCACGGCCCGCTACACGCCGTTCGCGACCCCCGCCCATGCCTGCCATCAACGAACGAAAAATCGTCTCCAATATCGAAGCGTTGCGCGTTCCGCCGAATTCGATCGAGGCTGAACAAGCCGTGCTTGGCGGTCTGATGCTCGCGCCGGAATCCTGGGACCGCATTGCCGATCGCCTGGTCGAGGACGACTTCTACCGGCGCGACCATCGCATCATCTTTCGCGCGATCGGCGATCTGTCATCGAAGAGCATGCCTTACGACGCGGTCACTTTGGGCGAGTGGTTCCAGGCGCAGAACCTGGCCGAACTCGTCGGCGGATCGAGCTATGTGATCGAACTGGCGAATTCGACCCCGAGCGCGGCGAACATCACCGCCTACGCGGACATCGTGCGCGAAAAATCCGTGCTGCGGCAGTTGATCGACGCAGGCACCGAGATCGCCGGTGATGCGTTCCAGCCGGAAGGTCGCTCGTGCCAGGAGTTGCTGGAAACCGCGGAACAGAAGGTCTTTCACATTGCCGAAGCCGGCGCGCGTGGCCGCAAGGGTTTCGTGACGATGCGTGCGGCGGTCAAGGACGCATTCCAGATCCTGCATAACCGCTACGAAAACCGCGGCTCGGTGACTGGCTTGCCGACCGGCTTTACCGATCTCGATGAAATGACCGCCGGCTTTCAGCCCTCCGATCTCATCATTCTTGCAGCTCGACCGTCGATGGGAAAGACTGCACTCGCGGTCAACATGGCCGAGTACGCGGCGCTGAAGACGAAGAAAGCGGTCGCAATCTTCTCGATGGAAATGTCGGCCTCGCAGTTGGCGTTTCGTCTTATCTCCTCGCTCGGCCGCATCAACCAGCAGCATCTGCGTACCGGCGAGCTGGCCGAGGAAGAATGGCCGCGCGTGACCAATGCGATCACGCTGCTCAGCGAAGCGAAGATATTCATTGACGATACGCCGGCGCTGTCGCCCGGCGAATTGCGCGCTCGAGCGCGCCGGCTCAAGCGCGAGCACGATCTGGGTTTGATCGTGATCGATTACCTGCAGCTGATGCAGGTGCCCGGCAACAAGGAGAATCGCGCCACCGAAATTTCAGAAATCTCGCGCAGCCTGAAGGCGCTCGCAAAGGAGCTGAATATTCCGGTGATCGCCTTGTCGCAGCTCAATCGCTCGCTCGAACAGCGCACGGATAAACGCCCGGTGATGAGCGACTTGCGCGAGTCCGGCGCGATTGAGCAGGATGCCGACGTGATCCTGTTCATCTATCGCGAAGAGGTCTACGACAAGGATTCGCCGAAGAAGGGCACCGCCCAGATCATTATCGGCAAGCAGCGAAATGGACCCATTGGCGAGGTGACGCTTGCATTCCTCGGCGAGTACACCAAGTTCGAGAACTATGCGGGCGGCGGCTTCTCCGGATCATTTGAATAAGAGCCGGGATTCGGGAGTGGGGATTCGGGAATAGGAAAAGCATGAGCAAGCGAGCCAAGCGAACGAACCCAAATCGATCCCCGATCCCCTATTCCCGATTCCCGGCCTTCCGCTGATGCGCGCCACCTGCGCAACGATTCACCTCGGCGCCTTACGCGAAAACCTGCGTCGCGTGCGCGAGCTTGCGCCCGGTGCGCGCGTGATGGCCGTCGTAAAAGCCGATGGCTACGGCCACGGCCTTGAGCGCGTCGCACGCGCGCTCGAAGGCGCCGATGCATTCGGTGTTGCGGGCATTGCCGACGGACAGCGCCTGCGCGCGGCGGGCGTGTCACAACGCATCGTGGTGTTGTCGGGCCATGACGAGGCAGGCGACCTCGCTGAAATGCGCCGCCTCAAACTTGATACCGTTGTGCATCACGATGCACAGATCGATGCGCTTGTCGCCGATCACGACCCGCGCCCGTTGCGCGTCTGGCTCAAGCTCGACACCGGCATGCATCGCCTCGGCTTCCCGCCAGAGCGTGCGCGCGAGATTTTTGCGCGACTGCGCGCGTTGCCGTGCGTTGATCGCGATATTGCCTTGATGACCCACTTCGCCAATTCCGACGTGTTCGATGATGCGATGACCACGCATCAGATCGAGCGT
>JBBRZD010000188.1:0-6738 GCA_038237055.1 Lysobacterales bacterium | reverse complement strand
TCGGTCACCTTGTCCAACGAGACGCTGTTTTCACCGAACGGCATCCAGCCGCTGAGCACGACAAAGACCGCCGATGCGGCGAGCGTCGCCCCAAGCGGTGCAGACGGTTACACGATCATGATCGCCAATCCAAACGGCGTCCCCGAAACGGTTAATTCAATTACCGATACGTTGCCGGCGGGTTTCTCTTACGTGGCGGGTTCAAGCACGGGTGCAACGACCGTCGATGCAACCGCTGTTGGCCAAGTACTGACGTGGACCGGTCCGTTCAACGTGCCGGCTAGCGGCTCACTGACGTTGCATTTTGGCGTCACAGCTTCCGCGTCCGCAGGCACTTACTACAACCAGGCAACCGGCGATGCAGGCGCGTTGACGGTGATCGGCACTGGCCAGACTGCGCCGGTTACTGTCACGGGAGGAGGAGTCGGTGGGGTCGTTGCGCTTACCACCAGCAAGACCGCAGACGCTGCCACCGCACAGGCTGGCGCAATGGACGGCTACACCATCACCGTTACCAATCCGAACGCCAGCGCAATCAGTTTGAATTCAATCAACGATACGTTGCCAGCCGGATTCAGCTATCGCGCAGGTTCTACCAGTGGCTCCACCACAAGCGATGCGGTTGTTGCCGGACAGCTGCTTACCTGGAACGGGCCATTCAGCGTTCCGGCCGACGGTTCGATCTCGCTGCACTTCGGCGTGACGGTCAGTGGCACTGCGGGCACTTTTTACAATCAGGCCGGCGCTGACGCGGGCGCAGCGGCGCCGGTGACCGGCACCGGGCAGACCGCGCCGGTTACCGTCCTCGCCGGCGGTGTCGTGACGACTCCGGTCTCCACGCCAACGCTCGGCAACACGATGCTGGCCCTGCTTGGCCTGCTGCTCGCAGGTATTGCGACGCTCGCGATGCGGCGCAAGTTCAGCTGATAGCGCCGGGACATCGGCAAGAGAAACCCCGCTTCGGCGGGGTTTTTTTTGCAACGAGTTACGAGCATGTTACTTTCCTTCAGAACAGATCGCCCTGCGCAGACACCGCGCGCGGAGGCGTGAAGCGTGTGCAATCCAGCGCGAGATCGCGCACGTCGTTGATGCCGTTCTTGCGACAGGCCAAGCGGAAGCGTTGCCGGATCAGTTCGGCGAACTCCCCTTCGCCGCGCATGCGCGAACCAAAGCGCGCGTCGTTGTCCTTGCCACCGCGCATCTGCCGGATCAGGCTCATCACGTGTTCGGCGCGCTCGGGAACGTTCAGCGCAAGCCAGTCGCGGAACAGGTCCTTCAGCTCGTACGGCAAACGCAACACGGTGTAACCCGCGCGTTTCGTGCCAGCCGCCGCCGCACGCTCGAGGATTTGCTCGACATAGCGGTCGGTCACCATTGGAATGATCGGCGCGACCATCACGCCGCAGGGCACGCCCGCTGCGTTGAGATTCGCGACGGCTTCAAGGCGCCGGTGCGGCGCACTCGCGCGCGGCTCCAGCGTGCTCGCGAGGCGGTTGTCGAGTGAGGTCACCGAGACGAACGCATAGACGAGGTTCGCGCGCGCCATCGGCACCAGGATATCGAGGTCGCGTTCGATCATCGCGTTCTTGGTGACGATCGTGCACGGATGGCCGCATTCGGCGAGCACTTCGAGGATGGAGCGCGTGATCTTGTAGCGCCGTTCGATCGGCTGGTACGGATCGGTGTTTGCGCCAAGATTGATCGGCGAACAGACATAGCTACGCTTGCCCAGTTCCGCGCGCAGCAACTCTGCCGCGTTCGTTTTTGCGAAAAGCTTGGTCTCGAAATCGATGCCGGCGGAAAGATTCAGGTAGGAATGCGACGGCCGCGCGTAACAATAGACGCAGCCGTGCTCGCAACCGCGATAGGGATTGACGGACTGCTCGAAACGGATATCCGGCGAATCGTTGCGACTGATGATCGTGCGCGCAGGTTCTTCGGTGACATGGGTCGGTGGTCGCGGCGCGTCTTCTTCTTCGCGATACCAGCCATCGTCCTCGCGCGTCTTCCCGATCGTCTCGAAGCGGCCTTCCGGGTTCGATGCCGCGCCGCGACCCTTGATGCGCGCGGGCTGATCGAGGCGGATGGGATCGTTGGACGGTGGTGTCGGTTTCATCGGCATGCGCAGGCAGTATGCGCGGCGGCGTCTCCGAGCCTGCGAAAAAACCTATGCAGGCAGCCGTTCAGTGAACGGTGCAACCGGATGTCGCCCTCGTGCGTATCCTGAAACATGAACCCGGCGCTGCGCCGGCGGAGTCGTCTTGCATGAGATTGCATCTACGTCGCTGGATCGCCCTCGCAATGGTACCGCTGATGTGCGGTTGCCAGGCCGCGTTTTTCCATGTTGTCAACGCGGGCGGTGCGTCGATCGCAGTGCAAACGCAGACCTACTCGCCGCAACACGACCTCAAGCTTGATATCTATCGGCCGTCGCCAGGCGCGACCTCTGCGCCCGTCGCGCTATTTTTCTACGGTGGCAGCTGGCGCAACGGCAGTCGTGAGGAATACGCCTTTGTCGGCAAGGCGCTCGCTGCGCACGGTATCCTCGCGATCGTCGCCGACTACCGCAAATATCCACAGGGACGCTTCCCGGACTTTCAAACCGACGCTGCCGCCGCGACACGCTGGACTATCCACCACGCACGCGAGTGGGGCGGCGACCCCGCGCGCGTATTCCTGGTCGGACATTCTTCCGGTGCGCAGATCGTGGCACTGCTCGCGACCGACGCGCGCTATCTGACCGCGGAGGGCTTGAAGCCGCGCGACCTCGCCGGTGTGGTCGGCCTCGCGGGACCGTACGATTTCCTGCCGCTGACGGATCCGAAGATCAAGGAAGTGTTCGGCGACGAATCGACGTGGCCAGCGTCGCAGCCGATCAATTTCGTCGATGGCGACGAGCCGCCATTCCTGCTACTCAATGGCACCGGCGATCGCGTTGTCGATCCACGCAACAGCTCCTCGTTGGCGCAGCGCCTGCGCGCGGCAGGCATTGCCGTTACACAGAAGCAGTACGCTGGCGTAGGGCACTTCCGCATTCTTGCGGCGATGCGATATCCCGCACTGTCACCGACGCTCGCGGATGTCACGAACTTCATGCTGCACACGCCTGCTGCTGCAACGAGCGCAGACGCACGTTAGCGAGGCGAATGGTGCGCGACTCCCGCACATAGCGGCGTCAAGCGTTGCCGCTCAGGATGCCGTGCCTGCCAAGATCCGGTGGATTGTTGCTCAGCATGCCCTTGGCGAAATCCAGGGCGCGCGCAACGAAGTTGCCTGCCGTTTCCCAATAGGCAGCATCCTGCACGCGTATGCGCAGTACGATCAAATTCGGATCGTCTTTGCCCTGCGGAAAGAAGATCTTCTGCGGATTCGACCAGAGTTCGTCGATCGTCTTGCGGTCGCGATCGATGCGCGCGCGGCCCCGAATCGACACGTAGCGTTGCGCTTTGGGATGCGCATAGCTGAGATTGACATCCGGGTTCTCGGCGAGCTCTTCGATCTTGTGACTGTCAGCGCCGGTGAAGAACACCAGTTCGCCGCTGGAATCGAAGGAAAGCGTCTGCAGCGGCCGGCTCACCATCGAGCCGTCGAACGCACGCGTTGTCAGCATTGCGGTGTCGATGCCGTCGATGAGTTCGCCGAGCCTGCGCAGATCGGCGGTCGCGTGGTTTTCGTTCTTCATGGCGAATCCAATCATGATCGGAACACCCACCCTTGCGAGTTGCGGGTTAATCCCTGATGAAGCGCGAGCCTCCCTGCGATCAATTTCCCATTTTGCGCGCACCGGTGAGGACGCGCTTAAGCTGGGTAAAGGAAAGGGTTGTTACTCCATGTCCAGCGCCGGTGCGGATTGGCGGCGCGCTCATTGACCGACGAGGTATAGCGATGAAACGTGCCGCAGTGAAGAAGACCGCAGTGAAGAAGGCCACGAAAGGCTCCGCAGCAAAAGTTGCAAAGAAGAAAGTAGCGATCAAGAAAGTGGCGAAGAAGGCGGTGAAGAAGGCGGTGAAGAAGACTGCCGCCGAGGCTACGCGAGCAACACCGTCGCGCTCAAAGGCGAAAGCCGTCGTTGCAAAGACGGCCGGCACGAAGCGCAAGGTCGCTACCGCAAAGACCGCAGCGAAGAAAACCAGCGTGAAGAAGGCCGTCAAGAAATCCGCTGTGAAGAAGGCCTCCAGCAAGCCATTACGCAAGCTTGCGACGAAGTCGTCAGCCAAGTCTGCTGCATCGAAGGCAATGACCAAGGTCAAAGCCGCGAGCGCGAAGAAGCCCGCGGCCAGACCTGCGGTCGTGAAAAAGTTGCCCGTGGTGAAAACGGCGAAGACGAAAATATCCATCGTTGATTCCCCAACAAGAAAAGCAATCGTGCCGCAAGCGCGCAAGGCTGTCTCGTCTATCGATCAAGCTCGCCTCGCAGTGCGCAATCCCAAAGCTGCGCCGCCGCGTGACTCGTCCGCTAGCGGCCCGGTAAGCCCCGAAGTGGCGACCGCGCATTTCCAGGAACTGCTGCGCGCCAAACAGGAACGTGTGCGCCAAGGTCCGACGTATCCAGCCGCCAATCCGTTTACAGGTCGCCATGACGGATCGGAAGGTCACGGGCATGGTGACCTCGACAGTCATGGTCCGCCGCAGCTGCCCAACACCCCCGAGCCCGAGGCCGTGTACGGTGCGAGCACGGCGCATGGACGCGGCAATCAGGGCATGCGCAAGCCGAAGTAGGGGTTGCGCTGGGCGCTATTGCGATGTGCAGTGCCAAGATATTTCCGCGCCGCTGTCGTACTTCACCATTCAAGGGCGGTGGCGGCGAATATCTTGGTCGCCGTCCCAATGGGATCGAATCGGCACGATAGTGCAATCAACAGCACCATCGTCGCCGCTCGACCGCCAATTCCTGTGAAGCGTTCGCGGCGAACACATGCATCAGCGCCGGCATTGTCGCATCGTCAGATCAGAGTCCTGGCGCTGCTAAAAAGCCATGCCTGCCCGCCTTTTTGTGTGCAAGAATGAATCCTGATCACTGCGCAGCCCAGTACGAAGGTCTTCAGCATGACCGCATCGCGAAACTTGTGGTTTTCGTCACTTTTGGTTGTTGCAGCTTTCGCGACGTCGATCGCGAATGGTGCTACGAGCATCTACAAGTGCAAGGACGCCAACGGTGGCACAGTGTTTTTGCCTGCGCCGTGCGGAAAGGGTGCCCAGGAAGTGCAATTGCACGCGGGCAATAACGAGGCGGCGCCGGACCAGGCATCGAAAGAAGCGAGGGAATCTCCCGCTGCCGTTAAGCAACAATCCCCGGCTAAAATTGATGCGATAAGGGACATCAGCGATAGCGTAGCTGACGCCCATTGTCGGGATGATGCTCGAAAGCTCTACGTCGAACCCAATACAACTTCAATCACGCACGCTCAAGCGGAACTTCGATCGCTTGAAGGGCGGGCGTGGGTCGGCGGGTTGGCCTTGCCCCCGAGAAACGTATCCCTTGCCGTGTGATTCAATCCGCGCAAGGAGAACGACATGACGAAGACAACACGGGCGCGCTACACGCTCGAATTCAAGCAAGAAGCGGTACGGCTGGTTGAGGGTGGCCAGAGCCAAGCCTCGGTAGCCAAGACCTTGGGACTTGTTGAGCAGACGCTTTTCAATTGGGTCAAGGCGCATCGGCAGGGCCAGCTCAAGGGCGCTGATAGCAAGCCGGTAAGCGCCGAGCAGATGGAGATCGCCCGGCTGCGAGCCGAGCTGGCTCGGGTGAAGATGGAGCGCGACATTTTGGGAAAAGCGACGGCGTACTTCGCCAAGGTTGCGAAGTGAGGTACGCCTTCATCCAGCGTCATCGCAAGACGTGGCCGATCACGGTGCAGTGCCATGTGTTGAACGTGAGCGTCAGCGGCTATCACGGGCACGTCGCACGGCAGTCCAGCAGCGCACCGCGGCGGCACCTGAGTGACCAGGTCCTGCTGGTGTACGTTAAAGCCATCCACGCTCAGACGAAACGCGCGTATGGGCGGCCGCGCATCTGGCGGGCGTTGCGCAAAGAGGGCGTACGCGTCGGCAAGCAGCGACTGCAGACATTGATGCGCCAACACGGCATTCGCGGCAAAGGCAAGAAACGGTTCAAGGTCACCACCGACAGCAACCACGATCTGCCGATCGCGCCGAACCTGCTCGACCGCCAGTTCACCGTGGCCAAGCCAGACACGGTCTGGGTCGGCGACATCACCTATATCGACACGGGCGAAGGCTGGCTGTATCTGGCCGTGGTGATCGACCTATTCAGCCGTCAGGTGGTCGGTTGGTCGATGCGTGCGGACATGACCCGCGACATTGTCATCGACGCGCTGCGCATGGCACGGTTCAAGCGCCACCCCGACAAGAAATCAGGGTTGATCTTTCACAGCGACCGGGGCAGCCAATACGCCAGTCAGGACTTCAGAAACGTTCTCAAGGAATACGGCATCACCGCCTCGATGAGCCGACGCGGCAACTGCTGGGACAATGCCTGCAGTGAAACGCTGTTCGGTTCGCTGAAGGTGGAGCGGCTGCACGGCCAGCGCTTCATCACTCGTCGCCACGCCAAGGACGAAGCCCTCGCCTGGATGCTTTGGTACAACCAGTCACGATTACACTCCACCTTGAACTACGTCAGTCCGATGCAGTTCGAGCAACACTGGCTGGCCGAGCAGGTCAAACAAGCCAGATCATGACCCGGTTATGGGGTACGGAATTCGAGGGCAAGGTCAG
>JBBRZD010000187.1:0-6746 GCA_038237055.1 Lysobacterales bacterium | reverse complement strand
TCCCCCACAGGAGCCTTCCGCCCCTTTCTTCATATGGCTCTTGTCCATCGCCTTGTGCATTGCCGCGAGTTCGGTGCCGTCGAGCATGCCGTCCGCGTTCTTGTCCCAGGCCTTCGTCTGGCTTTCGCTGAAACCACCGGCGGTGGCTTCGGCCATCGAGACCTTGCCGTCCTTGTCGGTATCCATCTTCGCGACGCCGCACTTGCCTTCGCCGCACTTGCCTTCAGCGGCCGCCGCGAGCATGTAGCCGGAAGCGAGGTCGGTCACCTGGAACGCCGGGCTGGCGGCAGCGAGCTGGCTGAGCGAAAGCGAACCGATGAACGCGGCACCGATCGCGAGGCCGAGGGTATTGCCGATCTTGCTGGACATTTCGAGTATCTCCGTTACTGGGTTTGTGCGGGCAGGGTGCTCGCAGGGTTATTGCCGGTTGCCCGGCAATGGGTCTTCAACTATCACGCCATATGCAGTGTTTCGGATGCATCGACCTTCGACTTCGATCGCGCCGTCCGCTATTCGCAGTTCAGCTCACGGAAGGCTAAACCCGTCGAATGCCGCAACGCAGTGCGCCGATGCGGGGTAGAGACCGCGCGGCAATGGGAAAACTTTCACGACCGTTCGCCTTCCCATCTGGCAAAGCGGCCTTGGCCAAGCATGTGCCTTCGAAGGTTTCATTCGCGTTAAGAGCGTCGTCTGCAACACAATTGTCTGCAGTGCAAGGAATGCCAATCGCGACCATGCATCGCGGTCAGAAAATTCCCGCGTTGGACGACAGGGCCGTGCGAAGGGGCTGCCGGGAGACAGCAGTCCGCGGGTGCGAATCTAGCTTGCGATCAGCCATGCAGCGAGACCGAGGAACAGGCCCATGCTGATCACATCGGTCGCGGTGGTCAAAAAAATGCTCGACGCAGTAGCCGGGTCCGCCCCGAGCCGCTTCAAGCCCATTGGCACTGCTGCGCCAGCGAAACCGGATACCGCGCAGCTCCCGGCCCTCGCGATGAAGGTAATGGCTGCCAATGTCAGCGCCTGTGGATGCTGCTGGTGGTGCGCAAGCCAGAACATGCCGGCTGCCGCAACGAGGCCGGTCAGCGAGCCATTGAGAAATCCGAGCCAGGCTTCCTTCCACAGCAGGCCCCGCGCGCGCGAAGGATTGAGTTCGCCGAGTGTCATGCCACGCAAGGTGACGGCGAGCGCCTGACAACCGGTATTGCTGCACTGGCCCGACAACACCGGTATGAACACGGCCAGCAGGACGATGCGATTGATTGTGCCTTGGAACAAGCCGACCACGCTTGCCGCGATGAAGGCCGTCACGAGATTCACCTGCAGCCAGGGGTGGCGGAAACGCATGGCGCGCTGCCACGGCGTGGTCAGGCGTTCCTCGCGCTCGACACCGACCATGGCACCGGCTTGCGCGCTGATTTCGAATGCCTGCTCTTCGAACAGCACAGCGCCGCGCACCAGACCGAGCAGGCGACCATCCGCATTGCAGACTGGGTAAACGGGATAGTGCCGCTTGACGACTTCACGCATGGCCTCGATCACGTCTGCATCCGGGCGCAGCGCAAACGGCCGCGCGATCATGATTTCCTCAAGCCGCTGGGTGGGTTGCGCGAACGCAAGCTCGCGGAACGCGACCAGGCCGATCAGGCGCTTGGCGTCGTCCACCACAAAGACATAGGTGACCAACGTGTGCGAAACGATTGGACGCAGCGTGGCGATAACCTCAGTCACACTCGTATCGGCGGTGAATACGGCAGGCGCAGGTTCCATCAGCCGGCCGACCGAGCCATCGTGCCAGTCTTTTCCGCGCAACCATTGACCTTGCTCGTCCTGTCCCGCGGCGAATGCGATCAAGCGGCGGCGTTCTGGCCCGAAATGATCCAGGATCGCGACCGCACGTCCCGGGCCAAGCGCGTGCAGCAGGCGGGCAATAGCTGCATCGGGCAATGGAAAAAGTCGGGCGACCGCGGCATCAGCGTCCAGATCGCGCAGTTCGTCGGCCGTGACGGCATCCATTGGCATAGCGGAAATTCCAGGGGTGACGGCGCGATGCTAGCCCATACAGCGGCGTGCATGTAGTCATTGCGCGATCATGGATTTGCCGCGAACCGGGTCCGGGCCGGCGCGATGAAATCACCATTCATCGCATCTTTACCATTGCCGGGTAAGCATGCGTGTGGCGCAGTTCACTACGGAGATGGAAGTGATGGCAAACAAACTGATTTCGGTTGCGATGACGGGTGCAGTATTGATTTCGATGGCTGGTTGCGTTGCGACACCACCACGCGTGCGGTATGGCGATGACTATTATCAGCGACGAGCGGAATACGACTGCCGTCGTTGCGGCGTGATCGACGATGTCGGTCGCGTCTATGTACGCGAAAACAGTACCGGCGGCGGTGGCGCGGTACTCGGCGCGATCATTGGTGGCGTGCTTGGCAGTACCGTTGGGCGTGGTGACGGACGCACAGCGGCAACAGTGGCGGGTGCGGTGGCCGGTGGATTTGCCGGCAACGCAATCGAGCGACAGGGGAACGGTGAACGCGGTGATCGCGAAGCATGGCAGTTCCGCGTGCATCTCGATAACGGTCAATGGGCGACCGTCACGCAGTGGGATAACGACGACCTGCGTCCTGGGGATCGAGTGATGATTCGCCAGGATCGTCTGTTACGTCTGCGTTGAACGTTTGCACAACGAAAAACGGCGGGTAGCTTTGCGCTCCCCGCCGTTTCCATGACCATGGATGGCCGGCTATCGGATCAATTCAATTGATGCGATAGAAATTATGTGCGCCGATAGTCGCCAGCGGTGGTCCCTTGATCCAGCTCGGCGAGACCGATTCGGCGAGGACGAAATGATCGGCATTGGGCACCACGAATTTGCGCTTGCCGCTGGGCAGCGACCACATGTCGATCGTGCGAGTGGCGATCTTCCACGCCTTCTGCCACGCATCCGGATTGTCGAGCACGAAGTTCTGGCTGGTAGTCGCAGTCGCGAACTGTCCATGTGAGCGCACGACGTCGCACACGGAGGTGCCCCAATGACCAGTTTCGCGGCGACGCATTGCAACTTCGGCAACAGCCATCTGCCCGACCTGAGTTTCGCTGCGTGCTTCCAGATAGATCGTCGTCGCTAGACAAACATGATCCGCCGCCGGTTGCGGCAACGCGGATGCCAGCCATAACAAGAAAGCCAATTTCATTTACTTACCTCTCGCATTCACGAAGGCTGCGCGCAGATTCAGACATTCATGCATTTGCATGAACTCTTGCGACGCGAATGTGCGTCGCCTGCGCTTGCTGCCGTCGATGTGTTTGAAAAGATGCAAGGCGCGCGCGCGACAACTAGTCGCGCTGCACAGCGCCCATGTCGGTCGCGTCTGCCACCCCGGCAGTCGTTCCGACTTCTGGATTCATCACGCCGAAAAAACCGTCGTGATGTCGATCGCGAAATCTTGTCGCGATCTAAGGATTTCGATACTCAGACACACAAAAACGCCCTGACTGAGCAGGGCGCGGGGATAAGACTACGCGATCTGGCGCAATATGTCCCTGAACCGAGGTTATTTGTTCAGGTTAGGGTAAGGAGGTGTCTGGGCGTTGATTTAACAAGCATATCGAAAGCGATTTATATTTTTGTATATTTTGTTTCAAATAATCATTGTCTATTCTGTCGTTATACGATTTCGACCCGGTGGCCGGATGCAGTAAAAAGCTCACCCGCAGCGGAATGCGTCAGTACCGCAAGCGCCATGCTCGACAACGCGGACTCGGCTGCTGCATAGAGAACCTGACCGACCGACTGGCCTTTGCCGCCGAGCACGGCCGCACCGATCGCAGGCACCTGACCGTGCACGCGCAGGCGCTGCAGTTGTCGCTTGTTGCCGCCGCGAAAGTGCAGGCGTGCGGCGATTTCCTGGCCCGGGTAGCAACCCTTGTCGAAGCGGATCGCATCCAGTCGTTCGAGGTCGAGCGCCTGCGGCACGAATTCACCGCCGAGTTCCGGTGCGAGTAGGGGCAGGCATGCGGATATATCGTCGAGGCGCCAGCGCTCGAGTTCTGCGGTTGCCTGCATGCTCCCGGTTGGTGCGATCCACGCCATGCGCTCTGACGGTCCCGGCAGGATCAAAGCGTAGCCATCTTGATGCAAAGCGATACGCCCAACCCCAAGTGGTTTCGCAAGGTCATCAGGTGAGATTCGATGCAAGCCCCAGCCCGCTGGCGCTTCGAGCTTCACCGCTGAACGAAAGACGAAGCGAGCAAGTCCGTCACGCATCGCCGGGGCGCCGCCTAATGGTAGCCACGCGATCAAACGCGCGGGGCCGGTGCGCATCAATAGAAAGAAATGGCGGGCGCGCCCTTGCGGATCAAGCCACGCGCTCCAGTGCCAGTTGTCGTCAGCGAGTGATTTCACGTCGCTGGTGAACTGGGCGTGGGCGAAGCTGGCTGCGTCGACACCGGTTAGCAGGAGCAGGTCGGCGGGGCCGAGCGACACGGTCATGATCGAGTGAAGTCTAGTGAGGGCCGCAAACTCTAGCACCCGCGGCGTCGGCAGCCCGTTTCATGGGGTGGTTTCCGCGCGAAGTCAATTACCTCATTTATGTTTTGGTTGTCTGCGCGGGCGACTCGGTTTAACCTTTGCGCACTGCATCATGGCCGAATCCCTACTTCCGTCTGCTGAACATTATTCGTCGACGGCGGCCAAGGCCCTGACCGACGCACGGGCAGAGCGACCGGTCGGGTATGGCGCCTATGCCGCGGAACATGACCCTGCCCGGTACGGATACCAGGAAAAGAACCGCCGCTGCATCCCAATCGATGCGAACCGCGTATACGCGGGGCGGATTCCCCACTAACGTCAGCACGAGCCAGCCATGCCAGCCACTGCGCGACCTCTATCACCCTTCACCACGATCTACCGCTGGCAGATCCAGATGGTGACGTCGATCGTGCATCGTGCGACCGGGATCGCGCTTGCATTCGGCACGATCCTGCTGGTAACCGCCCTGCTCGCTCTGGCAGACGGGCCGCAAGCGTACGCAGAAGTGCGCGCTTTCTGCGGTTCCTGGATTGGCATGATCCTGCTGATCGGCTGGACCTGGGCGCTGGCCTTTCACCTGCTCAATGGTATCCGTCACCTGCTGCAGGACCTCGGCTGGGGCTATCTGCCCGCGCAATTCGTGCGCAACGGTTGGCTCGTGAGCATCGGCAGTCTGCTGCTGGCGGCCCTGATCTGGGCCTGCGTGATCTTGCAGGGAGGCGGCGCATGAGCAAGTCCCAAGGCGATTCGTTGCGTACGCCCATCAAGAAAGCTGTCGGCTTGGGCTCGGCCAAGTATGGCGTGCATCATTTCATCGTGCAGCGCGTTACGGCGGTTGCGCTGGCGCTGCTCGGCGTCTGGTTCATCTGGATTGCGCTGAAGATGGTGCATCTGGATTACACCGGTGCGCATTTGCTGATCGCACAGCCCTTCAATGCCGTGCTGATGATCGCGTTCGTGATCGCGGTGTTCTGGCATGCGCAGTTGGGCCTGCAGGTCGTCGTTGAAGACTACGTAACCACGCCCGGACTTGCGCTCGCGACGCAGATTGCGATCAAGTTCCTCTGTTTCCTCGGCGCCGCCGCAAGCGTGCTTGCCGTCATCCGCATCACGCTGGGGCATTGATCGAATGGAAAGCTACAAAATCCAGGAACACAAGGTCGACATCGTCGTCGTGGGTGCCGGCGGCGCGGGATTGCGCGCCACCTTCGGTCTCGCCGCGACAGGCTTGCAAACCGCATGCATCACCAAGGTCTTCCCGACGCGCTCGCACACGGTTGCGGCGCAGGGGGGCATCTCGGCCGCACTCGGCAACATGGGCGAGGACGACTGGCGCTTTCATTTTTACGACACGATCAAGGGTTCCGACTGGCTCGGCGACCAGGACGCGATCGAGTACATGTGCAAAGAAGCCCCGGCGGCGGTCATCGAGCTGGAGCACTATGGCGTGCCGTTCTCGCGCACGGACGAAGGCAAGATCTACCAGCGTCCATTTGGTGGCATGACGACGAACTACGGCGAAGGCACCGCGCAGCGCACCTGCGCCGCCGCCGACCGTACCGGCCACGCGATCTTGCACACGCTTTACCAGCAATCGCTCAAGCACGATGCGCGATTCTTCATCGAATATTTCGCACTTGACCTGATTTTCGACAGCGAAGGCGTCTGCCGCGGCGTGCTCGCGCTCGACATGTCCGAAGGCACCTTGCACCTGTTCCGTTCGCACGGTGTCGTGCTCGCAACCGGCGGTTACGGCCGCGCGTATTTCACCGCGACCTCGGCGCACACCTGCACCGGCGACGGCGGCGGTCTCGCCATGCGCGCGAGCCTACCGATGCAGGACATGGAATTCGTGCAGTTCCATCCGACGGGCATCTACGGCTCCGGCTGCCTGATCACCGAAGGTTCGCGTGGCGAAGGGGGCTTCCTCACCAATTCCAAGGGTGAGCGTTTCATGGAGCGCTACGCACCCAACGCGAAGGATCTGGCGTCGCGTGACGTCGTTTCACGCTCGATCGCGACCGAGATCAACGAAGGACGCGGCGTTGGCGAACACAAGGATTACGTCAACCTCAACCTGATGCATCTGGGCACCGATGTCCTGCACGAAAAGCTCCCCGGCATTTCCGAGAGTGCGCGCATCTTCGCCAACGTCGACGTGACCAAGCAGCCGATCCCGGTCGTGCCGACGGTACACTACAACATG
>JBBRZD010000186.1:0-6762 GCA_038237055.1 Lysobacterales bacterium | reverse complement strand
GGCGTACGTGAAGCAGATCAAGGGCTCGATCGGTTACGTTGAACTTGCCTATGCCCTGCAGAACAAGATGGCGTATGCCGCCGTGCAGAACGACGCGGGACAATTCGTGCAGCCGAGCCTCGCCAGCTTCCAGGCTGCGGCGGCAGGCGCCGACTGGAAGAACGCCAAGGATTTCTTCCTCGTGATCACGAACGCTCCCGGCGAAAATTCCTGGCCGATCACCGCATCCGTTTTCATCCTCGTCTACAAGCAGCCGAAGGACGTCGCTGGCACCAAGGCCGCGCTCGATTTCTTCAAGTGGGCGTACGAGAACGGTGGCAAGCAGGCCGAAGAACTCGACTACGTGCCGCTGCCGAAGGCACTCGCCGAGCAGATCGAGGCGTACTGGCAGGCGCAGATCAAGCTCTGATGCATTGAAGCCCTCGCCTTCAAGGGGTGAGCCGGGATTTTGCGCGGCATGCCGCGCACCGGCGAACGGCTGCACAAGGATGTGCAGCCCGTGCTTGAGGGCAAGATGCCCGAGGTTTGGGTGGGGATGATGTTGCTCCCCACCTCACCACGACAAACACTATCCGTCCCCGGCCCTCCCGTTGAAGCGGAGGGAGAAGAGTTCAGTCACGACGCATGCGCCCATGTCCAGCAACAGTGCGATTCCCTCGACTATGACAACGGCAGTGATCGACGCCAACCTGCGCAACAAGCGAGACGCGCGCGGCGATCGCATCTTCCGCTGGGTCGTTGCTGCGGCCGCGATGATCGTACTGGCGGCCCTTGTCGGCACGGCGCTGTCGATGCTGTGGGGCGGTCGCGAAGCGTTTGGCACCTTCGGCTTTGGCTTTCTGACGTCGACGGACTGGGATCCGGTCAACCACAAGTTCGGCGCGCTCGTGCCGATCTACGGCACCCTCGTCACCGCTCTGATCGCCATGCTGATCGCGGTGCCGGTTAGTTTCGGCATCGCACTGTTCCTCACCGAAGTGGCTCCGCCGTGGCTGCGCGGCCCGGTCGCCGCTGCGATCGAACTGCTCGCCGGAATCCCGTCGATCATCTACGGCATGTGGGGTTTGTTCGTGTTCGTGCCGATCATGGGCGAATACGTGACGCCTTGGCTCAACGACCACCTCGGCCATTGGCCGCTGATTGGCGCAGTGTTCACCGGTCCGCCGCTCGGCATCGGCATGCTGACCGCGGGCATCGTGTTGGCGATCATGGTCATTCCGTTCGTCTCGTCGGTGACGCGTGAGGTGTTCCTGACCGTGCCGACGCGCCTGAAGGAATCGGCGTACGCGCTCGGCAGCACGACTTGGGAAGTCGTCTGGGACATCGTGTTCCCGTACACGCGCTCGGCGGTGATCGGCGGCGTGTTCCTCGGACTCGGCCGCGCGCTCGGCGAAACGATGGCCGTCACCTTCGTGCTCGGCAACGCGCATCGCCTGTCCGCTTCCTTGCTCGAACCCGGCAACTCGATTGCCGCGACTATTGCCAACGAGTTCACCGAAGCGGATTCGGACCTTTATCGCTCCTCTCTCGTCGCACTCGGCTTCCTGCTGTTCGTGGTCACGTTCATCGTGCTTGCTGCGGCGAAACTGATGCTGCGCCGGCTCGCACGCAACGAGGGCACAAAATGAGCACCGTCGCCGATCGCCTGTATCGAAAGCGCAGTTTCGTCAACGCCTTCAATCTCGTCGCATCGGGACTGTGTGCCGCCTTCGGTCTGTTCTGGCTGGTGTGGATCCTGTGGACGACGCTCCGTCACGGCATCGCCGCGATGAAACCCGGCCTCTTCACGCAAATGACGCCGCCGCCAGGTTCCGATGGCGGCCTCGCCAACGCGATGTTCGGCAGCCTGGTGATGACCCTCACAGCGATCCTGATCGGCACGCCGGTGGGAATTGCCGCCGGAACCTACCTCGCGGAGTTCGCGAAGAAGCGCGCGCTTGGCGAAACGATTCGCCTCCTCAATGACATCCTGCTATCGACGCCGTCGATCCTGCTCGGCCTGTTCGTGTACACGCTCATCGTCCGTCCGAGCGGTCACTTTTCGGGCTGGGCAGGCTCGATCAGCCTGGCCCTGATCGTCCTGCCGATCATCGTCCGGACCACAGACGAGATGCTGCAACTCGTGCCGAGCACCATGCGCGAAGCGGCGCTCTCGCTCGGCATTCCGCAATGGAAGGTGACGATGCAGGTGCTGTATCGCTCGGCACTGCCGGGCATCGTCACGGGCATCCTGCTGGCGCTCGCGCGCATCAGCGGCGAGACCGCACCGCTGCTGTTCACCGCACTCAACAACCAGTACTGGAGCCACGACATGAACGCGCCGATAGCGAGCATGCCTGCCGTGATTTTCCAGTACGCGATGAGTCCGTACGAATCGTGGCAGTCGCTCGCCTGGGCCGGTGCGTTTGTCGTCACGATCTTCGTCCTGCTTCTCAGCATCCTTTCCCGCGCGATCCTGCTTCGCAACAAGGTCTCCCATGACTGACGCCCACTTTTCCGCCGACTCCATGGTCGCTGCGTCCACCGCGGTGGCGTCCGCGTACGCAAAGCGACCGAAGATGGCAGCGCGCAATCTCGACTTCTACTACAACGGCGCCCAGGCGCTGAAGAATGTCGACTTCAACATTGCCGAGAAGCGTGTGACCGCACTGATCGGGCCGTCCGGTTGTGGCAAGTCGACTCTGCTGCGCGTGTTCAACCGCATTTATTCGGTTTATCCGAAGCAGGAAGCAAAAGGCGAGGTGCTGCTCGACGGCGAGAATATCCTCGGCCCGAAGTTTCCTTTGAATCGTCTGCGCTCGAAAGTCGGCATGGTGTTCCAGAAACCCGTGCCGTTCCCGATGTCGATCTACGACAACATTGCCTACGGCATCCGTCACTACGAAAAACTGCCGAAGAGCGAGATGGACGTCCGCGTCGAACAGGCGCTCACCCAAGGCGCGCTATGGGGTGAGGTGAAGGACAAGCTAAAGCAGAGCGCGCTCGGTCTCTCCGGCGGTCAGCAGCAGCGCCTGTGCATCGCGCGCGCGATTGCGCTGAAGCCAGAAGTGATCCTGCTCGACGAACCCACCTCCGCGCTCGATCCGATTGCGACAGGAAAGATCGAACAGCTGATCTCGGAATTGAAGGAACATTTCACCATCTGCATCGTCACCCACAACATGCAGCAAGCGGCGCGCTGCTCGGACTTCACCGCCTTCATGTATCTGGGCGAATTGGTCGAATTCGGCAATACCGAAATGCTGTTCACCAAACCGACCAAGAAGCAGACCGAAGACTACATCACTGGCCGTTTCGGCTGAGAAGACAAACCATGACCATGACGCCCAACTCCGATCACATCGTCAAGAGCTACGACGCCGAACTCAAGCGCCTCACCGGCGAGATTCAGCGCATGGGGGAGCTTGCGCTCACGCAACTTGCCGCCTCAATCGATGCCGTGATGGAGCGCGACAGCGATGCCGCGATGAAGATCGTGCACGACGACAACGCGATCGACGCGCTCGATCACGATGTCAGCCACGACGTGGTTCGCCTGCTCGCGCTGCGCCAACCAATGGCACGCGACCTACGCGAAATTCTCGCAGCGCTGCGCATCTCGTCGGACATCGAACGCATCGGCGACTACGCAGCGAATATCGCCAAGCGCTCGATGGTCCTCAACCAATCTGCACCGGTGCAGCTTGCTTCTGCCCTGCCGCGCCTTGCGCGCTTGGCGGAAGGCCTGGTGCGCGAAGTGCTGGCGGCCTACCGTGACAACGATGCTGATCAGGCGCTTGATGCCTGGGCGCGCGACGAGGAACTGGACGAACAGTACACCGGTCTGTTCCGCGAATTGCTCACCTACATGATGGAAGACCCGCGCAACATCACGCCGTGCACGCACCTGCTCTTCATGGCAAAGAACATCGAGCGCATCGGCGACCACGCGACCAACATTGCCGAGAACGTCTACTTCCTCGTCCACGGCACGCATATCAAGCAGATCCGGCGCAAAGGCGATTCGACCAGCGGCATCACCGCTGCGGGCGCCTGATCGCATCAGTCCGTTCCAACGTCAGTGCGCCGCGCCGTCGGGACAACGGCGCGGCGCGGGGGCCATCTCGGGAACGGCAGTTCGGCGCGTGAAGGCTGCGCTAGCGCGGAGCGACCGAAATCTTGGCGGCGCGCTGACGCAGGGTCTCGAACAAGGCGACGCCCGTCGCGACCGAGACGTTCAGGCTTTCGATGTCGCCACGCATCGGAATCTTCGCAAGGAAGTCGCAGGATTCACGCGTCAGTCGACGCATGCCCTCGCCCTCGCCGCCGAGCACGATCGCAATCGGACCGTCGAGATCGACGGAATAAACTGACTGCGGCGTGTCACCGGCAAGACCCACGAGCCAGACACCGGCGTCCTTGAGTCCCTTCAACGCACGCGCAAGATTCGTCGCAGCGACGATAGGGACACGATCGGCAGCACCTGCTGAGGCGCGCCGCACCGTTGGCGTGACGCCCACAGCGCGATCCTTCGGCACCACGACCGCCGTCACACCCGCCGCTTCCGCACTGCGCAGGCACGCGCCAAAGTTGTGTGGATCGGTGACGCCGTCGAGTACAAGGATCAACGCATCGCGACCGGCTTTCGTGATCAGCTCGGCCAGCGCTGCTTCCGGCAGCGGCGGCGGTGCGTTGTAGGTAGCGACGACGCCCTGGTGGCGTGCGCCGCCGGTCATGCGATCAAGCGCCGCGCGATCGCGCGCATGTGGCTTCACGCCAAGGTCGCGCGCGCGCTCGCCGAGCTCCTTGACGCGTGCGTTCTGGGTGCCGGTCTCGATATACAACTCGACCAGGTTGCCAACGTCGTGGTTCAACGCGGCTTCGACGGCATGGATGCCGATCAGCAATTCGGTGCTCATGGGTTTGGGGGCGTGATGTTTGAGGGTTGCGATTCTAGCTGCGCAGGAGCGCGGAAGCCCTCTGCCGTGTGGAGAGGGCTTGGGTTAACGTCCGCTCACCAGCCTGAAATCGATCTTGCGATCCTCCAGGCTGGCACGCAGCACCTGCACGCGCACCGCGTCGCCGAGGCGGAACTTTAGACCTCGGCGTTCGCCGGTGAGCAGGCGTCGAGTCGCGTCGAAGTGGTAGTAGTCGTTCGGCAGCTGGGTGATGTGGACGAGGCCGCTGATCTTCGATTCGGTCAGTTCGACGAACAATCCGAAAGAGGTCACGCCAGCGACGATGCCTTCAAATTCGCTGCCGACGTGCTTCTCCATCCACGCGCACTTGTAGCGCTCGTCGACATCGCGTTCGGCTTCGTCCGCGCGGCGTTCGTTGTGCGAGCAATGCACGCACATGCTCGCCATCGTGCTCGGGCTGTATTCGTAACCCGTCGGCTTGCCGCCGCCGAGCGCGTAGCGGATGGCGCGATGCACGAGCAGATCCGGATAGCGCCGAATCGGCGAGGTGAAGTGCGTGTAGAACTCAAGGCCGAGCCCGAAGTGACCGGGATCTTCCGGTTGGTACACCGCGAGGCTTTGCGAACGCAGCAACACCGATTCGATCAGGCTCGAGTCGGCGCGCTTGCGCACCTTCTTCAGCAAGGCGGAGAAATCGCCTGGGGTGACCTTGTCGTGCGGCGGCATCGTCAGCTTGAACTCGCGCAGGAATTCGAGCAGATCTTCGTACTTCGATGCCGGAGGCGGAGCATGCACGCGATAGGGCGACGGAATGCGTTTCTTCTGCAGGTACTTCGCGGCTTCGACGTTCGCCGCAATCATGCATTCCTCGATCAGCTTGTGCGCGTCGTTGCGGTCGTATGAACCGAGCTGCATGACCTCGCCGTTCGCGCCAAGCCGGAACTCGACTTCACGACTTTCAAAATCAATCGCGCCGCGCTTCTGACGCGCCTTCGACAACAGCTTGTACAACTGATGCAGGTTCTTCAGCTGCGGCATCACGTCGGCGAGTTCTTGCCGCGCGTCAGCGTCCTTTTCGCCGATCGCCTGCCATACCCGGTTGTAGGTGAGGCGCGCATGCGAACGCATGACGGCCGGATAGAACTTGGCGCGCGTGACCTCGCCCTCGTGATCGACCTGCATCTCGCAGACCATGCACAGGCGCTCGACTTTTGGATTCAGCGAACAGATGCCGTTGGACAGCGTCTCCGGCAACATCGGCACGACGAAGCCCGGGAAGTAGACCGAGGTCGAACGATTGTAGGCCTCCGTGTCGATCGGGCTGCCGGGCTGCACGTAGTGCGATACGTCGGCGATCGCGACGAGCAGGCGGAAACCGCTGTCGTTGGGTTCGGCGAATACCGCATCGTCGAAATCCTTCGCATCCTCGCCATCGATCGTGACCAAAGGCGTCTTGCGCAGGTCGACGCGCCCCTGGATCTCGGCGGCGGAAACCTCAGGCTCGACATCAGCCGCGGCACGCAGTGCGGCGTCCGGCCAATCGTGCGGAAGATCGTGACTGGCGATCGCCATCTCGACCACCAGCGATGGCGTTAGGCGTTCACCGAGCACGGTCAGCACCTTGCCCATTGGCCCACGCTGCGCGGTCGGCTGATCGGTGATCTCGACCACGACGATCTGACCCGAACGCGCGCCGCCATCCTTGCCCGGCGTGATCAGGATGTCCTGATGCAGGCGACGATCATCCGGCTTGACCAGGACGAGCCCGGCTTCCTCGATGACGCGTCCGACCATGCGCGGCGAACGACGTTCCAGCACTTCGACAATCGCGCCCTGGCGACGCCCGCGACGATCGACGCCGACG
>JBBRZD010000185.1:0-6782 GCA_038237055.1 Lysobacterales bacterium | reverse complement strand
TGGATCGTCCCCGACGTGCAGCACGTTTTCCGGCTGCAGGCCGAGACGCGCGCAGGCGTCGTGGAAAATAGCGGCAGCCGGCTTCGCGGCGCCAAAATCGCGCGCGCTGATGCAATGGGCGAAGTGTTGACGCAGGCCGATGCGTTCGAGATCCGCGTTGCCGTTCGAGATGCTGATCACGGGCATGCGCGCAGCCAGAATCGCCAACGTCGGTATCGCGTCGGCGTAGCAATCCACCCGATTTCGAGCCGCGTAATAAATCTCGAAAGCAGCATCGACATGGTGATTACCGATGCCGCAGGCGGCGAATGCGCGTTCCAGCGTGATCAGGCGTTGTGCGGTGAAATCATGAGAAAGATCGGGTCGCTCCGCCGCAACCTGTTCGCGCAATTCGCGCATGGCCGCGATCGACCACATTGCGGCAACCGTTCCGTGATGCTGCCTCAGCCAGTCGTCCAGATCCTGCTCGGCGGCGAGGATGGCCGGTTCGACCGGCCAAAGCGTGTCGTCCAGATCCAGCGAGACCGCGAGAATGCGCATCGCGGCAGCGTCACTCAGTTACCGGTCGTGCCGCCGCTGACGTTGCCGAACGAGGCTGGCGCTGGCGCCGCAGGCTTGGCCGCCGCCTTGGATTTTTTCGCGACCGGTTTGGCGGGCGCGGCTTTGGCGACGGCCGGCTTCTTCGCAGCGGCGGACTTTGCCGGAGCGCCGGCAACGGCTTGGGGCTTGGGCGCGTCTACTTTCTTCGCTGCGCTCGCTTTCCGCGCCATTGCGGCTTTCGCGTCCGCTTCCTTCTTTACCGCTTTCGCCGCTTCTGCTCGCGCAAGATTTTCGCGCGCAGCCTGGGTCGATTCTGAAGTCGGCGCTATCGCTGTTTTTGCTGCAAGCATTGCGCGCGGCGCTGAAACCGGCGTGCTTGCCGAAGCCGCAACGGTTGCAGAGGCGACGGCCGCTGCGTCGCGGCCCAGATGCGCATCGATGAAGGCCATGCGCTCATTGCTACGGCCGATCGCGGTGCCGGCGTCCGAATACGGAATCAGCTGATGGCGGCGCAAGATATCCTTCGCCGCCGCGGTGTCGAGGAATTGGACGAAGCGATCGATCGCCTCATGCTTGGGGGAGTCCGCGCGAGTGGCGAGATACAGCGTGATGAAAAGAGGGTAGCTCGCATCGGACACGGTCGTCGTGGACGCGGCGACACCTTCGACGCTGAGCATCTTGACGCCCTTGTTCGCGCTGACGTTCGCGAGCGTGGACAGGCCGAGCCCCGCGGGATCGAGCGCGATCGCTTCTTCCAGTTTGGTCGTGTTGAGATAGAGCCTCGGTGCGGCGATGCGCTGGTCGCCATTGCGAAATACCAGCTCGCGCAAGCTGAATTCGACGCCATCGAGCGGCGCGGCGATCGCGTACAGATTGATCGGCACGTCATTGCCGCCGAGCTCTTTCCAGTTCGTGATGCGGCCGTAGTAGATCTCGTGGATCTGCTGCAGCGTAAGGTTCGATGCGGGGTTGCGCGGATGAGTGATCAACACGGCGGCGTCAAGCGCCGTCGGAACGAAGTCGATGTTTGCTTCTTCGCCGCGGCGCGCGTACTTGCCGCGTGCGCTGCCGGCAATGTCGGCAGTGCCCTTGGCGACCGCGTCCAGACCCGACAGCGTACTGAACGGCTGCAGCATGATCTTGCCCTTCTTCTCCTTCGCATATTGCTTGGCGAGGTCGTCCATGATTGCGCGCCCGGTCGCCTGGTCGCCGCGCCAGATCAACTCGTCCGGGGCGGCAGCGAAAGCGGGGGATGCAATGCAGACCAGAAAAAAAGCAAGTACGAGTGAAGCGAGCGCGCGGTGTGGCTGCATGATTCAGGATTCACAAACGAAGGAATAATGGGGCGCAACCTTACCATGCGCCCCTTCGCGGTGCTTTCGCAGATCGTCCTGAAAGCCTGTGTTTCATTGACGCTACGATCGCCGAGGTGATCATTGCAGCAGCAGGTAATACGCCTCCTGGCCGCGCAGCAGAGTCAGCAGCAGTTGGCGCGGATGTGCGCCAACCAGCTTGGAAAAATCCGCCGCGCCGCTGAGGTCCCGCCGGTTTACCGCGATGACGACATCGCCGTTGCGCAGGCCGTTCACATACGCGGCGCTGGTCTGCGCAATGCGCGTCACGTTGACACCGCCGACACCCTGGCGGCGCACGTCGTCACCGACGTCGGCGAACTGGATGCCAGCGAGGCGCGAATCCAGCGTTTCGCCCTTGACGATACTCACCTCGCTCGCCTTGAGTGCGGTGTTGATGGTCAGCGAATTGCCGTCGCGCAGCAGACCGACGACGACCGCGGCGCCGGGTGCGGTGAGGCCTTCGATGTTGTGCAGGTCCTGTTCGCCCGCGACGGTCTTGCCGTTCAACGAGACGATCACATCGCCGGGCTTGAGCCCCGCGGTTTCCGCAGGCGAATGCGCGCGCACGCGCGTCACGACCGCGCCGCGTTTGTCGCCGAGACCGAGCATGCCGGCGATTTCCGGCGTGACGTCCTGCGCTTCGACGCCGAGAACGCCGCGCTTGACCTCGCCGGTCGCGATCAGCTGGCGCATCACGTCGACCGCGAGGTTCGACGGAATCGCAAAACCAATGCCGACATTGCCGCCCGAGGGCGAATAGATCATCGAGTTGATGCCGACCAGCTCTCCGCGAAGGTTGACCAGCGGTCCGCCGGAGTTGCCGGGGTTGATCGACGCATCGGTCTGGATAAAGTTCTGGTAGCCCGAACCACGCAGGCCCGAGCGACCGAGCGCGGAGACGATGCCCGAGGTCACCGTCTGGCCGAGCCCGAACGGCTCACCGATCGCGACGACGAAATCGCCGACGCGCAGCTTTGCCGAATCGGAGATGTTCAATGCGGTCAAGTTGCCTGGTGGAATCTGCAAGACCGCCAGATCTGTATCCGGATCGGTGCCGAGCACCTTCGCCTTGACCGTGCGGCCATCGGCGACGGTGACTGAAATGTCGTCGGCACCTTCGACCACGTGGTTGTTGGTCAGCACGTAGCCTTTGGTGGCGTCGACGATCACGCCGGAGCCGAGCGACTGCTGCACGCGTTCGCGCGGCGAATTGTTCGGGATGCCGAAGAAGCGCCGGAACACCGGATCTTCGAAGTAGGGATTGCGCACGGCGACGTGCGTCTTCGAGGCGATGTTGACGACCGCGGGCGTGACGTGTTCCAGCATCGGTGCGAGTGAAGGCAGCGCCTCGCCGTCGATCGCAGGCGGCAGCGCAGCGTGCACGGCGGCGATAGCGACGGCGCCGGCGAAGGCAGCGCCCAGGGCGAGACGGAACAGGTTCGCGGTGCGGGGGAGGCGGGGGTTCGGCATGGAAAGCGTCCTTGGCGAGAGGGAAGCAAGCTTCGGTGGTTCGTTAAGACCACGCAAATGCGCTCCGGTTTCATGGGCGCGGCAACAAGATCGCCCCGACCACGGCGTTTTGGTTCTGTGATGCGCCAAAAGATCGTCGATCGAAATTGCCGCTTTACTTCATGCCGGGCGGGGCGTAGTTTTGGCCGCCGCCACAATATCTTGTGGTCGACCATGAATACTGAACCCACGGATTGGGTAATGCAGCGCGCTTTGGGATGCGCGTTGCAATGCCGGGTATGGCCAAGGAACCATCAATCAAGGGCCTGCCGGACAGACCTTGAGCGAGCGTGGCGTGAACGAAAATCAAGAACAACCAGACCGGGCCCTGACCCGGCTATACAAGGGAGAGAACAACAGAATGAGCACGGTGCGCCTGGAACAGCTCGCGCGTGGCGCGGTGGAAATTCCCCTGCAGCCTGCGTCCCACGACATCTGGGACAAGAAATACCGCTTGAAATCGAAGAATGGCGACGCCGTCGACGCCAGCATCGATCACACCTACCAGCGCGTGGCCCGCGCATTGTCCGAGGTCGAAGAGACCGCCGAGAAACGCAGCTACTGGTACGACCGTTTTCTGTGGGCGCTGCGCCGCGGCGCGATCCCGGCTGGCCGCATCACGTCCAATGCCGGCGCGCAGGAACACAAGCCGAAGACCTCGACGATCAACTGCACGGTCTCCGGCACCATCGACGACTCGATGGACAACATCCTCGACAAAGTGCATGAGGCGGGACTTACGCTGAAAGCCGGCTGCGTCGCGCCGGGTACGTGGGTGATCACCGATCAGGGTCTCGTCACCGCCGATCAGGCAGTGGAGGAAAAGCACGCGCAGATCCTCAGCTACGACCGCGAGGCGCGGCGCTTCGAGATGCGTCGCATCGAGCAGCACCTCACCACGCATGTTGCGCGCGAAGACAACATCGAGATCCGCGCGAACGGCGTGTCGTTGAAGACCTCCATCCGTCACCCGGTGATGGTCTATCGCGATGGCAAGCAGTCCTACGTGCGCGCCGACGAGGTGCTCGAGTCCGATGCTGTCGTCCAAAATACCGTCGCCTGGGGTGGCGACGATTCGACGATGCTCAATGCGTGGTTTGCTGGCGCCCACCTCGGCGATGGCTCGGCTTACGAAAAGCATCACGTCTATCGCGCCAACCGCGAGGCGTGGCAGCAGCGCGCGCAGACGATGGGCCGCCGCTTGATCTTCAAGATCCGCGCTGCCGAGCGTGAGGTGGTCGAGCGCTACGCCCAGTTCTTCGCCGGCTTCAGCGCTTCCCGTGCGCGCGTCGTTGCGGCCACCACGCCCAATGGCACGCCCGTATGGGATTACACCGTCGCGAGCTTCGCGGCGAGTCGTGCTGCCGAGCTCATCGACGACCAGATCGGCGCGAAGACCGCGCACCTGCGCGTACCTGCCTGGATCGCGCAGCATCCCGAACGCCATTTCCTGCCGTTCCTCGCCGGCCTGATCGATACCGACGGCACCGTTTCGCGCGAGCACGGCAGCGCCACGATCGCGACGCAGAACGCGGCCTTCGCGGGCGAACTGAAAGCCCTGCTCGGCCTGTTCGGCGTGCATGGAAGTCTCACCCTGCGCAAACCCCGCAACCACGACTACAACGGCAGCACGATCCGCGACAGCGGCGGTGCGATGCTGAAGATCAGCGACTCGGCGTTCCTCAAGGAAGTCGCGCGCTACATGGCCGACAGCGGCAAGCTCGGTCGCATCGCCGAACACGCAAGCCAGTCCGGGCAATACGATCACTACGTGCTGCCGAAGGATCTGGCGAACGCGCTGGCTGAACTCGCCAGCACCCTCGGCCACGAGGAACGCCAGGCGCTCGGCTTCTACCACGGCTATCACACCAAGCACGTCGTCAGCCGCATCTGGCTGGACCGTTGGGCAAACCGCTTTCCTGCTCTCGTGCCCTTGATCGACTTCGCGCGCTGCCTGCGCAAAGTTGAATCGATCGAGCGTGGCCTGGATCTGCCCGAGACGTTCTACGACTTCACTGTCGCCGAACACAACAACTACCTCGCCGGCAACGCCGGGCTGCTGGTCATCCACAACTGCGGTATTGGTTATGAATTTTCGACGCTGCGTCCGCGCGGCGCGTATGTATCAGGCGCAGGCGCGTACACGTCCGGCCCGCTGTCGTTCATGGATATCTACGACAAGATGTGTTTCACGGTTTCGTCCGCAGGCGGCAGACGCGGCGCGCAGATGGGAACCTTCGATGTCTCGCATCCGGATGTACGCGAGTTCATCAAGGCCAAACGCGAAGATGGCCGCCTGCGGCAATTCAACCTCAGCCTCTTGATCACCGACGGTTTCATGGACGCGGTCAAGCAGGATGCGGACTGGGCGATGGTGTTCCCGATCCACATCAAGGAAAAGCACGAGATCGACCTCACTGACGCAGAAAAAGTGGTCTGGCGCGACTGGCCGACGCACAAGAACTACGTCAGCCGCGAGGATGGTCTGGTTGCGTGCAAGATCTACGGTCACGCACGCGCGCGACATCTGTGGGACATGATCATGGTCTCGACGTACGACTACGCCGAGCCGGGTTTCATCCTCATCGACCGCGTCAACGAGATGAACAACAACTGGTGGTGCGAGCACATTCGCGCGACCAATCCATGCGTGACCGCGGATACGTGGGTGCAGACGAGCGAAGGTCCGCGCCAGGTGCAGGATCTCCTCGGCCGTGACTTCCTTGCACGGGTCGATGGCGAGGATCACGCGACGGGATCGGAAGGTTTCTTCCGCACGGGGACCAAGCCAGTGTTCGCACTGCAGACCGAAGAAGGTCATCGCCTGCGTCTCACCGCCGACCATCGCGTGCGTCGCGTGTCGCGCATGACGCGCTGGAGCCTGGAAACCGAATGGTGCGCGGCGGACATGTTGCGTGCTGGCGACCGCGTGTTGCTCAACGATCATCGCGCCAATACCGAATGGGCCGGCGCACTGACCCATGAACAGGGTTATCTGCTGGGCCTGCTCGTCGGTGACGGAACGCTCAAACAGGAAGCCGCCGTACTCTCGGTCTGGTCGCAAGCCAATGTCGTGAACGCGGTCGGTGCCGGCACGCCGACATCGCTGATGACCGAAGCGCTGCGCTGTGCGCAGACCCTGCCGCATCGGTCCGACTTCGCCGGTTGGTCGGAAGTTGCGGGGCGCAACGAATGGCGCATGAAGTCAGCCGCTCTGCGTGATCTCGCGTTCGATCTGGGACTCGCACCGGGCAACAAGGCGATCACGCCTGCGATCGAGCAGTCCTCGAGCGACGCCTACCGTGGCTTCCTGCGCGGCTTCTTCGATGCCGACGGTTCCGTTCAAGGCAGCCAGACGAAAGGCGTGTCAGTGCGCCT
>JBBRZD010000184.1:0-6907 GCA_038237055.1 Lysobacterales bacterium | reverse complement strand
CCGTGTAGGCAACTGTTCGGAGCGTTCGAAATAGCCTTCGAACGCAACTGAAAGCTGGGTGCCTTCGGCCATCACCAGGCCCTGATAGCGCGTGTCGGTACTCGAATTTTCGATCGTGATCGCGAGGCGTGCCTGCGGATCGATCTGTATCGGCGACTGCGGCTGTTCACCATCCCAACGAGCGATGCCGCGCAGCAATCCGTCATGCGTGCAATCGGCAAATAACAGCTTCAGCGAACCGCTGTCTCGCAGATGGATGGAAAGACGGCCATCGAACTTGATCGTGCTGGTGAACAACGCACTTGCCGCGACCGTCTGCCCGAGAAGATCGGCCAGCGGTTCGCTGTAGTTTGCGCTGTCCAGAATCTGCTGCCAGCTCTGATCGAGGCGCACGAGAGCACCTCTAACGCCGGCGTTTTCGAGCTGGAAGCGATGCAGAAAATCATTGGACATGGTTGGTTCCGGTGGCGGGTTCATTCGGTGATAGCTTTCTTTCGCACAAGCGCGGAAGAATCCGCTTTGCGATATCGGATCGTGTGTCTTGGAAAATCATCAGCGCGGAATGCAGCGGAGGGCACGTATAAAGTCCCAGCCGAGAAATTCGATCACCACAACGCACATTACGACGCAGGTTGCGATCAGCGTGACGTGCGCGGCGTCATGGTAGGCCTCTCATGCAAACGTCACGCCGCTCTGCGCGAACCCAGCGCGGTGAGCAGATCGCCGGCGGCACGCAGCCGCTCGGAGGCACCATCGAGCGGCATCTTGAACTTCAGCTTGTCCTGTCCGTCCAGCGAGTAAACGCGCGGCTGCGACTGGATCAACCTGATTACGGTCAACGGTTCAACCGCCGGCTGGGGCCGGAAGATCACGCGACCACCGTTGGCGCCGATGTCGAGTTTGCGGATGCCCAGTGCCGTCGCCGCCAGTTTCAACTGAGTCACTGCGAACAGGTTCTTGACCTGATCGGGCAGCATGCCGAAACGATCGATCATCTCGACCTGCAATTCGCGTAGTTCGTCCTCGTTGCGCGCGCTGGCAATGCGCTTGTACAAAGTCAGGCGAGCATTCACATCGGCGAGATAATCGTCCGGTATCAGCGCAGGAAGATGCAGCTCAACGTCGGCCTCGTGTTCCTTGGTCAGGTCGAAGTCCGGGACCTTGCCGCTCTTCAACGCGCGAACAGCGCGATTGAGCATGTCGGTGTAGAGCGAAAAGCCTACTTCCTCGATCTGACCACTTTGTTCTTCGCCAAGCAGTTCGCCCGCGCCGCGTATTTCCATGTCGTGCGTCGCAAGCGTGAAGCCGGCGCCCAGTTCCTCCAGAGATGCCAGCGCTTCGAGGCGCTTTTCCGCGTCGGCGGAGATCGAACGGCCATCGGGAATGATCAGATAGGCATACGCGCGATGATGCGAGCGGCCAACACGGCCACGCAGCTGGTGCAACTGTGCGAGACCGAAACGATCGGCGCGATTGATGATGATCGTATTCGCGCTCGGAATATCGATGCCCGATTCGATGATCGTCGTCGCGACCAGCACGTTGAAGCGCTGGCGGTAGAAGTCGAGCATGATCATCTCGAGCTCGCGATCCGGCATCTGGCCGTGCGCGAAACGAATGCGTGCCTCGGGCATGAGTTCGCCCAGTTCGCGCGTGATCTTCTCGATCGTGTCGACTTCGTTGTGCACGAAGTAAACCTGGCCGCCGCGCGCTAGCTCGCGTTGCAGCGCTTCGCGGATCAGAGCGGGGTCGTGATGTCCGATGAAGGTTTTAACGGCGAGTCGATGCGCCGGCGGCGTTGCGATGATCGACAGATCGCGCAGGCCCGCCATCGCCATGTTCAGCGTTCGCGGGATCGGCGTCGCGGTCAGCGTCAGCAGGTCGACCTCAGCGCGCAGTTTTTTAAGCGCTTCCTTCTGGCGTACGCCGAAGCGCTGCTCTTCGTCGATGATGACGAGACCGAGATCCTTGAATTTCACATCGGCTTGCAGCAGCTTGTGCGTGCCGATCATCACGTCGATCTGACCTTCGGCGAGTTTCTTCAGTGCGGACGTGATTTCCTTGGTCGACTTGAAGCGTGATAGCACCTCGACGCGGATCGGCCAGTCGGCGTATCTATCACGGAAGTTCTGGTAGTGCTGCTGTGCGAGCAGGGTAGTTGGCGCGAGCACCGCGACCTGCTTGCCTGCGGTCGCGGCGACGAACGCAGCACGCAACGCGACTTCGGTCTTGCCGAAACCGACGTCGCCGCAGACGACGCGATCCATCGGTTTGCGCGACGCAAGATCGGCGATCACCGCTTCGATTGCGGTGGTCTGGTCCGGCGTTTCCTCGAACGGGAACGCGGCGGCGAATTGTTCGGCCATCTCGCGATCGACCGGCATCGCGGTGCCTTGTCGCGCCTCTCGCTGTGCATAGATCGCGAGGAGTTCGGCGGCGACGTCGCGAACTTTTTCAGCGGCCTTCTTCTTTGCGCGCTCCCACGCATCACCACCGAGTGCATGAAGGGGTGCAAGTTCGGGTGCGGTGCCGGAATAACGTGCAACCAGCTGCAATTGCGCGACCGGCACATAGAGCTTGTCGCCCTTGGCGTATTCGATGGACAGGAACTCGGCGTTCTCGCCGCCGACATCGAGCTTGAGCAGGCCTTGATAACGACCGACCCCGTGATCGACGTGCACGATCGGCGAGCCGATTTGCAGTTCGGCCAGATCGCGCACGATCGCTTCGGGATCGCGCGAGGCGCGCTTGCGTCGACGCGTCTGCTGCGCGCGTTCGCCGAACAGTTCACGCTCGGTCAGCACGGTCAACGCGGGCTTGGTCAGGGCGAAACCCTGTTCGAGCGATGCGACCGTGATACCGAAGGGATTGGTGTCAGCGGCGAATTCTGCCCACGTCGCGTAGGTCTGCGGTCGCAAGCGCGCGTTGGCGAGTTGCTCGATCAGCCCTTCGCGTCGACCAGCGGAATCCGATGCGATCAGCACGCGGCCCGGATACGCCGCGAGGAAGTGGCGCAATGCGTCGCCGCTTTCGTCGCCTTTGCGATTGAGCGGCAGGCTTGGCGCCGGTTGCGTTCCGAGATCGATCGCGTGTTCGTTGGTGTGCGGCAACACGATGTCGACTCGCAACTCGTTGTTGAGCCGTTCGCGCAGTTGCTGTGGCGGCAGGTAGAGTTCGGTCGGCGGCAGGATCGGTCGCTCGACGTCGTGCGCACGCTGCTCGTAACGTTCGCTGGTCTGCGTCCAGAAACTGTCTGCGGCTTCGAGCGCGCCTGCAGCCACCACGAACAATGCATCCTTCGACAGATAGTCGAACAAGCTTTCGGTCTTGTCGAAAAACATTGGCAGGTAGTATTCGATGCCTGCTGGCGTCATGCCTTCCTTGATATCCTGATACAGCGGGCATCGACGTGGATCGATCGGGAAGCGCTCGCGCAGTGCGTTGCGAAACGCCTTCGCCGATTCCTCGGTGAGCGGAAATTCGCGCGCCGGCAGCAGTCTTACCGAATCGACCTTGTGATCGGAACGCTGCGTTTCCGGATCGAAGGTACGGATGGAGTCGATTTCGTCATCGAACAGCTCGATGCGATACGGTTCCGGGCTGCCCATGGGAAAGATGTCGAGCAAGGCCCCGCGCACGGCGAAATCGCCAGGTTCGAGCACCTGCTGCACATTGCGGTAGCCTGAAGATTCCAGCCTGCGGCGCTCGGTCGCGATATCGAATTTCTGTTTCAGCTCCAGCACGAGGCCGGAGCCGGTGACGTAGCTGCGTGGCGCAAGGCGCTGCATCAGGGTCGCGATGGGCACCACGAGAACGCCGCGCTTGAGCGTAGGCAGACGATAGAGGGCTGCAATGCGTTGCGAAACGATATCCGGATGCGGCGAAAACAGGTCGTAGGGTAGGGTCTCCCAATCCGGGAACTGCAGCACTTCCAGGTCGTTGCCAGCGAAAACCGAGAGTTCGGCCTCGAGCGCGTGCGCAGCGTGGGTGTCGTGCGCAACCGCGACGACCACGCCCGCATGCGCGCGCCCCGTCTCGGCGAGCTTCAGCGCAAGCGCGGAACCGTTGGGCGCAGACCAGTAGCGGCGCTGCTTGATCGACGTGGGGAGGGGCGTTGCAGACATGGCAGGATTCATCGAGAAAACAACAACAACAGCGCCGCAGCATGGATATGCGCAGCGCAACAGCCCTCAAGTTTAGCGGGGTGCGCCGTGGCGCGGTAGGCCGGAGGTCACGGTTCCCCTTTACCCGATGTTTACGGCGTCTGCCGAACGAATATGCGTGCGATCGTTCAAACTACCGCACTGCAACCTGAGAGTGTCCGCTGCATGATGCATGTCGATTGGAGATGCCGGCGCGCCAGTGTCGTTTTGGTCGCACTCGACCTCGCGCTCGCGGCGTGTTCGGGCGGGCAGGCACCTGCACCGCCAATGCCCGCGCCAGTTACTGTTGCAAAGGTCATCAGTCGGGACATGCCGACCATCTCAAGTGCGGTCGGTACGGTGGAGGCGATCAACAGCGTTGCGGTGAAGTCCTTGGTCGATGGCCAGCTCGATCGCGCCTTCGTCAAGGATGGTGATGAGGTGACGGTCGGGCAGGCCCTGTTCCGCATCGACCCGCGGCCGGCCGAATCGTCGCTGCTCGAAGCGCAGGCGGCCCTCGCCAAGGATCAGGCAGTGCTTGCGCAGACGCGCTCGCAGGTGAAGCGCTACCAGCCGGTTGCCGACAAACACTACATCTCAGCCGACCAGATGGAGCAGTACAAGACCAATCTTGCTGCTGCGGCAGCGAGCGTCAAGGTCAGTCAGGCGAACGTCGCGTCGGCGAAATTGACGCTGGGTTTCACCGACATCCGCTCGCCGCTTGCCGGAAAACTTGGTCGCATTCTGGTGCAGCCGGGCAATCTGGTGAAGGCGAACGACACCAATGCTCTCGTCGTGATCAATCAGATCGAACCGATCTACGTCAACTTCGCGTTGCCGGGACCTTTGCTCGGCGTTGTGCTTGCCGCGCAGCAGACTGCGCCGCTCGCAGTGAGCGCAAGCATCGAGGGAATCGCGAAGCCGGTCGTCGGCAACGTCGCCTTCATCGACAACGCAGTCGACAGCGCAACCGGCACGATCAAGTTGCGCGATGAGTTCACCAACAAGGAGCATTTGCTTTGGCCGGGCCAGCTGATCAGCGTGCGCCTGACGCTTGGCAACGACGCGAAAGCAATCGTGGTACCCGACCGCGCCGTGCAGAATGGCCCGGATGGTTCCTATGTTTTCGTGGTATCGGCTGATAACCATGCGGAACAACGCAAGGTCGACATCGCGCGCAGTGTCGATGGGATCGCTGTCGTATCCAAGGGCCTCGCTGCCGGCGAGACCGTCGTCATCGACGGCCAGTCTCGCGTCGAAAACGGCACCGCCCTGAAAGTCAGCGAAGCCACGCCGTGAACGTCTCGGAGATTTTTGTACGCCGGCCGGTGATGACCATCCTGGTCATGATCGGCCTGCTCGTGTTCGGCATAGCCGGTTACCGACAGTTGCCTGTCGCCGCATTGCCAAACGTGGATTTCCCGACGATTTCGGTGTCCGCCTCGTTGCCGGGCGCTTCACCGGAAACGATGGCCTCGGCGGTTGCGACGCCGTTGGAGAAACAGCTCTCGACGATCCCTGCAGTCGATTCGATGACTTCGTCGAGTTCGCTAGGCTCGACGTCGATCACGCTACAGTTCTCGCTGAACCGCAACATCGATGCGGCAGCGCAGGACGTGCAGGCTGCGATTTCTGCGGCGTTGCATCAGCTGCCGACGCAGATGACGACGCCACCCACATTCAAGAAAGTGAACCCGGCGGACTCGCCGGTTTTCTACATCGCGTTCACCTCAAAGACCTTGCGCCTGTCGACACTGGACGAATTCGCCGAGAACACGCTGGCGCAGCGCATCTCTACGGTCAACGGCGTCGCCCAGGTGAATGTATACGGAGCGCAGAAATACGCGGTGCGCATCGACCTCGATCCGAATGCGCTTGCCGGGCGCGGTCTGGGGATCGACACGGTCGCGAAGGCAATTGGCAGCGGCAATGTCAATTTGCCGACGGGCACGTTGTACGGCCCGAACCGCGTGTACAACGTGATGGTCGACGGCCAGCTCAAGGATGCAACCGCGTTCGGCGAACTCATCGTCAGCTACCAGAATGGCGCGCCGGTGCGGCTGAAGGACATCGCTCACGTCTACGATGGCGTGCAGAACGACAAGAGTGGTGCGTTCTTCAACGGCGAGCGTGGCGTCGTGCTGGCGATCCAGAAGCAGCCGGGCTCCAACACGATCAACGTGGTCGAAGACATCAAGACGATGCTGCCGTCGTTCGAGCGCACCTTGCCGGCTGGCGCTGACCTGCAGGTGATTTACGACCGCTCGCAGAGCATTCGCGAATCGGTGTCCGATGTGAAGTTCAGTCTGCTGCTCGCGCTCGTCCTCGTGGTGATGGTGATCTTCGTGTTCCTGCGCAATGTGTCGGCGACGGTGATTCCATCGCTGGCGCTGCCGATGTCGATCGTTGGCACGTTCGCGGTGATGTACGCGCTCGGTTTCAGCATCGACAATCTCTCACTGATGGCATTGACGTTGTCGGTCGGCTTCGTCGTCGACGATGCCATCGTGATGCTTGAAAATATCTCGCGCCATCTGGAGATGGGCAAGGATCGGCTGACCGCGACCTTCGACGGCGCGAAGGAAATCGGTTTCACGATTGTCTCCATGACCCTGTCGCTTGCCGCGGTGTTCATACCGGTGATCTTCATGGGGGGCATCATCGGCCGCCTGCTCAACGAATTTGCAGTCACGATCGTCGCCGCCGTGCTGGTCTCCGGACTCGTTTCGCTGAGCCTCACGCCGATGTTGTGCAGCCGCATGTTG
>JBBRZD010000183.1:0-6916 GCA_038237055.1 Lysobacterales bacterium | reverse complement strand
CGTGGTATCGCCACCAACCAGCGCAACCTGGTGTTGCGACGCGAGTTCGAAGAAACCATCCAGGAAAGCATCGAGCCAACGTGGGTCGGCATCATGCAGCGACAGCGACAGCGTGCACCACGCCGGTTGCGCGCCCATCGCGGCCAGGTCGGACAAATTGACCGCGAGTGATTTCCTGCCCAGGTCATTCGGCGCAGTCCCGGCGGGAAAATGCACGCCGAGATTCAACGTGTCGGTGGCCACGACCAGCAACTCTCCTGCACGCGGGCGCAGCAACGCGGCATCATCGCCGATGCCCAGCACGACGTCGTCGCGCGCACCATTCGCAAGCGCGGCGCGTGCCTTGATGCGCGCGATCAGGTCGAATTCACTGCTCACCTTGAGCGTGCGGCGCCGACTTCCACTGCGCGCCAATCCGCGGCTGCGTGATCGAGCACCCCATTGACGTAAGTATGCCCATGCTCTGAGCCGAAACGCTTGGTGCTGTCGATCGCTTCGTTGATCACCACGCGATACGGCACGTCGGGGCGATGCAGCAATTCATAGGTAGCGATACGCAGCGAGGCACGCTCGATCTGGTCGACTTCCTCGACGGTGCGATCGATGAATCCGGCAAGCGCCGCATCCAGTTCGCGCACATGGCGGATGACGCCACGGACGAGGTCGTCGAAGTATTCGAGATCGGCGACTTCGTGCGCCTGCTCGTGCGCGAATTGTGCGATCACGCCGTTGGCATCGCCCCCGGACATCTGCCATGCATACACTGCCTGCAGCGCGCGACGCCGTGCACGCGAGCGCTGGACCGGGTCGATTCCATCCTTGCGCGGGTGATGCTTCATGGCAATTGCTCCAGCAAGTGCGCCATCTCGATCGCGACCAGCGCGGCTTCCTCGCCCTTGTTGCCGTGGCTGCCGCCGGCGCGCTTGAGCGCGTCCTCGTGGGCCTCCACCGCGAGTACGCCGTTGCAGACCGGAATGCCATGATCCAACGACACACGCATCAGGCCGTTGGAACATCCATCCGCGATCTGCTCGTAATGACGCGTATCCCCGCGCACGACGCAGCCCAGCGCGACAATGGCCGCATGTGTACCCGCCACGGCGATGCGCGCGGCGGCCATTGGCAATTCCCATGCCCCCGGGACGCGGATCACGTCGATCACGTCTTCGGCCACGCCATTGTCCGCAAATGCCTTGCGCGCGCCGGCGACTAGGGCATCGGTGATGCGTGGGTTCCAGCGACTGGCGAGGATCGCGAAGCGGACACCATCGGTGGCACGCAGGTCGCCTTCGTAATGCGGCATGGGGGGATCAACCGGAAAGGAGCGACAGTCTAGCGTCTGTCGGCGCAGCTGCCCGGCCGTCACTGTCCTTGTGGCAGTTCAACATGCTCGACGACTTCCAGTCCGTATCCGGCAAGACCCACTTGCCGACGCGGCATTCCCAGCACGCGCAGCTTGCCCAGGCCCAGGTCTGCCAGGATCTGCGCACCGGCGCCATTGCGACGCCACTCGACCAGCCCGCCGCGTTTCGGTGTTTCCGGCTGCTCGCGAATGCGCGCAAGCAGCATGTCGGCAGACTGTCCCTCGCCCAGAAGCACCAATGCGCCGCGATTCTCGCGTGCGATCGCCGCCAGCACGTCGCTGACGGCCGGGCCGAAATCGGCGCGCCGCCAATGCAGCGCGTCGGACAGCGGGTTCTGCATGTGAACGCGCACCAGCGTCGGCACCATCGCATCGGCATCGCCCCGCAACAATGCGAAGTGCAGCGCATGGCTCAGCAGGTCGCGATAGGTATGCAAGTGGAAAGGACCGTGCTCGGTTTCGATCACGCGCGCATCCACGCGTTCGATGGTGTGCTCGGTGGCCAGGCGATGCCGAATCAGGTCTTCGATTGAACCGATCTTCAAGCCATGTTCGCGCGCGAACGATTCCAGCTGCGGACGACGCGCCATCGAGCCGTCCGGATTGAGGATCTCCACCAGCACGCCCGCGGGTTCCAGACCGGCCAGCATTGCCAGATCACTCGCAGCTTCAGTGTGCCCGGCGCGATTGAGCACTCCGCCCGCTTGCGCTTGCAGCGGAAAGATGTGGCCTGGTTGCGAGAGGTCGCGCGCGCTGGCGTCTGGCCGCACCGCCGTGCGGATCGTATGCGCACGGTCGTAGGCTGAAATGCCGGTGGTGACTCCTTCGGCAGCCTCGATCGACACGGTGAAGTTGGTGCCGTGCGACGAGGTGTTGTCGCGCACCATCGGCGGCAGGCCAAGCTGCAGGCAGCGCTCGCGCAGCAACGACAGGCATACCAGTCCTCGCGCATGGGTGACCATGAAGTTGATGTCCTGCGGGCGCACCAGTTCGGCCGCCATGATCAGATCACCTTCGTTCTCGCGGTCCTCGTCATCGACGATGACGACCATGCGGCCGGCGCGCAGTTCTTCGAGGAGTTCGGGGATGGATGCGAAGCTCATGCGTTGTCTCGTGTCGATAGCAGCCGCTCGACATAGCGTGCGACCAGGTCAACTTCCAGGTTCACTGCATCGCCGACCGTGGTTTGTGCAAATGCGGTATGCGTGATGGTGTGCGGCACCAGTGCAACTTCAAACAGCGCCTCACCGACGGCATTGACCGTGAGGCTGACGCCATCGACGCAGATCGACCCTTTCTGCGCGATATAGCGCAACAGTGCACCGGGTGCGGAGAATGTCCAGCGTTGCGCGCGCGCATCGGGCGTGACCTGCAACACGCGGCCGACGCCATCCACATGGCCACTGACCAGATGTCCGCCGAGACGATCGCTGGCGCGCATCGCGCGTTCCAGGTTGAGCGCGGCACCAACTCGCAATCCACCGAGTGTCGTCAGCGACAGCGTTTCGTTGGAGAGATCCGCCTGGAAGCTGTGTTCGTCGAAAGCCACCACCGTCAGGCACACGCCATTGACCGCGATGCTTTCGCCCAGCTGCACGTCGTCGAAGCCGAGCATTCCGACGTCGAATGTCAGTCGCGCATCACCACCGCGCATCTCACACGCAGCAAGGCGACCAACGGCTTCGATCAATCCGGTGAACATCAGGCGGCCTTGCGCCGGGCGTGCAGGAACATTGGCCAGCGCACGGATTGCGTCGCTAACGGATCGCCCCATGCCGCGTTGAATGCCGCTGCGTGCGCCGCGACCGGATCACGTCCGGTGGTTTCCCGACAACGCTTGCTGGCCGAATAACTGGAAAAATAGCCAAGCAATCGTGGCAATGTCCACTGCGCGTGCAATTCAAACGCAGGGGCATTGAGCGCTACGAATGGCCAGTCGAAGCCCACGTAGGCATTGTCGATCAGCACGCGTTCGGGCGGCCAGCAATCACGGATTTCATCCTGCAGCGCGGCATTTGTGGCGGCCAGCGCATCGGGAACTTCAATATCCTGGTAACCCCAAGCCACGAGCACGCCACCGGGCTGCAACACGCGCGTGCATTCTCCAAAAAAAGCGGCGCGGTCGAACCAGTGCAACGCCTGCGCGACGCACACGGCATCAACGCTGTTGTCGGGAAGACCACATCGTTCACCAGCCTCTGCCGCAAGGGTGACATTGGCCGATGCCGACGCCTGCGCGATCTGCGCGGCGCTGGGATCACTTGCATGCACCCGAACGAAATGCGCCGCCAGTCCGCGACTGGCCTGGCCACTTCCGCAGCCGACGTCGCAAACGCATTGGTTTGCCGGCGCCACGGATGCGATCCAATCAAACAACTTATCAGGGTATACGGGTCGCGCGGCAGCATAGTCAGCCGCCACGGCGGAAAAATGGTCGGCGAATGGCGCTGGCGAGGATTCAATCACGGGCTTTTAGTTGTCTGTTCGCGCGTCGGCTCGGCGAGTTGCATTGCATGCGTTGATGCTTCTCTGCGCGGCCGCAGCAACATTCGCACGTCCTCGCCAATGCGGCGGGTTTCGACAATGCGCATGCTCAGCCTCTCGGCCATCGTATCGATCGGCAAGCCATCGAACATTGGCCGCGAGCGCCCGCCAAGAATGATCGGCGCAACATATAGCAGCAATTCGTCGACAAGATCTGCCGCGAGAAACGCGCCCGCCAACGTCGCACCGGCCTCGATCTGTACTTCGTTGATCTGGCGCTCCGCCAACAACGCAAGCACGGCCTGAAGATCGAACAAGCCTGCGTTGACCGGCACATGCGCATGCTGCGCGTCGATGCCGCGCGGCATGCGCGCATCGGCCGCGTGGACATACAGGGTTGGCGCATCGCCTTCGCGGATGCGCCCGCGTGCAATCGTGGCCAGACCGGGGTCGAGGATCACGCGCAATGGTGGTACGAAATCGCGTTCGTGTCCCGGCGTGTCGTCGTCCAGGCGTACCGTCAACAATGGGTCATCCATCAGCACCGTGCCGGCACCAGTCAGAATCGCGCCACTGCGTGCACGCCAGCGCTGTACATCCCGTCGTGCGGGATCGCCGCTGATCCATTTCGATTCGCCCGAGGCCAGCGCACTGCGGCCGTCGATGCTGATCGCAAGCTTGATCCGCACCCAGGGGCGGCCGCGCTCGATCCGAGACAGAAACCCGTGGTTTAGCTCACGTGCCAGCGCTTCCATCAATCCGATGTCGACGACCACGCCCGCTGCACGCAAACGCTCGAAGCCGGTGCTATCGACCAGCGGATTTGGATCGCGCATCGCCCCGACCACCCGTACGATGCCTGCAGCGATCAATGCATCGGCGCACGGCCCGGTCCTGCCAATATGCGAGCACGGCTCCAACGTGACGTACGCGGTCGCGCTACGCGCGTTGTCGCCTGCAGCCTGCAATGCGAGCACTTCGGCATGCGCACCACCCGCGCGCTGGTGCCAGCCTTCGCCGACCACCTCATCGCCCTTGGCCAGCACGCAGCCGACCATGGGATTGGGCTTGGTGGTGAATGCGCCACGCTCGGCCAAGCGCAAGGCGCGCGCCATCATCGCGTGGTCGATCGCGGTGAATGTCGTTATCGAGCCAGCGCTCGTCATGTCATCGCTTCTTCTTGTCGATAAGCACCACGGCGCCACCGAGCAATGGCAGCTGGCCTTCGCCCGGCGTTTCGCGTTCAAGCCGGTCGATTTCCTCGCGGAAGTCCGCCACGTCTTCGAACGAGCGATAGACCGAAGCAAAACGCACGTAGCCGACATGATCGAGCGTGCGTAGTTCCGACATCACGAACTCCCCCACGCGGCGCGATGCGATCTCGCGCTCTGTGGTCATGCGCAACTGATGCACGACCGCACGCACCGCCGACTCGATCTGCTCCTCGGCCACGGGCCGCTTCTGCAATGCGCGATCGAAACTGACCCGCAGCTTGCGCGCATCGAACTGTTCGCGCCGGCCATCGCCCTTGATGATCACCGGCAGCTTGAGTTCGATCGTTTCCAGCGTACTGAAGCGCTCCCCACAGGCTTCGCATTCGCGACGCCGGCGGATGGTGACACCGTCATCGGACACACGCGAGTCGATGACGCGGGTATCGACGTGTTGGCAGAAAGGACAGTGCATGTGCAGGGCGCCGCGGTTTTATCCATACACCGGAAACTGCTGGCATTGCCTGGTCACGTTATCGCGCACGCCGGCAATGACGTTCTCGTCATTCGGCGCATCGAGCACATCGCAAATCCAGTTCGCCAGAGCGACGCAATCGACTTCCTTGTAGCCACGCGTGGTGATCGCGGGTGTGCCCAGGCGCAAGCCTGAAGTGACGAAGGGTTTCTGCGGATCATTCGGCACCGCGTTCTTGTTGACCGTGATGTGGGCGCGGCCCAATGCGGCCTCGGCATCCTTGCCGGTAATACCCTTGCCGATCATGTCGACCAGCATCAAATGATTCTGCGTGCCACCTGACACGATCTTGTAACCGCGCGCGGTGATCGCATTGGCCATCGCCTGTGCGTTCTTGACGACCTGCTGCTGGTAATCCTTGAAGGACGGCTCCAGCGCTTCCTTGAACGCGACCGCCTTGGCGGCGATCACGTGCATCAGCGGCCCGCCCTGGATGCCTGGGAAGACGATGCTCTGCAGCTTCTTGACGAGATCTTCGGACGCGTTCTGCGCGACGATGATGCCGCCACGCGGGCCGCGCAGGGTCTTGTGCGTGGTCGACGTCACCACGTGCGCATGCGGCAGTGGATTGGGATACACACCGGCAGCAACGAGGCCGGCGACGTGCGCCATGTCAACGAAAAAGATCGCGCCGACCGAATCGGCGATCTGACGCATGCGCGCCCAGTCGACGATCTGCGAGTAGGCACTGAAACCGCCGATCAGCATCTTCGGCTTGTGCTCGGTCGCCAAGCGCTGCATCTCGTCGTAATCGATCATGCCGGTGGCATCCACGCCGTACTGCACCGCGTGGAAGAGCTTGCCGCTGATGTTGACCTTTGCGCCGTGGGTGAGATGGCCGCCATGTGCCAGGGACATGCCGAGGATGGTGTCGCCCGGCTGCAAGAGCGCGAGGAACACCGCCTGGTTGGCTTGCGACCCGGAGTGCGGCTGCACGTTCGCGTAGTCAGCCCCAAAGAGTTCTTTCACGCGGTCGATCGCCAACTGCTCGGCGATGTCGACGTACTCGCAGCCACCGTAGTAGCGCTTGCCAGGATAGCCTTCGGCGTACTTGTTGGTCAGCACGCTGCCCTGCGCTTCCATCACCCGCGGGCTGGCGTAGTTTTCGCTGGCGATGAGTTCGACGTGGTCTTCCTGGCGCTGGTGCTCGTCGGCGATGGCCTTGGCGAGTACGGGGTCGTAGCCTTCGATGCGGGCGGCACGAGGGAACATCAGGCACTCCGGCGGCGTTTCAGGAAGACGCAAAGTTTAGCGTAGGGCGGGCCCCGGCCCGCCTTCGGCCGACGCAACTGCACATGATCGACACTCCACGCGTGTCGATGG
>JBBRZD010000182.1:0-6993 GCA_038237055.1 Lysobacterales bacterium | reverse complement strand
TCGTGAAGGAGTTGGGAAATGAGTAAAGAGTTGCTGCTGGTCGTCGATGCGGTCGCCAATGAAAAGGGCGTGCCGAAAGGCGTGATTTTCGAAGCGATGGAGGCCGCGCTCGCGTCCGCCGCGAAGAAGCGCTATGCCGAGGAAGATGTTTCCGTGCGCGTCGCGATCGATCGCGAAAGCGGCGAATACGAGACGTTCCGGCGCTGGGAAGTCGTGCCGGACGACGTCGTGATGGAATCGCCCGATCGTCAGATCCGCATGATGGACGCGGAAGACGAGGCGCCCGGCGTCGGTATCGGCGGTTTCGTCGAGCAGTCGATCGAGAACCCGGATTTCGGCCGTATTTCCGCGCAGGCAGCGAAGCAGGTCATCGTTCAGCGCGTGCGCGAAGCCGAGCGCGCGCTGGTCGTGGACGCGTACAAGGATCGCATTGGCGAGCTGATCACCGGCATCGTCAAACGCGTCGAGCGCGGCAGCGTGTTCCTCGACCTTGGCGGCAACGCCGAGGCCTTCGTGCCGCGCGACCGCGCGATCCCGCGCGAAGCGGTGCGTACAGGCGACCGCCTGCGTGGTTATCTGTACGAAGTGCGTTCGGAATTGCGCGGGCCGCAGCTGTTCGTCTCGCGCACCGCGCCCGAACTGATGATGGAACTGTTCAAGCTCGAAGTGCCGGAAGTCGGCCAAGGCCTGGTCGAGATCAAGGCGTGCGCACGTGATGCCGGCGATCGCGCCAAGATCGCGGTGCTTGCACACGACCATCGCACCGATCCGATCGGTGCCTGCATCGGCATGCGCGGTTCGCGCGTGCAGGCGGTGTCGAATGAATTGAACGGCGAGCGTATCGACATCGTGCTGTGGAACGACAGTCCGGCGCAGTTTGTCATCAACGCGATGGCCCCTGCCGAAGTGCAGTCGATCATCGTCGACGAAGAAAAGCACTCGATGGACATCGCGGTTGCCGAAGACAAGCTGTCGCAGGCGATCGGTCGCGGCGGCCAGAACGTGCGTCTCGCGAGCAAGTTGTCAGGCTGGCAGCTCAACGTGATGACCGCCGACCAAGTGCGTCAGAAGAGCGAGACCGAGCAGGAAACAGCGCGCGAGTTGTTCGTCAGCAAGCTTGAGGTCGACAACGAAATCGCGCAGATCCTGGTGCAGGAAGGATTCTCGACGGTCGAGGAAATTGCCTACGTGCCGACGGCCGAGTTGCTTGGCATCGAAGGTTTCGACGAGGACATCGTCGAGGAACTGCGTGCGCGTGCTCGCGATGCTCTGCTGACCGACGCGCTGGCGGTGGAAGAGAACATCGAAGAACACAAGCCGTCGGCGGACCTGCTCGCTGTCGAGGGAATGGACGAGGCGCTTGCGTTCGAGCTCGCTTCGCATGGCATCGTCACGCGCGAGAACCTTGCGGATCTCGCAACCGACGAGTTCATGGAGCTGGGTCTGGAAGGTATCGACGAGGATCAGGCGTCGAACCTGATCATGGCAGCGCGCGAGACGGCTGTTTCATAAGAACCGCTGGAAGCCTTGCGTTGCAAGGAGGGCGCGACCGCGGAAGCCGCGGTTTCACCCGGAGTTGTCGGAGCAATACGGCCGCTTGTGCGAAAGCGCCGCTGGGATAGTCGCCGCAAGCGTTGCATGAGTCACGGAGTACGAAATCGATGTCGGACGTCACGATCAAACAGCTGGCCACAGTCCTCGGCACGCCGATCGACAAGTTGCTCACGCAGCTCGCCGAAGCGGGCATGAAGTTTTCCGACCCTGAGCAGGTCATCAGCAGCACCGAGAAGGTGAAGCTGCTCGGTTTCCTGCGCCGCACGCACGGCAAGCAGGAAGCGACGGTCGAGGAGGCTTCGTCGCCGCGCCAGATCACGCTCAAGCGCCGCACGGTCAGCGAAATCACGGTCGTTCCCGGCCAGCGCGGTGCGATCGCGAAGACTGTCAATGTCGAAGTGCGCCAGAAGCGCACCTACGTCAAGCGCAGCGCGATGGAGGAAGAGGCCAACGCGCATGTCGATCCGGAGCGCGAGGACGCGATCCGCAAACTTGGCGAATCGCAGCTCAAGCGCGAAGCCGAGGAAAACACGCGCAACGAAGCCGATCGTCGCCGTCAGGAAGAAGAAGCAAAGGTGCGCGCCGCCGAAGACGCGCGTCGTGCCGCGACGGAAGAGGAAGCGCGCGCCAAGGCACCGGTTGCGGCCGAGACGCCGGTCGAGGCGAAGCCCGTGGTCGCTGCAAGGGAAACGACAGCATCACCGACACGCGAAACACCCGCGCGCGAAACACCCGCGCGCGAAACCGATCGTTCGCGTCCCGAACGCCCACGCAGTCATACCGGCGCTCCAGGTGCCCCCGCGCCGGGCGGCGCTCCAGGTGGCGCGGCCGATCATCGCCACAAGCCCAAGCATGGCTCGCATCGCATGCGGGAGGACGGCCCCACTGAAACACCGGGGGGCAAGCGCTATTTTGGCAACGAGCTGCATCTGTCGCAGGAAGGCGCCGCGCGGCGCACCGGCCGCAAGCGTCCAAAGGCGCGCGGGACCGATCAATCGCGCACTGGTCCGGCGCATGGATTCTCGCGCCCAACCGCACCGGTCACGCGCGAGATCGCCGTTGGCGAAACCATCATGGTGGCCGATCTGGCCCAGATGCTCGCCGTCAAAGGCGCTGAAATCGTCAAGGCGCTATTCAAGATGGGAGTGATGGTCACGATCAACCAGGCAATCGACCACGATACTGCGGTGCTGGTCGCCGAAGAGCTCGGCCACAAGGTCGTCGCGGCCGAAGACACGAGTGCGGAATCCACCTTGCTGGCGCATCAGGCTGGTGATGAGGGCGATCAGTCCACGCGTCCGCCAGTGGTCACGATCATGGGCCACGTCGATCACGGCAAAACGTCCTTGCTCGATTACATCCGCCGCACCAAAGTCGCGTCGGGCGAAGCCGGCGGCATCACCCAGCATATCGGCGCGTACCACGTCGAAACCGAAAAGGGTGTCATCACCTTCCTCGATACGCCCGGCCATGCCGCGTTTTCGTCGATGCGCGCACGCGGTGCGCAGTCGACCGATATCGTGGTGCTGGTCGTCGCTGCCGACGATGGCGTGAAGCCGCAGACGATCGAAGCGATCCAGCATGCGCGCGCCGCCAAGGTGCCGCTGATCGTCGCGATGAACAAGATGGACAAACCGGAATCCAATCCGGAGAACGTGAAGCAGGGACTGGTCCAGCACGAAGTTGTGTCGGAAGAGTGGGGCGGTGACGTTCCGTTCGTGCCCGTGTCGGCCAAGACCGGCGACGGTGTCGACAATCTGCTCGAAGCCATCCTGTTGCAGGCCGAGGTCATGGATCTCAAGGCCGTGCCGGATGGTCGTGCCAACGGCACCGTGATTGAATCCAGTCTCGACAAGGGTCGCGGCCCCGTCGCGACGGTGCTCGTGCAGCAAGGCCGCCTGAAGAAGGGCGACTTCCTCGTCTGCGGTATCGAATACGGTCGCGTGCGCGCGCTGTTCGACGAATCAGGTCGTCAGGTCGACGAAGCGGGTCCATCGATTCCGGTGCAGGTGCTGGGTCTTTCCGGCGTGCCAGCAGCGGGCGACGATTTCGTCGTTGTCGCCGACGAGCGTCTGGCGAAGGACGTCGCTTCGCAGCGCATGCACAAGCGCCGCGAAACGCGATTGGTCTCGCAGGCGGGCAACCGCATGGAAGACATGGTCGCGCAGATGGGCCAGGGCGAAGGCCAGCTGACCTTGAACCTGGTGGTCAAGGCCGATGTGCAGGGTTCGGCACAGGCTTTGCGCGAGTCGCTGGTCGCGATCACCACCGATGCGATCAAGGTCAACGTGATCGCCTCCGGCGTCGGCGGCATCACCGAATCCGATGCAACGCTGGCGGCCGCTTCCAAGGCGGTCATCATCGGCTTCAACGTTCGTGCGGATGCATCGGCACGTCGCATCATCGAATCGAACAATCTCGATTTGCGCTATTTCTCGATCATCTACGACGTGATCGACCAGGTGAAACAGGTTGCGACCGGTCTGCTCGGCATGGAAGTGCGCGAAGAGATTATCGGCGTCGCCCAGGTGCGCGACGTGTTCCGCAGCTCCAAGTTTGGTGCGGTCGCGGGCTGCATGGTCATCGAGGGTACGGTCAAGCGCACCAAGCCGATCCGCGTGCTGCGCGACAACACGGTGATCTTCCAGGGCGAACTCGAATCGCTACGCCGGTTCAAGGAAAACGTCGACGAAGTGCGCAACGGCATGGAATGCGGTATCGGCGTCAAGCAGTACAACGACGTCAAGCCGGGCGATCAGATCGAGTGCTTCGAGCGCATCGAATTCGCGCGCACGCTGTAATGCGAGGATGAGAACCATCGGCTGAAAAGGCCGATGGTTTCAAGCGCATACTCGACCCCCGGTTCCAGGCCACATACAAGAAGATGCCCGCGAAGTCATTCAATCGTTCCGACCGCATCTCCGCGGAATTGCGCCGCGAAGTGGCGGTGCTCGTGCACGCGGCCGTGCGCGATCATGCGTTGCCGTCGGTGAGCGTGTCGGAAGTCGAAGTTACGCGCGATCTCGACATGGCGACAATCTACGTCACTGCTCTGATCGGCGATGAGTCGAAGGAAGCTGTCGGTGCGTTGAACGAATTGGCAAAGCAATTTCGTCATGATCTTTCGCGTTCGATGAAACTGCGACGCGTGCCGGAACTTCGTTTCCGTTACGACGATTCCGTCGACAAGGGCGAACGCATCGAGCTGCTCCTGCGCGGCACCGAACCAAAGGCTGACTGAACCGCGCGCAGGCACGAAGTCGTCAAGCGACTTCGTGCAGGCGTGAAGCACAGCCCTCTGTTTGGCCGTCCGTTCGTTCCGCTCTTCCTCCGATGACGCCATGAATCGACCGCGGCGCCCTGTTTTCCGCAAGCTCGACGGCATCCTGCTGCTCGACAAGCCGCCCGGCATGAGTTCCAACCAAGCCCTGCAGCGCGTCCGCCATTTCTATCGCGCCGACAAGGCGGGCCACACCGGCAGCCTCGATCCACTCGCGACCGGCTTGCTGCCGATCTGTTTTGGCGAAGCGACCAAGATCGCCGGACTCCTGCTTGGTTCGCGCAAGGCGTACGAAACCGAGTGCCTGCTCGGGATCACCACGACGACCGACGACGCCGAGGGCGAGACGGTCACGCAGCGTCCTGTCCCCGCGTTGGACGACGCCTTGATCCGCGCCGAGCTGGTCAAGCTGAGTGGCCGGATCACCCAGGTCCCGCCCATCTACTCGGCACTCAAGCAAGCCGGCGTGCCCTTGTACAAACGTGCGCGGCGCGGGGAGGACGTGGTCGCACCACCGCGCGAAGTCGATGTGTACCGTTTTGAATTGCTTGAAAATTCCCGCGATCGCTTGCGTCTGCTGATCGAGTGCGGCTCTGGCACCTATGTGCGCAGCCTGGTACGCGATCTCGGCGAGCGGCTTGGCTGCGGCGCCCATGTCACGGCGTTGCGTCGGCTCTGGGTCGAACCTTTTGCCGAGCCGCGAATGCACCGCCTCGATGAACTTGCAACGCTTGCCGAAACCCTGCCTGACGAACTGGACGCATGCCTGCTGCCCCTTGAACAAGGATTGGCCGGCTATCCACAGGTTCGTCTGGATGCGGCCGCAGTTCTCCGCCTGCGCCAAGGGCAGGTCGTTGAGAATACGGGCCACGCACTTGTGGGCCGGTGTGTCGCGCTAGACGAGGCGGGCAGGGCAGTCGCCATGGCGGAATGCCATGCAGGTGGCCGCTTGCGCGCATTGCGTGGCTTCAATCCGCCGTGATTGGCCGATTGCGCGGTTAAATGCTTGTTCCAGAACCGTTCCGCCAGCTAAAATAGCCCGTTACCTTCATCGTCCGTCCAACCCCGCGGGGCTTGCGAACGACCATTGCCGCGCTGCGGCAGTCCGGCCGGACAACGCCGTGCTGCCATCCAAGCCGGCTCTGTCACGACCGTCGATTTCCAATGGCACGCGCCGTGGTCGTTCGCAAGTCTCGCCTTCGCTTCAAGGATTCATTCCAGATGCCGCTTTCCAACGAACAAACCAGCAAGATCATTACCGACTTCGGCCGCGTTGCGAACGACACGGGTTCGCCCGAAGTCCAGGTCGCGCTGCTGTCAGCGCGTATTGAAGACCTCAGCAAGCATTTTGCCGATCACGCGAAGGATCACCATTCGCGTCGCGGTCTGCTGAAGATGGTCAACCAGCGCCGCCGTCTGCTCGGCTACCTCAAGACGAAGGATGGCGAGCGCTACAAGACGCTGATCGAGCGTCTGGGCCTCCGCCGTTAAGAACCATTTCCACAAGTCTTTTGACGTCATGCCCGCGTACGCGGGCATCCATTGAAAGCAGCAACATGGATTCCCGCGTTCGCGGGAATGACGACTCTTAAAAATTCCCTCGAGGGAAGGAAATCAACGTGGCGAAAGTAACCAAGTCGTTCCAGTACGGTAGTCAGCAGGTCACGCTGGAAACGGGCGAAATCGCCCGCCAGGCCGGTGGCGCAGTGCTCGTCAGCATGGGCGGTACCGTCGTGCTGGTCACCGCGGTTGCCGCATCGAAGGCGCGCGAGGGGCAGGATTTCTTCCCGCTCACCGTCGACTATCAGGAAAAGTTCTATTCGGCCGGTCGCATCCCAGGTGGATTCTTCAAGCGCGAAGGACGCCAGACTGAAAAGGAAACGCTGACCTCGCGCCTGATCGATCGTCCGGTGCGCCCGTTGTTCCCGGAAGAGTTCAAGAACGAAGTGCAGGTCATCGCAACCGTCGTCTCGATGAACCCGGAAGTCGACGGCGATATCCCCGCCCTGCTCGGCGCATCCGCTGCGTTGACCCTCGCCGGCATTCCGTTCCAGGGTCCGATCGGTGCGGCACGCGTCGGTTACGTACACGGCCAAGACCTGCTCAACCCGACCAAGGCTGAACTCGCCACGTCCGCCCTCGACCTCGTCGTCGCCGGC
>JBBRZD010000181.1:0-7051 GCA_038237055.1 Lysobacterales bacterium | reverse complement strand
GTTTCGATCCAACGATCGCAGCGCGACTGGTCGAATGGAAGCGTCTGCCGCGCCCGCTCGATGCAGCGTCTGCGGATCCGCTCGCGAACTGGCGCGATATTGAATTGCTCGGTGACGCATGCGTGCGCTTCAAGCGTGCGCTGTGGCTCGACCTCGGTGGCATCGCCAAGGGCTATGCAGTCGATCGCGCGCTGGCGGTGCTGCAAGCAACCGGTGCCTGCGCAGCATGCGTTAATGCCGGTGGCGATCTGCGTCGATTCGGTTCGACGTCGGAGCCGATCGAATTGCGCCTTTCGCCGATGGCTGGGGAGGCGGCTGCGGTCGTCGAACTAGGCAATGCAGCGATCGCGAGTAGTGCCGTGGACGTACAGCTCGATGGCTTGGAGCCGCGCGTGCGCTCCACACACGTCAACGCGCGCAATGGGCGCTCGGTGCGCGCGCATCGTGCCGTCAGTGTGGTTGCTGACAGCTGTCTCGTCGCTGACGCCTTGACCAAGGTCGTGCTGGCCGATGCACGCATCGGAAAGCGCATGCTGCGCCGGCACGCGGCCAGTGCGTTCCTTGTCGAAGGCGCTCGGGGCAAGCTGCTCAACGACGCATGAAGCATCGTCGCTTTCATTCGCCTCTTCACCCCGTTTCGGGGCGCGCGCGCTTGTCGCAACGACGCGAAGCGCTGGTCTACATCGTCCTGGGCGTGCTGTGGGCGAGCGGGATCGGCTGGCTGGCGTTTCACTATTTGCTTCTTCAGACCACGGAGTTCGGTCTGTTGCCACATCCGCTCGAAGCCTGGTGGTTGCGCTTGCATGGCGCGGCCGCGTTCGCGACTTTGTGGCTGATCGGCTTGCTGTGGGCGATCCACCTGGTGCCTGCATGGAAGATGCGGCGGCGCATCAGCGGAATTGCGCTCGCCGTGCTGCTCGCGGTGCTCGTGTTGAGCGGATATCTCCTCTACTACGCGGGCGGAGACGACGCGCGCGCCGTCATCGCGCTGCTGCACTGGATCATCGGCGCTGCACTTCCGTTGGCCCTGCTGCCACACGTATTGCGCCGTCGCCGCGGAGGCATCGCCCACTACGAAGGGACGGGTTCGCCCTAGGCGCGAATCTGCGCCGTCGTCAGGCGCGTTGCGAATTCATCGCGAAGGAGCCTTTGGAGCCAGCACACGCATTGCCTAGTGAGATCGGTCCGCACAGGCGCGACCGCGCGAATATGTGCTGGTTGGGCGGCCTAGTCGGCTGTCGCTGCGACGAATTTGACCAGCACCAACTCGCCACCTCCATCAAGTACGACGCGCACGCCATCGCCGCTGCGGAAGTCGATCAGCAAAGAACCTCCGGTTTCGAGCGCGAACGTCTGTTCGCCGCAGCGCGCCCGCGCGTGCCCGCTGAACACGTGCACGAACCATTCCGCGTCGGCTTCCGGAAAGATGACCATCGAGCCAACCAGAGGTCGCGCGACGACATGGGCACGCACTGCATCGCGGCGTGCCATCACGTTGAAGTCGCGCGTAGGGCCAGCAAGCGGGCGGCATTCCACCTTCGACTCGCCGTCGAAATGTACACGCTCGAAGCGCCGCGTCATTCGATGCGGCTCGGCATTATCGATATCGAGTTCGATACCGTTGCCTTCGAGAAGCAGCAGGTCGCGTGCGATGCCGGGGAAATTCGAGAACGGCCCGTCACTCTCGATTTCGGCAATGCTGATGCGCCAACGAAATTCCTCGGTACCGCTATCCGCGCTGCGTGCGATCTCGGTCGTCCAGCCGCCGTCGTTCTTCCAGCGCGAACGCTGGCAGTCGCTTGCGGCGATCAGGCGGATCGCGCTCGAAGTCTTTGGGGGAAGTTGCATCATCGCCGAAGCTCCAGATCGATCAAATTCCGGTTGCGATGAATGATAGACGCGAGCAGGAAGCCTGCACACACGCGCAATGGATGCGGGCCGGTGTCGAGCAGGAAAGCCGACGGCTGTGCAGCGCCACGAATTTCGCAGCACCTGCGGCTAGACAGCAGCTTCCGGCGGCGAATAAATGTAGACCAAGGTGGCGTGACCGAGGAATTCGATGGTCGTTGCCTGGCGGCCGCCGACGCGGCGTGCGACGCGCTCCGAAGTGCTGTTTTCGGCGCGGATCAGGCTGATCGCGTGCGGTGCATGGAGTTTGCTGAATGCGAAGTCGAGTGCGGCCCGCGCCGCTTCGGTAGCGTAGCCGTGACCGCGTTGCGCCGGCATCAACATCCAGCCGAGTTCGAGGTCCGGCCAGCCTTCCGGGTGATGCAAACCGACGCGGCCGATGAATTCGCCGCTGTCCTTGAGCTCCACCGCCCACATGCCATAGCCGCGCAAGGCCCAGTGCCCGAGCAGCATCGCCATCGAACGCCATGCGTTCATGCGATCGAGGGGTCCGCCGTCACCGACGAAGCGCGTGCTGCTCTCGTCGGACAGCATTGAGGCGTAAGCCTCGAAATGGCGGTCGCCAAGCGATGTCAGGCGCAGCCGTGCGGTCTCTATTTGGGGGATTTCGATCATCGATGGAAGGAGTCAGACAAGTAGCGCGGCGAGCGCGGCGGTCGACGCGCGCAGGCTTTCCTTCCATGTGAAGCCGGTGATGGGATCGCCACTGATCGAGTCACGGAAGTCCTCTTCCTGACCCGGGGCAAGCAGATGTCGATAGTCGACGGTTATTTCAGTTCCCGATTCGAGGTCACTCGCGGCAAACACGAAGCCGAGGTGCCACAGCGCACTCGGCGCGAACGCGTGATTGATGTAGCACTCGTCCGGCCACTCCGGCGTGACAGTGTAGCGGTCCTCGAACCAGCGTACCGTTGCGGGCAGGAGTTTGTCCGCATCTGGAAGAGCGAGGATGTCGTCGAAGGTGTAGACGCGCGGGATCGCATCCGGTGCAGTGATCAGGCGGCCGCGCGCGAGCGGCTCGTCGAGGAACAAGCCTTGCCCTGCGCCCGCAATCAATGACGGGCCGATATGGTATTGGGGAAGGATCATGCGTATGGACCGCCAACGGCGGGCGGCGAGTCTAGCACGCCTTTTTGGCTCGGCCGTAGCCTGCAATCACCGGATCGAGGCAGCTCCCGATCGCCGCTAGTTCCTTGCGGCGTTGTGCTCGTCGGCGACGATCACGATCTCATCGCGGTTCGCGTCGAGAGTCTTTGCGCCGATGCCGCGTACCCTGACCAGGTCCTCGGCACTCTTGAAAGGACCGTGTGCGGTGCGATACGCGACGATCGCCTCTGCCTTGACCAGACCGACGCCATTGAGTGTTTTGGCCAACGTCTTTGCGTCGGCACTGTTGATGTCGACTTGGGCGAAGGCAAGCGAGGGCAGCGCGAGCAGGAGGATGAGGAATATTCGGCAAATCGTGTGCATGGGGAATGATCTTGTAGGTGCCGAGCACGGCAGCGCATGAATGACAAAAGTGTAGTTGCGGCGAGGCCTTGCGGGGAGGGTCCCTCGTCACGCCTCGGCGTAAGAAGAGCGCGCAGGTCGGTGTAGGAAATGTCTTACTCAGCTGCGCCGGAGTAGAATTCTGCTCTTCTCCTCAATGACCTCTTCTCATGGATTCCAAAGCACTCAATGGTTTCGTCGGCGATCTGTGGGATGGCGAAATCGTTCCGCAGCTGACCGAGTACATCAAGATCCCGAACAAGTCGCCGATGTTCGACGCGCAATGGGCCGAGCATGGCTACATGGATCAGGCCGTCGCGTTGATGGAAGCGTGGGCGAAAAAGCAGCCAGTCACCGGCATGCAGCTCGAAGTGGTGCGCCTGGCTGGTCGCACGCCGCTGATCTTCATTGAAATTCCAGGCACCGATGCGGCAAGCAGCGATACCGTGCTGCTGTACGGGCATCTCGACAAGCAACCGGAAATGACCGGCTGGTCCGCGCATCTGGGCCCGTGGAAACCCGTGCTCGAAGGCGATAAATTGTACGGCCGCGGCGGCGCCGACGATGGCTACGCGATCTTCGGTTCACTCGCCGCGATCATGGCTTTGCAGGCACAGAAAATTCCGCACGAGCGCTGCGTCGTAATGATCGAGGCCTGCGAGGAATCGGGCAGTTACGACCTGCCGTACTACGTCGATCATCTCTCCGCGCGTATCGGCAAACCGTCGCTGATCGTCTGCCTCGACTCGGGCTGCGGCAACTACGACCAGCTCTGGCTGACCACGTCGTTGCGCGGCCTCACCGGCGGCAACCTCACGGTCAAGGTGCTGGAAGAAGGCGTTCATTCGGGCGATGCGTCCGGTGTTGTCGCGTCGAGTTTCCGCATCCTGCGTCAGGTGATGTCGCGGCTGGAAGATGAAGTCAGCGGCAGGATCCTGCCGCAGGAACTGCACGTCGAGATTCCGGCGCAGCGTGTCACGCAGGCGAAGCGTACGGCGGAAATTCTCGGCGACGCGGTGTACTCGAAATTCCCGCTCGTCAGCGGCATGCAGCCGATGAACACGGATCTTGCCGAGCTGGTATTGAATCGCACCTGGCGTCCCGCGCTGTCGGTTACCGGCGTGGGCGGTCTGCCGGGTCTGGACTCCGCCGGCAACGTGTTGCGTCCATACACATCGGTGAAACTTTCATTGCGCGTGCCGCCGACCTTGAATGCGACGAAAAGCGGCGAATTCCTGAAGCGGCTGCTCGAAACCAATCCGCCCTATGGCGCGAAGGTCACGTTCGACGTCGAGAAAGCCGGCAGCGGCTGGGAAGCGCCGGCGCTCGCGTCATGGCTCGAACACTCGGTCGAGGCTGCGTCGCAAGCGTTCTTCGGCGCGCCCGTCGCCTACAACGGCGAAGGCGGCTCGATTCCGTTCATGGGCATGCTTGGCGAGAAGTTTCCCGGTGCGCAGTTCCTGATCACCGGCGTGCTCGGTCCGCACTCGAATGCGCACGGTCCGAACGAGTTTCTGCATATCCCGACTGGGAAGCGCATGTCGATGTGCGTTGCGCAGGTGATCTCGGATCACTACGTCGCCAGTGGCAAGGGGCTGACCCAAGGCGTTGCCGCTTCGCAGGCCCACAGCGTGAAGGGGGGCGACGGCTGCTGCGATTGAGGTTGGAGACGCCGTTAGGCAGAAGGCGCATGATGCGTCGAAAATGCACCTGAAGGTTTCTGCCAAAATGCGGCCGGGTTGCTTTCGATCCTCGCGAACTGAGTTTGTTGGTGAAGGCAGACCTGCGGGCGGGAGCTGCATTTACGCGCTGACCAGGTCACAGCGCGTTGTATGGAGCGCGGTATTTCCATTGTCGGTTCAGGAGTTCACTGTGCGTCGACTCAGCATTGTTTTCTCAGGCGTCTTTTCCTTTCTCGCTTCCTTCGGCGCCCAGGCAGCCGGTGGCCCATTCGGTATTGACCACCGCGTGGCCTATGACAACAGCGGCATCTGGAAGCGCAGCTATCAAACTGATCTGGCGGCCGGCACGGCGCTGTTCGTGCTTGGCGGGGCATTGTGGGAAGGTGATGAAAGCAAGTTCGGCGATACGCTTTGGCGTTCGCTCGATGCGATGGCACTGACGGCCGGCACGACCGAGGTCGCGAAATTCGCGTTCTCGCGCGAACGACCTTCGCAAACCAGCGATCCGAACCAGTTCTTCACAGGCCACGGCAACCAAAGTTTCCCAAGCGGCGAAGTTGCCGAGATTTCAAGTGTGGTAACGCCTTTTATCCTTGCCTACGGCGAAGATCACCCGGCGGTATACGGATTGGCTCTGCTACCGATTTACGACGCCATCGCTCGCGTCAAGGTGCGCGGCCACTGGCAAAGCGATGTGCTGATCGGTGGGGCGATCGGCGTGGGCTTCGGATGGTATTCATCTCACCGCGACCACCCCTTGATCCTTTCGGTGCTGCCCGGCGGATTCATGGTCGGCATCCGCAAGCAGTTCTGACTGCTGTTGCGTCGTTCCACGAATCATTGAGGCTTTGACTCTCAAGCGGCGGATCGTATCGGAATCTAGGCACGCTCCTGGCGTTGCCTTTCACGGGCGATCGGAGACCGATTGCCTTTGATCGAAATCAAGCGAAAGTATCGTGCCTGCATCCGCTCCCGTAGGTATACGTTGCCCGAGTTTGCCCTGCGGATGCCCGCATTCGGCCCGATTCCTGCGCTAGCCTGCTGCGCATGGAGGCCTTGATGACCACGATCCGCACAGCGCGCAGCTACGACGCCCCGGCCATCGCCGCTCTTTGCGGTGAATTGGGTTATCCGAGTACGCGACAGCAGATGGTCAAGCGCCTTGCTGCGATCGACGGGAATGCTGATTGCCGGGTGTTCGTTGCCGAGGATGCCGAGGGATGCGTGATCGCCTGGTTGCAGGTCGCGCTCGCTGCCCAGTTGTGCGACGACGCATGCGCGGAAGTCAGCGGTCTCGTCGTTGCGCAACCCATGCGAGGACAAGGCATCGGCGGCCAACTGCTCGTCGAGGCGGAAGCGTGGGCGCGTACGCGCGGCGCGCAGCAGATTCGCGTGCGCAGCCGACAGGAACGCGAACTTGCGCATCAGTTCTACGAACGCGCCGGCTATGCGCGGGTCAAGACCCAGCTGGTTTTCCGCAAGCCACTGGAGTAGTGCAGCAGCGCGCGCCGGCCTATGCTTACTGCGGACGCTGCTTCAGCCCGCTTTTCCACGCATACACTGCCGCTTGCGTGCGATCGCTGACGTTGAGCTTGCTGAGCACATTGCTGACATGGGTCTTCACCGTCTTTTCGCCGATGCCCAGACGTTCGGCGATCTGCATGTTGCTCAACCCCTCCGCCATCAAGGTCAACACTTCGCGTTCGCGTGCGCTCAGGGATTGAAGCGCTTCGCTGCCGGGCTCGGCGCCGCGGCGCAGTGTTTCCATGATTTTTGCGGCAACGCGCGGGTGCAGTACGGCTTCTCCGCGCGCGGCCTTGCGCAAGGTGTCCGCGAGCGCATCGGCATCGATGTCCTTGAGCAGGCAGGACAGTGCGCCGGCCTGCACCGCAGCCACGATCTGCTGTGCGTCCTCGAACGAGGTCAGCAGCACCACCTGGGTTTGCGGGCTAGCCGCTCGAATCGCGCGCGTC
>JBBRZD010000180.1:0-7060 GCA_038237055.1 Lysobacterales bacterium | reverse complement strand
TGCGTCTGGGGCGCGAAGCACTGGTTCGACGATGGCCTTGCGGATCGATCGCGCAGCTACTGGATCGACTGAGAAAACCGAACGCAGCACTGCTTGATCAGACCGGCGTCCCGGCGTGAAAAACGTGGGGATACCTCAGGGTTCTACCCCTATTTCATGAAACCCATTTGCCCCGCTGTCCGGTTGCGGTGCTCTTTCTTGTATTGAGTAGTGAAAAGGGTGGTTCAGGGATTGCCGCGCTGATGCAGGCGATTCCCTGCCGTCGCCGCGGCCACTTCACCAAGGATCTCCAATGAAACTGCACTTCACTGCGACGGGCCGGCTGCGCAGCGCCTTGAATGGCGCCTTGGTTCTGTCCATTTTGAGTGTGAGCGCCGCACACGATGCGCGAGCCGCTGATGGTTATTTCGACACAACGTTCGGGACAGGCGGAGTTTTGCTGGTCGATGTTTCCGCGGATGCGAAGGATGCAGGACAAGCCATGCAGGTTCTGCCAGACGGCAGATTGTTCCTGGCAGGCACATGCTACCGTCCAGAAGCTCCTGCAATCGGCGAATTTCCAGCGTTTTGCGCGACTCGGCTGCACCCCGATGGCAGTTACGACACCAGTTTCGGCCCGGGCGGCGTCGGCTATGTGCGCTTCGACCACTTCAATGTACCCACCTGGCCAAACAATACGTCGTTGTACGATGCGATTCGGCTTCGCGACGGGCGCATGTTGTTTGCCGGCCGGCCAACCGGCAGTGGCATCATTCTCGCAATGCTCAAGGCCGACGGCAGCGCGCTCGATCCAAGCGTCGGCGGCGGCGGCGCGCAGGGATATGTCCAGTTCGGCTCGGACCCTCCCAGCGCGGGCGCAGCGTTCGATGCACACGGCGCCCCCTCACGTGTAATTGAACAGCCCGACGGAAAAATCCTGGTTTCCGGATCCGACGATGGCCCCACCGGCAACGCGGACTTTTCGGTCATGCGGGTGTTACCCGACCTGAGCGGTGTCGACAATTCTTTCGGCACCAACGGTCGCCAGACGGTCACGTTCGATCTGGGCGGCCCATCCGGAATCAATTCCGATGCCCCTTTGGGTATGGCATTGCAGACCGACGGCAAGATTCTGCTCGCCGGCTACGCCCAGCTGAGTGCAAGTACGGTCGATATTGCAATCGCACGCTTGCTGCCCAACGGCCACGCGGACACGAGTTTCGGTCCGAACCACGATGGCCGCGTGCACCTTGCGCCGGGCTCGGTGAGCGCGCTGGCATCGGTGCTGGTCGACAGCCAAGGCCGCATTGTCATTGGCGGCGTTTCGGCCGACCCCACCAATATGTTTTCCGAATGGCTCGTCGATCGGCTTCTGCCGGATGGCAGCCAGGATCCCACGTTCAACGGTGGCAGCGCGCAGCGCTTTCTGATCCGGCCGGGTTTGACGAGCGGCTCGCAAGCCGTCAAGGCACTCACCTTGCAACCGGACGGCAAGATTCTCGCCGTCGGCTCGGTTTCGCAAGGCGGCGCCGACACGCAGCGATACTACTGGGGAGTCGCGCGTCTGCTCGACAACGGTACGCTGGACTCAAGTTTCGGAATCGGCGGGCGCAGCTATGCCTCGTTCGGGTCTTCGCCATATTCCGATGAGGCCAGCGGGATCGCCGTCGCCGACGGCGGCATCATGATCGCCGGCAACGAACAGGTCGGCACGTCGTCAGGCGGTATTCTTTTCGGGGTGGCCAAATTCCAGCTCGATGCAATCTTCCGCGACGGGTTCGAGCCATGAAGCCCTATCCGATCCCACGAACTTGGCTCGCAGCGTTCTTTTTTGGCGCGGCGCTGGTGTTTGCCCCACACGTCGATGCCATTCAGGCCATGCAGACGTTCACCGTGAACAGCACGCAGGACCTGATTGACGACAACACCAGCGACAGTGTGTGCCATACCGCCGCCAACACCTGTACCTTGCGCGCGGCGATCATGCAGGCGAATCGATCGCCCGGCGAAGGTGCAACGATTCATTTGCCGGCCGGCACGTATACGCTGACGCGGCTGCCTGCGAGCGGCGACGGCGACGACACTGGAGACCTCAATCTGACGACGCCGATCCTCGACGATCCACCGATCACGATCGTCGGCGCGAGCGCGGCAACGACGATCATCGATGCCGGCCATATCGACCGAATTTTCCATGTTGGTCTATCAAGAACTGCCGCAATCAACGGAATTACACTGCGCAATGGACTTGCCGTGAATCTGAATGCCGAGGGCGGGGGAATTTGGAATCAGGGCAAACTGACTCTCGACCATATCGTCGTGAGCGGAAATCACGCCGACTACGGCGGTGGGATCCTCAATTTCGGCACGCTGACAATGCAGAACTCGATCGTCGCTTCGAACGTCTCTGCCACATCGGGCGGCGGCCTCTACAACCAAGCGTATGGTGGTGGGGTCGGTCGCGTAACCATGACCGCAAGTACGGTCGCATCCAACACCGCGAATTATGGTGGCGGTCTCATCAACTACGGCGACATCAACATCGTCAACAGCACGATCGCGGGTAATGAAGCGGTTGACGACGGCGGCGGCATTTACGATCAAGGAAGTTCAGCCAATCTCTACAATTCGACGATTGCGTATAACGACGCCGACCAGTTCCGCAATGGCACGGGTCTCGGCGGCGGCGTGTATATCGCAGGCTCCAGCAATCACGTGAATCAAGCCATGACCTTGCTGGCCGGGAATACGATGGGAAACACGCCCATCTACGACGACTGCGACGGTAACGGATACCTGCTTGAGTTCGGAAGCAACATATTGGGCACCGACGCCAACTCGCTCAGCGGGTGCACGATCACCAACGCCCCCGGGGGCGCGTCGGCCAACCTCAATTCGTTGGCCTTTCTTGGCGGTCTCGCCAACAACGGCGGCCCCACCCCGACCATCGCCTTGCTCAGCGGCAACAACGCCATCGACCAATGGAACCCGCCGTCCCCGTGGACTTGCATTGACCAAAACGAAAACGCGCTCGCGACCGATCAACGTGGTTTTGCGCGAACTGTTGGCGGCGCCTGCGACATTGGCGCGTTCGAATATGGTGCGGTCAATCCCAACGACACGATTTTCAAGAACGGGTTTGAGTGACCGCGTCGAGGCGTCTCGACATGCATCCGACGATCCTGATCTCGTCGGATCGTAGCGACCTGTTGGTAAATCGCGCGGTCTCCAATAGAGAAAAACAGGGGTCGAAAAACAGGGGTCGGGTGACTTTGCCCCGGCTTCCATCGGCTGCTGACGCCGCGCGAGAGACGGTCACGGAAACGGACGGATTCGATGCTGCAGGGATGTGCGCTATTTCGGCTATTGAAAGGTTCGATCAGGAGCCGGACAAAGCGCGCGCCATACTACAGAAACGCGCATTGCCCTTGTCGGAACATGCTTCGCGCACCGCGTCGGCGATCCTTTCAGGCGCGTCGGGCGCATGTCGCAGGCCGGCAATTTTCGCGCCGACCACGAGGTAGGCGACATGGGCGATGGGTTGGTCGTTGGTTGCAGGATTCGCGAGCAGGTCGTCGATGATGGCCTTGGCTTGATCGAAGTCTCCAAGTTCGACGAGAACTTGCGCATGCCGATATTTCCAATAGTACGTGCGTGAGCTCCTCGCACCAAATGACGTAACGAACGCGTCGACGACACGCACCATCATCGGCTCGGCCTCCGCATTGCGCCCGAGCGCCTGCAAGGCGCGCGCGTTGGCACCGAGTGCCGATGCGGTGAGGCCCGGTGCGATATTGTCATGAACGTAAGGATGCGCCAGCACCCGCATGGCGGAATCGAGCGACTCTTGATCGCGGCCTGCCGCGGCGGTCAAGTCGGAAAAACCCACAAGCGCATTGAGGTAGTCGACAACAGACGGATCACCCAGACTCTTCCAGAGCGCCAGCGACTCGGCGGAATCGGCGACTGCCGCATCCGTTTCACCGGCCGCATAACGTACGCCGCCCTCGATGCCGAGGGCCTTGGCCAATATCGGTGTTACCGAGGAATCACCTGTGCGCAACTTCGCAATGATCGCTTTCAGCCTCTGCAATGCGATGACCGGCTTGCCATCGAGGTACTCGTAGTAGGCGAGACGCGCTTCGACCGCACCTTCAATCTGCAGCGATGGATTTGCAGCTTGTTGATTGAATGCCAGCGCCTGCTGCAGCACGTCGCGCGCCAGCGCATCTTCGCCAAGCGAAACATACGTGCTGCCAAGCTGCTCGAGCAAGGCTGCTGCAAGTTCGGGATCGTCCTGGGTCTCATGGACGATTCGCGCTCGCGCGGGCTTCAGCAGTTCGCCGACCGTCGTCTCCGCCCCCTTGGACGCGTTGGGATCGGCGCTGAGGAAGATCGAGCCCAGCAATGCGCGAATCGATTCCGATCGCTTCAGAGCAATCCGTGCATTTTGGGCCTCGATCGTCTTCGCATGGGCTTGCCAGATCGCGATGACACTCAGAGCCAACACCAGGATGAGTGCCGTCGCGGCGATAGCCACAGCCGCACGGTTGCGTTGCGTAAAGCGGGTGGCCCTGTAGAGGACGCTGTCAGGACGGGCGCTTACCGGTCGGCCCTTGACGTGATTCTCGATGTCATCGGCCAGCGCTTGCGCGGTTGCATAGCGTCGCTTGGGTTCCTCGGCGAGCGCCCGAGCGACGATCGCATCGAGATCTCCGTGCAAAGGCGGCCGGGCGGTTGCACCGGCTTCCGGCTTTTCGCGAATCAGTCGCAGCGCCTTGTTCGGCGGCAGTGTTTCAGCGCCCGAGGCATGCATGCTTGTATAGGCGATGCCGGTCAGTATCTCGAACATCAATGCGCCCAGAGCATAGACATCGGTAGTCGTCGTCACGGGTTCGCCGCGCAACTGTTCAGGTGCCGCGTATGCCCGCGTGATGAAGCGCGAATCCAGTGCGGTTTCTTCGCGCTCGTCGCCCGACGTCAGCTTTGCGATTCCGAAGTCGAGCAGGCAAGGGCTCCCATCCTCCCGCACGAGTACATTGGATGGTTTCAGGTCCCGATGAACAATCAGATGCTGATGCGCGTAGGCAACCGCCAGACACAAGCGCACCAGCAGCGCGAGACGGGTGTCCAGGCTGATCTGTTGCTGTGTGGACCATTCGCGCAAGCCGATGCCATCGACATGTTCCATCGCGAACCAGAGACGTCCGGTCCCATCAATGCCGCCGTCGATCAGGCGCGCAATATCGGCATGCTGCAAACGGGCCAACAGCTCACGCTCGCGTCGAAACTGCGCCGCGACCGCATTGCTTTCCATGCCGACGCGAATCAGTTTGAGAGCCACCTGCTGGCTGAAGCCGCCGTCCATGCGCTCGGCCAGCCAGACGCTGCCCATGCCTCCCTCGCCCAGCTTTCGCAGCAAGCGGAACGGACCAAAGCGCGCATTGGCTTGCAGGTCGTCGCAGACCGGCGTGAGCACATCGGCGACCAGCGCATCGAGCGGCTGGTCGAGCGCCAGATCATCGCGCTGATCGAGCGCCAACAATCGCTGCAGAGCTGCCAGCAGATCGAGGTCTGCACCGCACGTTTCGACCAGCCATTGCGATCGCGTGCTTTCGGGCTGGTCAAGCGCCGATCTCAGGATTTCGGTAACGCGAGACAACGTCGGCATGGTCATCTGCTGGCGCATCGATGCGTAAAGGAAGCGGCATGCCGAATCGCTGCGGCACAGCGCGCCAGTATTTTCGCGGCATCCTTGGCGGCCCCAGATCCAACCCTCGATTGCATCGCCGTCCGCCCTTGGTGAGGAATGCGAAAGCATGCCTTGGCTCTAGTCTGCGCCTGTCAAGGTTCGCAGCTCAACAAAAGCCTGATGAGTCAGTGCGGTAACGAAGGGTAGGGGTCACCGGCTTCGGCTACCCCAGGGTGACGCGACACACCGTTAGGTGCTCGGCGGAATGTGCCGCAATTCACGCTGAGCCGGTGTTGTGCGCCGGGGACCATATGTCATGTTCATTTCCCGACGCTCACAAATGAACTTCTCCCTCCGTTACTCCTTTTCCAACTCCTGGGCAATCCTAGTCGTGTGAGCGTCACTCATGCCTGCCATCACCTCGCCTGATAGAACACGCACTGTCGCAATCGCCAAAAGATATTGAGCTTGAGACTGAGACCTCGACTCAGTACCCAACGCTGCCCTGCGACCGTTCAAATCTAGCCAGAACGCGGATTGAAGGCGTATCTCAGGTGCAATGTCCAGTTGCCACAGGATTCGGTGTTATGAAGTGGACAACATCCTGTCGCACGGAGAAATTTCATGACCCCATTGCGTTTGCTCCTTCCATTTCTAGTCAGCGTGTCTCTGAGCGCTTGTGCTGCAGGACCCGATCAACTCGCCCACGATTTGCAGAAAGCCTTTCAGGCTGGAGACATCGACGCAGCCCTCAAGCTCGGCAAATTCGATAGTGCACCTGCACCGATGCAATTCGGATTTCTCCGAGCAGTGGATAGCTGTGCCAGCGCCGATATCGTCTGCACTGTTTCGATACAGCCGTTGGACGATGAGTACAAGTCCCGGCAAGCCGCACAAGCCAAGGCGGGAATGGAGATATCGATCGAGCCACTCGGCCTCGTGCAGATCGAGACCAAGGCAAAGGATGGCAGCAGCCACGGAACGATGCGTATGCCCTATGCCGAAGTCGGAGGCCGTACGGTGCTGGTGACGCAGCGGTTCAGCGCGGCCCAGCTGTCTATAGAGCGCAACACCAGCAACGATGCTCTGCTGAAGAATGCAGTCGAGAACAATATGCTCGGGGCAGAGATGAAGTCATCTGCAAACTGGCAGGCGTCAGCCACCCCGTTGCCTGCTGGCGGTGGCGAGCCGGGTAAAGCTTTCCTGCTGGAAACTTCCCAGCTCGTGGCCGCAGCCAAGGCCGCTGATCCGGATGCAGCGATGCGCGCCTCCGGTCCGCGGTCGATTCTTTTTGTGGACAAAGACTCCTTTGACGGCAAGCCGATTGATATGGCCAAACGAAAGCGTGGTTTGCGCGCGCAGTCGGTTCGATTTCTCGACAAGGTCGAG
>JBBRZD010000179.1:0-7064 GCA_038237055.1 Lysobacterales bacterium | reverse complement strand
GTGCCGTCTCGGCCAGCGTGCTTTCGAAATTCGTGTGAGCTCGAAGCGGAGCTTGCGCGGGGCGTCGCGACGATTCGCCGAAGGCAGCATCGTCCACAGGTGCCCACGGGGTAACAGACGGCGTCCAGATTTCATCGCCACGCAACTCGACCGGATGCGCGCGCAACAATTCGTCGAGGCCGGCGAGAGAGTGATGCGGCGCAAGCCCCGTGTCCAACTCGTCCGATCGCGCCGATGCGAGGCCGCCCTCGCCCAGGTCTCGGGTGTAGAAATCCGCCGTATTCGAGCCGATCTGCGGATCGCGCCCAAGCGTCCGCGCCGCGTTGTTGAGCACCTCGATCACGTTGGCGCGCTGCAACGGGCGGTTCAAGATGAGATCGGCACCCTCGACCCGGACATCGGAGAAGATCGCGTAGCGCATGCCGGCACCCTGCGCCCGCGTGCGCGCCATTTGTCCGGCGAATGAACGCAGGTCGACAATCATCAGGTCCGCGCTGCTCTCGTCGCCCCAGCGCCACGTGTAGTCCAGTTCCGGGGCGCTCTTGCGCATCAGCAGACGCAAGTGAGCGTCTTCCGTTTCGGACATGCCGACGATCGCGATGATCTTGTTGCCACTCACGGTATTTGCGTCCCCAAACGCGATGGCTCACGACCATCGTGGCTACGGTGACGCCAAGGCACTCGCGCGTCAATCCCGATTATGGATTGTGAACAACCTTTCTTCTTCTCGCCACCACCAAATCGCACCCGCCGGGATCGGCCGCGCTGAAGAGATTTCCTCAGCTGCGAGCAGCCTTCGCTTGCGTGCGCGGCTTTTTCGCGGCAGCGGGCGGCTTGCCGGCCGCCACGCGCGGCTTGCGTTTTGGTTTCAACATGGTGCCGATGCAACGCGGCGAGCAGCAGCGGCAAGCCCAAATTGCCTTGAGTCGCGATGTCAGGCGTTCGTCGAGCACGATGCCGTAGTCGTAGGTAAGCTCCTCGCCAGCGCGCAACGCGCGCAAGGATTCGATCACCACACGATCGTGACGCAGATTGCCGTCCGTATTGTCTTCGCTCAATGCGCGACAATTCGGCGCGCAACTATGGTTGATCCAGCGCGCGATGTTGCCTTCGCTGTTGGCGTCGATCACGTACTTGTCGTTCAACGTGAAAAGGAAGGTATGCCCGGTATCGCTGGTGTTCGCGTAGAGGCGATCGGCCTGCGCATGCGTCAGGCGCTTGCCGCAGTACTCGATGAGTTCGGTGCCCTTGGGGATATCGGTGAGGGCGAAGACGCCATTGCCGTGAATCGGCGAGCGGCGTGCGGCGATGCGTTTTGGCATGACTGACCGGAGGTTGGGGGAATCGGGGGGCGCATCATATCGTGTTCCGTGGATGCCGCCGCGACCGAAGGCCTGCAGCAGTGAAGCGCGTCGCCAGACATGCAATCTGATAAGTTTCCGGCGCGGACTTTCCGCTGAATTCCGATGAGCCTGCCATGTCGCGTCTGCACCCCGCCCTGATCCTTGCCAGCCTGCTGGCCGTCTGTTTCGCGCACTCTGCATTTGCGCGCCATTCCTCGCATTCGCATCGCAACCAGAAGTCCGACGCCACCGCGCCAGGCACTTACGATTATTACCTGATGGCGCTCTCGTGGTCGCCCACGTTCTGCCAGACGCATCCGGACGAGGACGAGCAGTGCAACCACAAGGGCTACGGGTTTGTGTTGCACGGCCTGTGGCCGCAATACGAAGGCGGCAATGGACCGCAGCATTGCCAGACCGATGCCGAACCGGATCGCAAGACCATTGCCCAAACGCTCGCATTCATGCCGAGCAAGCGCCTGATCAATCACGAATGGGTAACTCACGGCGCCTGCAGCGGTCTCGATCCCGCTGGCTATTTCAGCCTTGCCGATCGAGCGTTCGCGTCGGTGCAGGTGCCGCCGGAATTGAAAGCGCCCGCGCGCGATTTGCAGATGACGGCCGCCGATGTCCGCGGAGCCCTGGAGCGCGCGAATCCACGGCTGCGCGACGACATGCTGAGCCTGCATTGCAGCCAGGGCGAACTCGTCGAAGTACGCGTCTGCCTCGACAAGGACCTCGGCCTGCGCAGTTGCGGCAAGCGCACGCGCACGGGTTGTCCGATATCGGCGGCATTCACGATTCCCGCGTCGAAATGACCGATGTGCGCGTTTGCGGATAACGCCGCGAGCGCACTGGCGACGATGCCCCTACGATGCGTGCATATCGATAAGTCGCAGGATGCGTTTGAATCCATGCGCCTTGGCCTCGGCCTTGAGCGCATCGAGTACGGATTGCGCAGAAGGATCGTGTTGCTCCGCAAGCAATTGCCAAAGCGCCAGACGGCTCTCCAGCGACCACGTAATCCAGTGGCGTTTTTCCGCATCATCGATCAGATCATGCAGCGTAGAAATAGCTGAATCGATTTGCTCTGGACCCGTGTGAAGAAGCGCAAGCGCAATGTCCACCATGAACACCTCTTGGCGAGATGTAATGCGACCGCGCAATTCTCTAGCGCGTGCGATCGCCGAGTCGCGCGCAGCAATATCCCCCGCTGCTTCTTCGCACATCGCTAGCAGTGCTTGGGCATCCGCTTCGCCCGTGATCGCCTCACTCTTCGCGAACATCGCCGACGCGCGCTTCAGGCGCGACCTCGCGCTGTCCCAATCACGTTGATCCAGGTCGAGTTGGCCCAGAGTCAATTCGCTGTTCGCCTCATATGTGGGATCGCTGGAATTCTGCGCAAGCTTCAACGCTCTATTGAATCCCGCCTTGGCCTTCTCGATGTCGCCGCTGTCCATCGCTACTTCGGCGCAGTTGAACGCGGTCACGATGGCAAATTGCGGGTCGCTCAAGCTGGCCCCCAACGTTTCGGCGCGCCGACAAGCGGTCGCTGCAGCAGTCAGGTCACCGCGCAAACGCAAGATATCGGCGTTTGCCGCTAGCGACCAGACCGTCCCACCTTTGTCGCCGGCTTGTTCATCGATTTCGATGACTTGAAGAAAATAACGTTCGACTTCGTCGCTCGCCGATTCGTCCGAAGCGGCTGTCGCAAGCGCCTGCAAGCTCCACGCCTGAAGGGTCAGGTCACCGCTCTCACGACTTGTTTTCAAAGCATTCCGCGCGGCGGTTTGTGCGCCATCCCGGTCGCCTGCAACCCATAGCATTCGCGCGAGGTCGGTGTACGTGGTGGCGACGCCGCCAAGATCGCCGATAGTCTGATAAATCGACATCGCACGTTGATACTGTTCGCGCGCCGCATTGCCATCCGCGCTCGCCAATGTCTTGCCCAGCGTATCGCGTGCCGCGGCCTCGCCGTGCGGATTGCCGCTATGCTGATAAATCACGATGGCCTTGCGCAGCATGTCCTGCGCTTCCTCGTTTTCACCGAGATGGAACAGCGCGGCGCCCAGCGACACCTGCGCGTCGGCAACCTGTCCCGGCTCGTCTCGCGCATGGGCGAGCACGAGCGCCTCGCGCGCATGCGCAGCCGCACCCTTGGCGTCGTTGTTAGTGCTGGCCACGTCGGACGCCGCCAGCTCCGTGCGTGGGTCGTCCCTCGCGCCCGGCAATGCGCGCAATGCGACCAAGGCCGCATCGAGTTCATTGCGACTGCCGGCGGACAGCAACACGCTGATCTGGCGCAGGCGATAGTTGGGATCCTGAGGGCGCAGCGCGACCAGCGCAGCAGCGATTTCAGATGCCTTGGCCCATTCATGCTTGGCGACCTGGCGCTGCAACTCGATTTGCAGGCGCTGCTCTTCGGGCAGGCCCTGCGCGTGTGCCGCCGCCTGCTCCGCTGCGGCTGCAGCCTTTTTTCCGTAGCCAAGCGCAGCCCACGCTTGCGCAAGATAGCTGTAGCCAGGCGCGTAGCCGGGCGCTTGCGCGACGGCATCGAGCAATTCATCGCGCGCACGTGCGGGATCGTTTTGATGCAAGGCGTCGAGAGCGAAGCCTATGCGCCTCGCAACATCGGCTGTCGGCGGTTGCGCATTCGCCACCTGCTGCAGGTCGATGTTCTTCGCCGTTGCGATACCAAGGCTGTCGCGTAGTCCAACACCCGCCTGCGCAATCAGCGACGGCAGCTCGGAAACCGCCGCATCGCGTGCGAAATTCGCTACGGGGACACCGTTGCGCGCATCCTGCAGCGCTAGATCCAAGCGCACATGGGGTTGGTCGGCGCTGCCCGAAACGAAGTAACTGCCACTGAGCACGTAATCCGCGCCCAGCCGACGATGCAACGTGTACAGGCTCTGCGCGGCATATCCGCCAGCCATCGGTGCGGCGAGATCCATTTGCGCCGGGCGTACCAACTCATCCGGCAGCGCGTGCAGACTTCCCCCCGCCGTCATCTCAGTCGCGAGCATTTCGCCGAGCGCGGGCCCGAGCCACGCATCCTTTGCGTTCTGCGAAAGATTGTTGAACATCACGATTGCAACCGAGGTACCCGGCGAGCCTTCGACCGCGGCATTCTGATCGTGTGCGAAGAAACGCCAGGCAAGCAGCGAGGCCGCGGAAACGATCCCGATTGCAGCGGCGGCCGCGAGACTTCGTCGACGCGACGAACGTAAAGCCGATGTCCCGACCGGCGCATCGGCGACGCCGCGCACGTTGTGCGGATCCGCGTCTGCCGCATCAACTGATGCCGGCACCAACGCATCGTCATTCTGGCGCGCTTCGACGAGGTGCACGCCGGACGCGCCAGACGGCACCAGGACATTGGACACGGGCTCCAAAGACACGGGCAACGAAAGTGCCTCGTGCGTGCGTTCAATTCGCTGGACCGTTGCTACAAAGCGGTAGCCGAGCTTGGGAATCGTCTCGATCCAGCGCGTTTCGTGCTCACTTTCGCCGAGCGCCTTGCGAATCAGCCAGATGTGCTTGGTGAGATTCGATTCGTCGACGAACCCGCGCGGCCACAACGCCTGCATCAACTCGTCCTTGCTCACGGCGTGGCCTGCCCGCTCGACCAGCAACACGAGCGTGTCGAAGACTTTCGGCGTCAATGTGACGGGTTCGCCACGCGCAAGCAGGCGCCGCTCGCCTGGATCGAGTTCGAACTCGCCGAATCGATAGATCGGCTTTTCCAACGCCGACATGGATTTGGCCGCAGTAGGGACGTCGGAAGGAATTCTGCCAGAAAAAATCCAGGGAAACGGGGAGGACGCCAAGGCGGCGTTGGACGATGGTGCGACTCGGCTGACCGATTGCGGGTTTCTCGGGAGATGGCAGTCACGAAGACAACAAAACGCGGTCGGCCAGCCGTTCTGAGCCACGGAGGAGCATATGAAGCCACGCAATGTCTTGCCTGACATGCCGCGCCTGCGACCCATTGTCACCGCGCTCGCGCTCGCGCTGTCATCGCCAATCACTGCGCCGCATGTGTTTGCGGCACCCCTGTCGGTGCAGAGCGAGCACCGGCCCGACTCAATCGTTGTCGGCAACTGCAACGACAGCGGCCCGGGCAGCCTGCGTGACGCCGTCGCCAACGCGGTGAGTGGCGAACTGGTCGATCTGAGCAACCTCAACTGCAGCACGATCACGCTGACTAGCGGCGCGATCGAAATTCCGCAGGACAATCTGTATCTCAAGTATTCCGGCGAAGGCGGAACGCCTCCGACGATCGAGGCAAACCTCAGCAGCCGCGTGTTTCACCATACCGGCAGCGGGACGTTGCGACTCGTTGGTTTGACGATCACGCTGGGCAAGTACGACAACACCAATGTCTACCAGCCCGTGCCTGCCTCGGGCGGCTGCGTCTATTCGGCCGGCAGTGTCTACCTTCTCGGCAGCACGGTGTCGAGTTGCACTGCGAAGGATACCCGCGGCGAAGACGCCGCCGGTGGCGGCATCTTCTCCGTGCACGCGCTGACGCTATCGCACAGCATCGTGTCGGGAAAGTCGGCGACTTCGACTGCGCGATTCGCCGCCGGCGGCGGAGTGTTCGCGCATAGTGCAATCGACGTCGAGTACAGCTCGGTCAGCGGCAACGTCGCGTCCGGACTAGGCGGGGCAAACGTTGGCGGCGGCATCGCGGTGGTCAACACGGGGCGCGGCCTGTCGACGATCGCGAACTCGACGATCGGTGCAAATCGTGCCGATATTGGCGGCGGCCTGATGATCAGCGGCAGCGGCAGCATGCACGCGTCGGCGTTTGTCAAGAACAGCACTATCTCCGGAAACATGGCCAATCACTACGCAGCCGCTGCGTACTTCAGGGGGCCAGTGACACTGGCGAACAGCACGATCGCATTCAATCAATCCGCATCCGGACCCGCGCTCGAACTGGCATCGCATACCGATCCGATGGTTTTTGAAAGCACGATCCTTGCGAACAACGGAAACTACGCTCTGGGCGATCAGGGTTTCGCCCTCGCGATTACCGGCGCGGACAATCTGGTCGTCGGCGTGACCGGCTCGATCCTGTTGCCGCCGGACACGATCAGTTTCGATCCGATGCTGCTGCCGCTCGCCGACAACGGTGGCCCGACACGAACGCACGCCCTCGGCAATGGCAGCCCGGCAATCGACGCCGGCAACAATGTCGCAGGGCTCGCGGTCGACCAGCGCGGCAGCGGCTTTGCGCGCGTGTTTGGCGCGGCCGTCGACATTGGCGCGTTCGAACGCCAGTCGGCCGACGACACGATCTTCGCAAATGGCTTCGACCCATGATGGTCCGTCGGACGACCCCTGGGTCCGGTCTAGGCGTTGCAGCAAAAGCTCAATGGGCTGTGCAACAAGATTTTCGCCCGGCACTGGCGCTCTGATTGGCACCCCTCTGCAACAACGTCGTAGCAACACAGGAGAGGAACATGGTTTTGTGGAATCGACTTGGTATGGGTTTAATGGCTGCCTTCAGTGTGTCCGCTGTCGCCGGAGGATTGGATAGCGGCGCCCTCGATCCGGGCTTTGGCAACAATGGAAACGGCATCGCCGCGTTTCTCTTTGCAGTCGGCGGCGGCGCAACGTTGGTGGCAACGGACGCGGCACTTCAACCCGATGGCAAAACCGTTTTCGCCGGCTACGCCGCAGACAGTCCGGACTCCAACGCCGCCGCGGAAT
>JBBRZD010000178.1:0-7075 GCA_038237055.1 Lysobacterales bacterium | reverse complement strand
TGTTCAAGTACAGCACGGTGTCCGACAACACCGCGAGCGCGGACGGCGGCGGCGTTTTTGTGACCGGAAACGTCACGATCGGAAACTCGACGATCTCGGGCAACATCGCGGCATACACTGGCGCTCTATCGATCAACAACAGCGTGAGCGTCACGGCGCCCGCAGCCATCTTCAGTACAACCGTCAGTAGCAATGAAGCCACGGTGGACGGAGCCGGCGGCATCGTCATATGGAATGTGGACACCTCCATCAAGGATTCGACGATCGCGTTCAACACTTCGGTTCGAAGCCCGGCCAGTCCAGCTGACGGTTCTGGCGTGAGTGCCTATGGCGCCAGCGTGGATCTGCAGAACACCATCATCTCCAACAACACCAACGATACGGGAAGTGGTCCCCAGCCCAACGACATCGGTGGCAATGTCGGCACGACGCTGACTGGCACGAACAACCTGATCTACAGCACGACGTCGCTGGTGGTCCCAGCAGGAACCCTCACGCTGACCGATCCGAATCTGCGACCACTGGCCAACAATGGTGGTGTGACCTTCACGCATATGCCAAACGTCGACAGCTACGCGATAGACCACGGCAGCAATAGCTCCGGCACGACGGTGGACCAACGTGGAACTGGATTTTCGCGCATATGGGGTAGTTCGGCAGACATTGGGGCAGTGGAGTCGACCGACGGCATTTTCAGGAATGATTTCGAGGTAATTCTGTAGAGCTTTGGAAACAGCGACTACTACACCGCCCTGGTGAAGCATGGGTTATCGTGCAGGAGCGACGGAAACAGGAGCTGTCTTTTGAATACTGATGTGGATGACCCTGCGGCGTTCGCAGACGAATCGAATGAACCCGCAATGGCATTCGATTTCGTCTGCGTCTGGCCACAGGCTGGGGCGGAGGACGCCGAAGCCATCCGCGACTTCTGGCGCCGCGAGAAGGCGCTCGACAGCGATGCGGCGATGGACCAGCGCCTGCCGCAGGTCGTGATGTACGCGCGGACATCTGCGGGAGACGTTGCGGGCGTCTGCACCGCCATCGCGGTCACGCCGCAGCAACTCGCCCAACCGGTCTACTACTGGCGCACGTTCGTTGGCGCGGCGTGGCGTTCGAGCAAGCTGGTGATGGCCCTTCTGAAGCGCTCGTGTGAGTTGCTCGATGTCTATTCGCGCGAGCAGGGATTTCCATGCATTGGCGTGATGCTGGAACTGGAAAATACCCGTTTTGCCAACGTGGGGCGCCGCGCCGAATGGCACAACCCGCGCTTCGTCTACATCGGACGCGGCGCACGCGGTCTTGACGTGCGCGTGTACTACTTCCGCGGCGCGCGTCTGAAATAGCTGCAGGTGACGGCGGACGGCGGATGCGGCACGATGGCGCAGCCCGCATCATCCACTCACATCATGCACACCGACATTCCAGCCAGCAGTTACTCCGCCGAACCCGCCGGCGCTCCCGCCTCGCCGGCCCCTGCGCCGACCGCCGAGGTCCTGGCCAGCGTCCACACGACGAACTTCCCCGATCTGCTGCGCCAACTCGGCGGCTGCCTCGTCGTCAGCACCTATCAGGCTGGCAAGTTGGTGATCCTGCGGCCCGACGGCGCGACCATCAATACGCATTTCCGCAGCTTCAACCGCCCGATGGGCATGGCTGCCGACGGCGAGCGGCTCGCACTCGGCGCCGCAATGGAAATTGCCGAATTCCGCAACATGCCGGCGGTTGCCAAGCGCCTGCACGATCCGCCGCGCCACGATGCGGTTTATATGGCACGACGCGGGCACATCACCGGCGCGATCGACATCCACGAGATGGCCTGGGACAAGCACGGCGACCTGTGGTTCGTGAACACGTTGTTCTCGTGCCTGTGCACGCTGGATAGCAAATCCAGCTTCGTGCCGCGCTGGCGTCCGCGCTGCGTGACGCACTACGCGCCAGAGGACCGCTGCCACCTCAACGGGCTCGCGATGCGCGATGGCCGTCCGCGGTATCTCACTGCGCTGGGCGAATCGAACAAGCCGCAGGGCTGGCGCGAGAACAAGCGCAACGGCGGCGTGCTGTTCGACATGGCCAACGACAGCGTGATCACGCGCGGATTGTCCATGCCGCATTCACCGCGCTGGTACGACGATCGCCTGTGGGTGCTCGAATCCGGCCGCGGCGCGCTGGTAACGATCGATCCGAAAACCGGCGCGAAGACGGACGTGGCGCGGGTACCGGGCTTCTGTCGCGGACTCGATTTCATCGGACCCGTCGCGTTCATCGGCCTGTCGCAATTGCGCGAAACGAACGCGTTCACCGAGATCGAGATTACCGAGGAAAACACTGAGCGCCAGAGCGGTGTGTGGGCGGTCCATATCGGTACCGGCAACACGATCGGCCTGCTGAAATTTACCGGCGGCGTGCAGGAAATCTTCGCGGTGCAGGCGCTCAAGGGCGTGCTGTTCCCGGAGATTATCCATGAGGGCGAGTTCCTCGCGAGTGCTTACGCACTACCCGAGGAGGCATTGCGCGAAGTCGCATTCACGCCGCCAGCGCAAGCGAGCGAGGCGACGCCAGCCACCTGAGCGCGGGTCGAACGCAATCGTGCGCAAGCGCCGCGCCGCCTTTCACGCCTGGGGCAACGCAATGCCCAATTGTGCCGTTACCGCGGCGATGGCCAGCCGACACATTTCGACAGCCGGCAGGCTCGCATCGATGCGCACGGCATGTTCCGGCGATGACTCGAAACGCGCCGCTATCTCGTCGACGAGAAAAGGTTCGCGATCGCCCGCCAGATGGCCTCTTGCAGCATCGCTTGCTATGCGTGCGCGAGCCAACGCTGGAGAGCACTCGATCAAAAGCGGCACGACATTCGCACCCTGCGCCTGCGCGAGCGCAGCAACCTTTTCGTAGTCGTCGCGACGCGAGAACGTCATGCCATCGATCACGCTGGATGCGCCAAGTACACAATTGATCTTCAGCGCGAGCAAAACACTGCGAAACGCAGCGCGTTTTTCGACGTAGCTGTAGTCGCAGCGCGGAAACATCGCGGCCCGAATCGCGTCGCGGCAGACTCGACGCAGACCTAGTTTGTGCTCGATTGCGCGCGCGACCGTGCTTTTTCCAGCGCCTGGCAGCCCCATCACGGCGACGATCAAGAGACGCTGGCCGCTGGACGTGCACGTCACCGCCCTCGCTGGCTTGCTCATCCGTTCCACGCCCTCGTGCATTCGTCACGTTTTACTGCGAACGAGCAGGTATACCACCGTCTACCCCTGCGCTTCGCTAGAATTGTGGCCCTGTCGCCGCCTGCATGCCATGACCCAACTGAATCTGCCGTTCCAGATCCCCGGATACCGAATCGTTCGCCAGATTGGAATGGGCGGCATGGCGACCGTGTATCTGGCAGTCCAGGAATCGCTCAAGCGGCCGGTTGCCATCAAGGTGCTCGCCGTCGAGCGGGCACCGAGCGATGACATGGCACGCCGCTTCGAGCACGAAGCACGCACCATCGCGCGACTCGATCATCCGCACATCGTCAGCATCTTCGACGTCGGGCGCACTTCGAACGGACAGATCTACTACACGATGCCGTATCTGCCGAACGGGGATCTATCCGCTCGGAATCTGCGCGACCAGCCCCGGCGCGTGCTCGAGATCATGCGCGCGCTGGCCGAGGCGCTCGGATGCGCCCATGACAAGGGCATCGTGCATCGCGACGTCAAGCCCGAAAACGTGCTCTTCGACAAGCTTGATCGCCCCTTGCTCGCCGACTTCGGCATAGCGCTGAGCAATTCACACCAGCCGCGTATGACGCGCGAGGGTGCGACGATCGGCTCGTCAGGCTATATGAGCCCCGAGCAGGCCCGCGGATACCCTCTCGACGGACGCGCGGATTTCTACAGCCTCGGCATCGTCTGCTACGAACTGTTGACCGGCGAGATGCCGTTTCATGGCACCGATGCGCTGGCCGTCGCGCTGGCACACATCGAACAGCCGGTGCCGCGACTGCCGGTGACTCGGCGACTTTGGCAACCGTTGATCGACCGCGCACTGGCCAAGCAGCCGGACGTGCGCTTCCAGAGCGCCGAGGAATTTCTCGCAACGCTCGATGTGATCGAACGGCGTCTGCAGACACCGTACCCGACCGGCTTTTCGAAATGGTGGCGCCAGCTGATCGAACGCACCGTTGCCATTCCACGGCGCCAGCGGGCCATCGCATTGTGTGCGGTTGTCGTGCTTGCGCTGATCGGATTGGTTGCGTTGTTGCCTCGCGCGCCGCAGCTGGCCGCGATGGCGGGCACGACGAAGGTGGGGGACGTGCAGACGGCTGCGCTGGAGGTTCCCGTCGCTGAGGCAGCGCATGCATCCGTTGATGCAGCGGTGGCGAACTCCCTCGACGATTTGAATGTGCAGGGGGCCAACGCTCAATCCCTGCTCGACGCACGCGCGCAACACCTGCAGCAAGCTGCCAGTCTGACTGCACTCGGCCATCTGCTTGTGCCAGCAGGAAACAACGCAGCCGACCATTACCTCGCGGTTCTCGCGGATGAACCCGATCAGCGCGATGCGTTGCAAGGCATCACGCAGATCCTCGAAGTGCTCGGCGTGCAGGCAGCGAAAGCGATTGCGTCGAATGACATGCAAGCAGCATTGGCACCACTCGGCCAGGGGATCACGCTGGCCGAACGAGCCAGGCAGACGTCCGGCCCGGCATTCGCGGCCTTCGTCACTCCGGTGAAAGCAGCGATCGAAGCGCGCCGCGCGCGCAGTCGCAATGTGTTCGATCCGGCCGCAATTGTTTCTCTCGGTCCCTTGCTGCCGACGTTGGCGCGAATCGATGCAAAGCAGGCGCAGGCGCTGGAAGCCGAAATTGCCCGCCCCGCCGAACTGTTGCGCTCCGGCGGCAACTTTCATGATGCCGATGGCCCCACCATGGCCGTGATGACCGCACGCCGCGCTGCGGCCGGGCACATCAACCATGCATTCGCGATCGAGACCACCGACGTCACTCGTGGTGCATATGCACGTTTTGCAGCGGCTACCGGACGCCACGCCGCAAAATGCCGTGAGTCGCAGAATTTTCTCGCACGCCTGGCGCACAGCGTCAATTGGCGCGAGCCTGGTTTTGTGCAAGGTGACGATCACCCCGTCGTCTGCGTGAGCTGGGAGGATGCCGATGCATACGCGCATTGGTTGAGTCAGCGCACCGGTACTCGCTATCGGCTTCCCACGCGACAGGAATGGCTGCTCGCCGCACAATCGGCCGCAGCCGACACCGATTGTCGCACTGCAAATATCGGGAAACGCAAAGGCAAGCATGCCGATTGCGATGATGGCTACGCGCACACCGCACCGGTTGGTCACTTCCCACCGACACCACCGGGGCTCTACGACATCGCCGGCAACGTCAGCAGCTGGGTCGACGGCTGTGCGAAGCCCGGCCGTTCCGGCACACCATGCGCCGAGCGCACATTCCTCGGCCTGTCGTGGCACGATGACGGCGATGAAAGCAATTCACGCAAGGCCGATATAGCTGCGAGCGACATGGGATACGCGAACGTCGGCATGCGCCTTGTGCGCGAATTGCCCTCGATCAACGTTTTACATTGAGCGCGTGCGCATCAACGACCGACCCTTGCACGGACTCCACCCCGACTCTTCAGATGAATGTCTGTCGCTCGCGAGCCACGCTGCGCCCGCCAGTCCTCGTACGAAGATCCACCATTTTCCTTCAGCCCTGAAACCCGCATGCGCCCGCTATACATCCAGCGTTACCTGATTACCGGCTTGCTCACGTTCATTCCGATCTGGTTGACCTGGATCGTATTCAAGTCGATCTTCTCATTGCTGTCACAAATCAATCTGCCATGGGTGGCTGCGCTGTTCGACGCACTGGCCGGCGCGTTTCCGCAGACTCTTGGCAGGATCAACCTGGGCTGGCTGGCCTCGCTGCTTGCGTTCGTCATTACCATTGTGGCGTTGTACGCAATGGGTTTCGCTGCCGACCGCGTGCTTGGCAGGCGCCTACTCGAGATGTTTGAGAGCCTGATCGCGCGCATTCCATTCGCGCACACGATCTACGGCGGCTCCAAGAAACTGATGAGCATTCTGAAGAACAAGCCGACCGGCACGCAGCGCGTAGTTTTGATCGAATTTCCGTCGCCGGAGCTGAAAACGATCGGCTTCGTCACGCGTGTGTTTCGCGACGCGGCGGGCGTGGAGCTGGCGGCGGTCTACGTGCCGACAACACCGAATCCGACCGGCGGATATCTGGAGATCGTGCCTATCGACCGTCTCATTGCGACCGACTGGAGCGTCGATCAAGCGATGGCGTTCATTCTCTCGGCCGGCGCTGCCGGGCCGGATGTCCTGCCGTTCAAGATCGGGCGTTGAGCGCAGCCGTCACTTCGCTTCAATGATTTTCTTCAGATTTTCCAGACCAGTCCGGTAGATGCCGACGATCGCTTTCGTCGCTGTCGCACCGTCCGCATTCGCAGGCGGATTCGCCCCCGCGTGCTTGCGCCTGAACGTGCCCGACCAGGTCACCTTGGCACGGTTGAGGCCGGCCGCCTTGACGCTGATCGTCGCGTTGTAGTCGGTGACCGGCAGCGTACCCATGCGCATCGCATAGCGATAGCGACGATGCTTGGCATCGTAGCCGAGCAGCTTTTCGGTGACGGTGCCGCCGTCGTGCAACGTGAGCATGCGCTCGGCGCCGATCGTGTTGTTGACGCCGAGGATGATCTGGTCCTTCGCGACGGCCGGGTGCCAGGCGCTCAGCCCATCGAAGTCATGCATTGTTGCCCAGACCACGTCCGGTGACGCATGGATCGTCACGCTTTGACTGACATTGAGTAACGGAGCGGCTGCGAGGACGCTGCCCGACACCGCGGCAAGCAAAGCGAAAGCAAGTGCATGAAAGTGTTTCATGGTGATGATGATCCTTGCGGCTGACAAAGCCTGGTGCCGATGAACCCGATCCGCGATCGCGTGTCGCCTCACGGGGCTGGATTGCGCGGCCAGCGCAATCTGCCACAACGCATGAGCTGCTGCTCGCGGCGACACGGCGCACGAGCGGCGCGCCGGAGCG
>JBBRZD010000177.1:0-7081 GCA_038237055.1 Lysobacterales bacterium | reverse complement strand
GCGCGCAACTTGAAGCGTTGGTGCGGAAACTGGAAACGCCCAGGATTGCATTCACCACCGACGCGGCTCCGCTGTCGCCAGTGGACTCGATCATCGATGCGCTGGCGGACGAGGTGCGCAATGCGCGTGCGCTGGCCAAGACCGCTCGGGTCGGAATTTCGTTTACGGCGATTGGTCTGACTGACGATCCCGGCAGCAGAGCTGCAAACATTCGGATACGTGCAGCACGTGCCCAATGGTTGGTTGATGCACTCTCCGCGCGCGGAATTTCAGCGATCGAAGCCGGCGCGGTGCCTGAAGGCGCGATCAGCGGAGACGCAATGCGTGCTGCCTATCTGCACGCAACGGTTAGTGAGTTGGCGCGATGAATGCGCCCGCGTACAAGATATGCCTGCTGGGCGACTTTGGAGTCGGCAAGACCAGTCTGGTCGCACGTTTCGTGCGCAGTACGTTCTCCGACAAATACATGACCACGGTCGGCGTAAAGGTCGACAGCAAGGAAGTCGATCTGGTCAGCGGCGGACAATGCAAGCTCGTGGTGTGGGACATCGCGGGGCGCAGCGCGCTCGATGCGCTCGGCCTGCATTATCTGCGCGGTTCGTCGGCGTTGTTGCTAGTTGCCGATGGCACCCGCGAGAGCAGCCTGAATTCTGCGTTGAACCTGCTGATGCAATCGCGCGCGCTGTTGCCCGATGCGCTCGCCGTCCTTGCGGTCAACAAGCTGGACCTGGTCGAGCGATGGGAAGTTGCCCCAACAACCTTGGCCGAGCTGCGCCGGAGTTTGCCGGTCTTCGAGACGAGTGCGCTGTCAGGCGACGGCGTCGAGAGCGTATTTGCGTACATTGCCGCGGGGCTTTCCGGATGAGCGCTGCGAAGCGGCTGCCCAAGCCGATCGAAGATTATCTGCACACGATATTGATCGAGCGTGCGCATCCGCTCCTGCTGAGTTTCGACGCTGGCTGGCATCTGCGCGATGTGCAGGGCGATCCGGCCTTCTACGGTATCGATCTCGAAGACGCGCATCGTGGACTGCACGAGATCGAGGATCTGTTCCTCGGTCTGCCGCTGGACGATCATCAGGACATCTCGTTCGTCGAACTCGCCAATGGGCGCAGCGCGCACGTGCATCTGATCGTCGAAGGTGCGGGCTTCAATGTCCTCCTGCTCGACGCCGAGGACGAACGGTCGCGCCAGCGCGCGCAGCAGCAACTTGGCAACGAATCGGTGCTGGCGGGCCATGCGAAGTCGAAGGCGATCGGCAAGCTCAAGGAAATTCGCCACGAACTTGACCGGCAACGAGCAAGTCTTGAGGAAGCGAACGCGTTGAAGAATGCGCTCATCGCGACGATGAGTCACGAATTCCGCACGCCGCTGACCTCGATTTTCGGTTACCTGCACATGCTAGAACGATGGTTTGAGCAGACCGAACATTCGACGCAGGCGCTCCGTGCCATCCGTCGCAATGCGACTTATCTGTTCACGCTCGCCGAAAACCTGCTCGAATATGGGCGCGGTGAATCCGGCGCTGCGTTGTTGAATCCGGTCGAGGTGGATCTTGCTGCGCTGCTCTTCGATGTCGAAACGATGTTCCGGCCGCTGGCGGAGGACAAGCGCCTGGAATTTCGGACCAGTCTCGTCAGCGACGAGTCGACACCGCCGCTGTTCGATGAAGTACGCCTGCGCCAGGTGATGATCAATCTTCTGTCGAATGCGGTGCGCTACACCCAGCATGGCAACGTCACGCTTGGCATCGTCTGGCGCGATGGCCTGTTGCGATTGGACATCGAGGACAGCGGCATCGGAATTTCGCCTGAATTCCTCGACAACGTGTTCAAGCCGTTCAACGAAGGGGCGCAGGCGGGTCGCAAGGGTGCGGGGCTGGGCCTCAGCATCGTGCGCCGATTGATCGATCATATGCATGGCAAGCTGCGGCTCGAATCGGAACCATTGCGTGGCAGCCATTTTCACATCGAGCTTCCACCGCTTGTGCGTGCGGTTGATGAGACGCCGTCCGATCGAATTGCGGCTTTTGCCCGCATGAAAGATTTGAGCGTGATGGTGGTCGATGACGACCCTGATATTGCGCAGTTACTGGAAGCCCTGCTGGCTGATCTCGGCTGCACAGTGCGGATGGTCGACAACGCGCAGACGGCCATCGAACTGGCAGTGGAGCAGCCTTTCGATGTGCTGTTGATCGACGTCGAAATGCCTGGATTGTCCGGCAACGCGGCGGTATTCAAGCTGCGCTCGCGCGGGTACCGCGGCCGCATCGTGACTTTTTCAGCGACAGCGACCGGCGATGCGCGAGATGCCGCCTTGCGCGCGGGCGCTGACTATTACCTGACCAAGCCATTCAATATCGAGCAGTTCGTCGGCGTGATGCAGCGCGCTGCGCAATCGCAATGAAATAGTCGGATCGACTGTGAGCGCAGATGAATGCGCGAGACAGACCATTCGTTACCACCTTGCGCCACGATGCGAGTGAGATCGCACAAGGCGTGGCCGAAATGCTCGCCTAGGGCACTGCGTTGACCGTCGAGTCCGTGGGCTGAAGTGGATTCGTTCGACGCTAGCGGCCTTCAGAGGATGACGCGGCTTGCCGGGACTGGAACTCAATCAATCCGCCGGAGTCTGCCGCATCACATTGCGCACGCGTCGGTCCGCGCGCAGCAGGAGGCGCAGATCCGCACGCGCCGGCAGCACGCGCAGTGCGTGTCGGCTCAGTCGTTCGTAGTGCAGGAGGAAACGTGCGAGCGCGGTAGCATCCAACGCATGCGGTGCGTGGCGTTTGCGTTGCGCGCGCTCCTGTTCGTCGCGCCAGCGCGCGACGACTGAAAAACCCGGCGCCTCGATCAGGACGAGGGCGTCAAGTCGTCGCCACAGGCGCGCGTACGTATCGGCCAGTTGCGTATTCACCCAGCGACGCCAGCGTCCGTCGCGATCTTCTTCGCGTTCAAGCGAGTTGACTGGACGGGCGAGTGCCTCTTCGCGCTGCGCCGGCACACCCACACACCAACCTTCGAGAAGAATCAGGTGTGGCGGCCGTGCCACGTGCCACCAGCGCGACGGCGGCAGGCGCGTGTCAAACCCCTTGTCGAAGCGCGGAATCTTCGCCGGCTTGCGCGCGCTCGCGACGCCGAGATCGCGCAAGGTGCAAGTCAACAGGTCGATGTCGTGCGTGCCTGGAACGCCGCGCGTCGCGAGCAGCGGATGCACCTCGCGCGCAAGGCCTGTGCGTTCGCGCCGACCGAGGTAGAAATCGTCGAGCGACAGGATTTGCGTGACCACGCCGCGTGCGTTCGCCAGCGCCGCCAGTTGCCGTGCGAGCGTGCTCTTGCCGCTGCCTTGCAGGCCGGCCAGGCCGACCAGCCACGGCGCGCCCGTCGAGCGCGAACGCAGGGTACTGAGCAAGATTTCCAGCGTCGGCTCGACGACAGCATCGTTGTAACCGACCTGCGTGCTAGCATCGCGCACCATGATCTCCACACCCTCGAACAACGAATCGGAAGCACTCTATCAGCAGGCGCTGGCGACCTTTCGCGGCCTGATTGACGAGGCCACAACCGCCGGCGATCCGGAACCCACCGCGATGACACTGGCGACATCGCTGGATAACCGACTATCTGCGCGCATCGTGCTGCTCAAGGGCGTCGACGCGCGTGGCTTTCGCTTCTTTACCAACTATGAAAGCGCCAAGGGGACGCAACTGGCCGCACACCCGCAGGCGGCGTTGTGTTTCCACTGGAAAACCTTGCGCAACGGCGTGCAGGTGCGTGTCGAAGGCAGCGTCGAGCGTTTGCCCGCGGAAGAATCCGACGCGTATTTCGCCACGCGTCCACGTGGCAGCCAGATCGGCGCCTGGGCGTCGTTGCAATCGCAGCCCCTCGCCAGTCGCGAAGAATTCGAAGCGCGTATTGAGCAAATTGAACAGCGCTTTGCCGATGGCCCCGTGCCGCGTCCGCCGCATTGGGGCGGATATCTCGTCGCGCCCGACCGCATCGAATTCTGGTATGGCGCGACCTTCCGCCTGCACGAACGGCAAGTCTATGTGCGTAGCGGCGATGGCTGGAGTCGGGAGATGCTGTATCCGTAAATGTGCGAGTTGGTTGGTGGCTAGTAGCGCTACGGTTCCGCGCCGTAGTCATTCCCGCGTTCGCGGGAATGACGCCATCCTTTGCTGTTCCTGGGTCGCCGTTCGCCAGGTTCCGTATTCGTGAAAGGTCCTCAACGCATCGTCTGCCTGACCGAGGAACCGACCGAAGTGCTGTACGCGCTCGGTGAGCAGGATCGCATCGTCGGCATTTCCGGTTTCACCGTGCGACCTGCGCGTGCACGCAAGGAAAAGCCGAAGGTCTCGGCGTTCACCAGTGCGAAGATCGACGAGATCCTCAAGCTCGAACCGGATTTCGTTGTAGGTTTTTCCGATATCCAAGCCGATATCGCGCGTGACTTGATCAAGGCCGGCGTCGAGGTCTGGATCAGCAACCATCGCAGCGTCGCCGGTATCCTCGACTACATCCGGCGGCTGGGCGCCCTCGTTGGCGCACACGAGCGCGCGGAGGCGTACGCGCTGCGCGCCGAGATGCACCTCGCGCAGGTCGAGCAGGCCGCCGCCGCGTTGCCGCGACGCCCGCGCGTCTATTTTGAGGAGTGGGACGAGCCGTTGATTTCCGGCATTCGCTGGGTGGCCGAATTGATACGCATTGCTGGTGGTGACGACGTGTTTCCTGCTCAGGCGGCGCAGTCGTTGGCGAAGCATCGCATCCTCGCCGATCCAAGCGAGGTCATCCGGCAGGCGCCGGACATTATTTTCGGCTCCTGGTGCGGCAAGAAATTCCGTCCCGAGCGTGTGGCGGCACGTGCAGGCTGGAGCGCAATTCCGGCAGTGCGCGATGGCGAATTGCACGAGATCAAGTCGCCGATCATCCTGCAGCCCGGACCCGCTGCGCTATTCGACGGACTCGATGCGATGCATCGCGTGATTGCCGCGTGGGCCGCACGCGTCTGAAGCGCTGCGCTACGCGGCTTGCGCGAGACTCATGCCGACATCGAGCACGGGCGCGACGATGAGCACACGTGCAAGCAGAATCAGCAGCCATGCGACCATCGGCGACAAGTCAAAACCGCCCATCGAAGGAAGCACGCGACGAATCGGGCGCAAAATCGGCGTGGTGAGTTGAGTGACCAGCGGTGCAATAGGATTGGATCGCTCGACGCTGATGAAACTCAGCAGCACATAGACGAGGATCACACCGAGGTACAGAGTCAGCACAAAATCGATCAGGTCGGCCAACGCCATCACGCCAAGGCCAAGCACACCGAGCCCCTGGCCGGCCATCGCGTAGAGCAATGCGAGCTTGATCGCGGTCAGCAGCCATGCAATCAGGATCGCCGCGATATCGATGTTGCGCCACGCAGGAATCACCTTGCGCAGCGGTATCAGCAGCGGATTGGTGGTCTTGTAGAGGAACTGGCAGATCGGGTTGTAGAAATTGGCGCGTACGCTTTGCAGCAGCACGCGCAGCACGAACAGTGCGATCAGCGCGCCGAATGCGAAGTTGACCAGAATCTGACCGGCGTTGGCGAAGTAACTCATCGTTTTCGGGGAATCTCGGGTAGCGGTGCAGGAGGCGGTGAATCTGTTTTGCGGGAGCGGCTCAGCAGCTCGCCACAGGCAAGTCAGGAATATTTCTCGGACAATTCACGCCCGCGTCGGGTGGCCGCGTCGATCGCGGTTGCGACGAGCTCACGCAGGCCGCCGCTCGCGAATGCGTCCAAAGCCGCTGCGGTCGTGCCACCCGGCGAGGTCACGCGTTCGCGCAGGACCGTCGGCGGTTCGCCATCCTCGACCAGCATGCGTCCCGCGCCGAGACAGGTCTGCTGCGCCAGCGCGCGCGCGGTTGCGCGCGGCAGGCCTTGCGCAACGGCGGCATCCTCAAGCGCTTCGACCAGCAGAAAGAAGTATGCGGGTCCCGAGCCCGATAGCGCCGTGACCGTGTCCATCAAGTCCTCGTGGTCGATCCATACCGTGCTGCCGGCGGTGCCGAGGATCGCCTCGGCTTGCGCGCGTTGCTCGGCACTAGCGGCGTCGTTCGCAAACAAGCCGGTCGCACCGGCGCCGATCAGGGCGGGTGTGTTCGGCATCGTGCGCACAATCGGCAGCTCGCTGCCGAGCCATTCGCGCAGCTGCGCGACGCGGATGCCGGCGGCAATTGAAATGACCATCGGCCGCGAGCCGGCGACGCTGTCGGCAAGGTCCGCGCAAACGGATTTCAGCACCTGGGGCTTGACCGCGAGCACCAGCACATCGGCGTCGCGCGCTGCATCGCGTGCGTGCTGATGTGTGGGCACGTTGAAGTCGCGCGCGAGCGCGGCGCGCAGGTCGGCATTGGGTTCGGCCACGGCAATCGCATCGGCGCGGGTACCGGCGCGGATCAAGGCACCGATCAGGCTGCGCGCCATGTTGCCGCCGCCGATAAAGGCGATGCGGGACGGGGAAGGGTGGGGCGAAGCGGGAGACGACATCGGTTCTCCGGGGCGGCTGTTCAAGTCGATCGCTGAGGCGGAATAGTAACCCGCAGCCGGTGGCTCAGGTCGGTGGAAGAGGTGCGACCGGCGCCGCTCGTCGCCCGAACAGCAGGCTGCCGATGCGCACCATCGTCGCGCCTTCGGCGATCGCCAGCTCAAAATCGTCGGACATTCCCATCGACAGGGTGTCGACGCCGGCGTGTGCCGCGCGCAGCTCATCGAACAACGTACGCATGCGACGGAACGCATCGCGTCGCAGGGTAAGATCCGACGCCGGCGTTGGAATTGCCATCAAACCGCGCAGGCGCAAGGCTGGTGTTTCGGCGATGTGATGGGCGAGTTCGGACACCGCCGTAGGTGCGCAGCCGGACTTGCTCGCTTCGTCGTCGATATTGACCTGGATCAGCACGTTCAGCGGTGCCCGATGGTGCGGCCGATAACGCGCAAGTGGCTCGATCAGCTTTGCGCGATCCAGGCTCTGCAGCCAGTCGAAATGCTCAGCCACTTCGCGGCATTTGTTCGATTGCAGCGGGCCGATCAAATGCCATTCGAG